>JALORQ010000156.1 GCA_025458805.1 Rubrivivax sp.
CACAAGTACGACCCCGACGTCTTCCGGGTCGACGCCGACCGCCTGCGCGAGCTGCTGGCTGCGCGCGGTTTCCTGCCCTGACGCCGGCGCGGCTGCTGCCGCGCGATCTCCGCCCGAACCCCGTCTACCGCCGATCCGCCATGGCCGACCACGCCTTCAAGCCCGAGACGCTGGCGATCCACGCCGGCCAGATCCCCGACGCCGCCACCGGCGCGCGCGCACTGCCGATCTACCAGACGACCAGCTTCGTCTTCGACAGCGCCGACCACGCCGCGAGCCTGTTCAACCTGCAGACCTTCGGCAACGTCTACTCGCGCCTGAGCAACCCTACCGTGGCGGCGCTGGAGGAACGCGTCGCGGCGCTGGAAGGCGGGCGGGCGGCGGTGGCCGGCGCGTCGGGCATGGCCGCCGAGGCGATGGCGCTGATGACCATCCTCCAGGCCGGCGACCACGTCGTCGCCGCCGGTGCGCTCTACGGCGGCACGGTGACGATGCTGGCGGTCAACCTGAGGAAGTTCGGCGTCGAGACCACCTTCGTCGACGCCACCTCGCCCGAGGCCTTCGCCGCCGCGATGCGCCCCAACACGCGCGCGGTCTACGCCGAGTCGCTCGGCAACCCGAGCCTGGTGGTGCTCGACATCGCTGCTGTCGCCGAGGTCGCGCATGCGCACGGCGTGCCGCTGGTGATCGACAACACGGTGCCGAGCCCGTTCCTGTGCAACCCGATCGCGCATGGCGCCGACATCGTCGTGCACAGCGCCACCAAGTACCTCGGCGGCCACGGCACCACGCTGGCCGGCGTGGTGGTGGAAAGCGGCCGCTTCCCCTGGGACAACGGCAAGTTCCCGGGCATGACCGAACCCAGCCCCGGCTACCACGGCGTGAAGTTCTACGAGACCTTCGGCGACTTCGGCTTCACGATGCGCTGCCGCATGGAGACGCTGCGCGTCTACGGTGCCGCGCTCGCTCCCACGAGCGCCTGGCAGATCCTGCAGGGTGTCGAGACGCTGCCGCTGCGCATGGAGCGGCACTGCGCCAACGCGCTCGCGGTGGCGAAGTTCCTGCAGGGCGACCCGCGGGTGAGCTTCGTCAACTACCCGGGGCTCGAGGGCCACCCGCAGCACGCGCTGCTCGGGCGGCAGATGCGGGGCGCCTCCGGGCTGCTCGCCTTCGGCGTGAACGCGTCCGACGGCGACGGGCAGACCGCCGGGGTGCGATTCATCGAGGCCGCGCAGTTCATGAGCCACCTCGTGAACATCGGCGACACGCGCACGCTGATCAGCCACCCGGCAAGCACCACGCACCGCCAGCTCGACCCGGCGCAGCAGCGCGCCGCCGGCGTCACGCCCGAGATGGTGCGCATCTCGGTCGGTCTCGAGCACATCGACGACATCCTGTGGGATGTCGACCAGGCGCTGGCCGCCGCCTGCCGCTGAACGCTCGGCGCGGCCGGCGCCGTGCCGGTCAGGCGGTCGCGACCGCGCCGCGGGGCGTGGGCGCGGCGGGCGGCGCGTCGGGTGCCTCGCCGGCGAGCGCGAGCCGGTCGCGGCCCAGCGCCTTGGCGCGGAACAGCGCCCGGTCGGCCGCCGCGATCAGCGCGTCGACCGTCGCGGTGCCGGCATCGACCTCGGCACCCCCCATCGAGAAAGTGAAGCCGTGGCGGCCCTCGAGCCCGTCGACGGCCGTCGTCGCGAAGCCCTCGCGCAGGCGCCGGAAGACGGGGCGCAGGTCGTCACCCCGCATCCCGGGCATCACGAGCAGCCACTCCTCGCCGCCCCAGCGGCCGAGGCGGTCCTGCTCGCGCAGCACGGTGCGCGCGGCCTGGCCGAAGGCGCGCAGCGTGGCGTCGCCGACGGCATGTCCGTGCCGGTCGTTGACGAGCTTGAAGTGGTCGAGGTCGATGACGGCGACCACCAGCGGCAGCCCGAGCCGCCGCGCCTGCTCGAACTGCGCCTGCGCGTACGCGGTGACCGCGCGGCGGTTCGGCAGTCCGGTCAGGTCGTCGCGCAGGGCGAGCTCGGCCAGTTCGCGGCGCCGCGCCGTCTGCTGCCAGGCGGCGACCGCGGCGCCGCCGAGCATGACCAGAAGCAGCGCGAGCACGGTCCACAAGGCGCGCTGTTCCGCCTGCTGCCGCTCGACCAGCAGCTGCGAGGCCTGTCCGCGATAGCGCAGTTCGGCGTTCTCGGCCTCGCGGCGCGCGGCGTCGTAGCGTGCCTGGAGGCGCAGCACCTGGACGTCGCGCGCGCCTTCGCGTGCGCTGCGCTCGAGTTCGTCGGCGCGCGTCAGTTCGGCGTACGCGCTGGCGAAGCGCTCCTGGGCGGCGTGCGCGCCGGCCAGCGCGCGCGCCAGCCTGGCGCGGGCGGCCGGCTGCAGGCTCTCGAGGTCCCAGCGCCGAGCGGCCGCGATCGCGCCGTCGATGCCGGGCGCGCGCAGCCGAGACATCGCGAGCAGGCGCAGCTCGTGCACCCGGATCATCCGGAAGCCCCCGTCGCGGCCCTCGAGCATCCGCTCGGCCTCGGCCAGCAGCGGCAAGGCCTCTGCGGAGGTGCCCAGATCGAGCAGCGCCTCGGCGGTCACGATCTGGGCCGCGGCGATGCCCGCATCGTCGTCGAGCTCGCGGCTGAGCGCGAGGGCCCGGTGCAGGAAGGGGATCGCCTCGGCGGGGCGGCCGCTGCGCCGCAGCGCCACGCCCGCGTCGTACTCGACCAGGCTGCGCCGGAATCTCGACGGCACGTCGTCCAGGGCCAGCAGCGCGCGTCCGATGTGTTCGAGCGGATCGGTGCCGCCGGGGGTTCCCGCCGGGAGCAGCGCGGCCAGCCTGGCCATCGCGGCGCGCGCGCTCGACATCAGGAGCGGCTGACCGGTGTCGCGTCCGCAGCGCTCCAGCTCCTCGGCGAGCAGCCAGGCCTCGTCGTGGCTGTCGACGTCCTGCAGCAGCCACAGCTCGGTCGCGGCGAGGTCGCAGGCCAGCGCGGGATCGCCCAGCGCCGCGATGCGCGGCCGCATCGCGGCGACCTGCTGCAGCAGCTCGCGGCCCGGCCGCGTGGTCGACTCGGCGGCCACGCGGTCGATCTCGAGCCACAGGCGCTGGCGCGGCGTCGGCGACGGCTGGCGCGCCAGCAGCGCGGCGGCCTCGTCCAGGGTCGATCGCGCAGCGACGGCGTCCTCGAGCAGCGACTCGACGCGCGCGCGCCCGAGAAGCATCCAGAACTCGGCCTCCGCATCGCGGCGCGCCCGCGCGGCGGCGAGGCGATCGGCGGCCTGGGCGAGCGCATGGCGCGGATGGTCCTGGCCGGCCGCGTCGATCGCCTGCAGCAGCGCTGGCGGCGCCCGGCCGGTCACGCCCGCGCCTGCGGCTCCCGCAGCGGCGACGGCCGCGGCGCACGCGAGCGCGGACGCGCCGGCGCGGACGCGCAGCCAACGTCCCCGCGGCTTCGGTGCCGTCTTCATCCTTGCCTTATCGTCCGCGGGGGCTGGCTCTTGAGCGGGACCGCGGGGCCGTGCGGTCGCGCGTAACATGCGGCAGAGGACATCCGCAGCGGGGGCGACCATGGGCATCTATGACCGCGATCTCGACCGTCAGGCAGCCAACTTCGTCGCATTGAGCCCGGTGAGCTTCGTCGAGCGCAGCGCCGAGGTGTTCGCCGATCTGCCGGCGGTGGTGCACGGCGGGCGGCGGATGAGCTGGGCGCAGTGCCGCGAACGCAGCGCCCGACTGGCGGCGGCGCTGCGCGCGCTTGGCATCGGCCGCGGTGGCACGGTGAGCACGATGCTCGCCAACACGCCCGAGATGGTCGAGGCGCACTACGCGGTGCCGGCGCTCGGGGCCGTGCTCAACACGCTCAACACCCGGCTCGACGCGCCGCTGCTGGCCTGGCAGATGAACCACTGCGAGGCGCAGGTGCTGATCACCGACCGCGAGTTCTCGCCGGTCATCGCCGAGGCGCTGCGCCTGCTGCGCGAGGTGCACGGCCGCATCCCTGTCGTGATCGACGTCTGCGACGGCGAGTACGCCGGGCCGGGGGAGCGCGTCGGCGTGCACGAGTACGAGGCGCTGCTCGCCGCGCACGACCCGCTCGCGCGGCTGGAGGGCCCGGCCGACGAGTGGGACGCGATCGCGGTCAGCTACACCAGCGGCACCACCGGCGACCCGAAGGGCGTCGTCACGCACCACCGGGGCGCCTACCTCAACGCGGTATGCAATGCGGCGACCTGGACGATGCCGCACTTCCCGAGGTATCTCTGGACGCTGCCGATGTTCCACTGCAACGGCTGGTGCTTCCCGTGGACGGTGGCGATGCTGGGAGGCACGCACGTGTGCCTGCGCCGCGTCGAGGCGAAGGCCATCCTCGACGCGATGCGCGAGCACGGCGTCGACCACTACTGCGCCGCACCGATCGTGCACAACCTGCTCGTCAACGCACCGGCCGAGTGGCGCGAGGGCATTCGCCAGAAGGTGCGCGGCATGGTGGCCGGCGCCGCTCCGCCGGCGGCAATGATCGAGGGAATGGCGAAGCTCGGCTTCGACATCACGCACGTCTACGGCCTCACCGAGGTCTACGGCCCGGCGTCGGTGGCCGTCAAGCGCGAGACCTGGGCGGCCGAGTCGCTGTCCGAGCAGACACGGCTCAACGGACGCCAGGGCGTGCGCTACGTGCTGCAGGAGGGCATGACCGTGCTCGACCCCGAGACGATGTCCGAGGTGCCGGCCGACGGCCAGACCATGGGCGAGATCATGTTCCGCGGCAACATCGTCATGAAGGGCTACCTGAAGAACCCGTCGGCCACGGAGAAGGCGTTCGCCGGCGGCTGGTTCCACACCGGCGACCTCGCGGTGATCGAGCCCGATCGCTACGTCAAGATCAAGGACCGCAGCAAGGACATCATCATCTCGGGCGGCGAGAACATCAGTTCGATCGAGGTCGAGGATGCGCTCTACCGCCACCCGGCGGTGCTCGCCTGCGCGGTGGTCGCGCGGCCCGACCCCAAGTGGGGCGAGACCCCGGTGGCCTACGTCGAGGTCAAGCCCGACGCCGGCGTGACGGCCGACGAGCTGGTCGCGCACTGCCGCTCGCTGCTGGCCGGCTACAAGGTGCCGCGCGAGATCCGCTTCGAGCCGATCCCGAAGACCAGCACCGGCAAGATCCAGAAGTTCCAGTTGCGCGAACGCGCGAAGTCCGCCTCGGCCATCGAATGACCCGGAGACCCGCCATGAGTCACGACACCCCGCCCGCCACCGCCGAACCGCTGGTGCTGCACGAGAAGGACTCGCGCGGCGTCGTCACGCTGACGCTGAACCGGCCGCAGGCCTTCAACTCGCTCTCAGAGGCGATGCTCGACGCGCTGCAGGCCGCGCTCGACCGCGTCGCCGCCGATGCGACGGCGCGCGTGGTCGTCATCGCCGGCGCCGGCCGCGCCTTCTGCGCCGGCCACGACCTGAAGGAGATGCGCGCCGCGCCGTCGTACGACTACTACGAGCGGCTGTTCGCGCAGTGCGCGCGGATGATGATGACGATCCAGCGCCTGCCGGTGCCGGTCGTCGCCCGCGTGCACGGCATCGCCACCGCGGCGGGCTGCCAGCTGGTCGCGATGTGCGACCTCGCGGTGGCGGCCGAGGACGCGCGGTTCGCGGTCAGCGGCGTCAACCTGGGCCTGTTCTGCAGCACGCCCAGCGTCGCGCTGTCGCGCAACCTGTCGCGCAAGTTCGCCTTCGAGATGCTGGTCACCGGCGAGTTCATCGGTGCTGCCGAGGCGCGCGAGAAGGGGCTGGTCAACCGCGTCGCTGCGGCGGGGCAGCTCGATGCCGAGGTCGAGCGCCTGGTCGCCGCCATCGTCGCCAAGCCCGCCGTCGCGATCGCTGCCGGCAAGGGCCTCTTCTACCGGCAGCTCGAGCGCCCGATCGCCGAGGCCTACGACGACGCCGGGCGCACGATGGCCTGCAACATGATGGACGCCTCGGCGCTCGAAGGCGTGCAGGCCTTCATCGACAAGCGGCCGCCGGCGTGGTCGACGAAGACCTGAAGGTCGTCCGTCGCCATCCCTAACTCGTCGTGCCGTGCGCGTGATGCGCCGTCACCGCGCTGCCACGGGGGGCTCCTAGCGTCGTCCGTGCCCGGCACCCGTGCGTGCCGGGCGACGTCCACGACCACCGGAGCCCCGCATGAACCGTCCCCGTTCCACCGCCAGGATGCTCGGCGCGCTGTGCCTTGCGCTCGCCGGCGCCGCCCAGGCCGCCGAGCCGCCGATCGCGCGCACCGCGCAGCTCGGTCCGCGGCCGTACTTCCTCGTCGACGACATGGCCGACGGCGCGCTGAAGCAGAAGCTGCAGGCCTGCGCGGCCGAGCGCAACCGATTCACGCGACGCGACTTCTCGATCGGCCACCGCGGCGCGGCGATGCAGTTTCCGGAGCACACGCGCGAGAGCTACATCGCTGCCGCGCGCAGCGGCGCCGGCATCCTCGAATGCGACGTCACGTTCACCAAGGACAAGCAGCTCGTCTGCCGCCATGCGCAGAACGACCTGCACACCACGACGAACATCCTGGCGACACCGCTGGCCGCGACCTGCATCAAGCCTTTCACGCCAGCCGTCTTCGACGGCGCCGGGAACCTCGTGACGCCGGCGAGCGCCGAATGCCGCACCAGCGAGATCACGCTGGCCGAGTTCAAGACGCTGCGCGGCAAGATGGACGCCTTCAACCCACGCGCGCGCACGGTGCAGGAGTACCTGGGCGGTACCGCCAACTGGCGCACCGACCTGTACTCCGGTCCGACCAGCGGGACGCTGCTGACACACGCCGAGAGCATCGAGCTGTTCAAGCAGCTGGGCGTGAAGATGACGCCCGAGCTGAAGTTCCCGAGCGTCGCGATGCCCTTCGACGGCTTCACGCAGGAGCAGTATGCGCAGAAGCTGATCGACGAGTACCGCGCCGCCGGCGTGCCGCCGCGCAACGTCTGGCCCCAGTCGTTCCACAAGCCCGACGTCGAGTACTGGGTGCAGCGCACGCCCGCGTACGGCCGCCAGGCGGTCTACCTGGACGACGCCAACACGCCGGCCGACCTGCCCGGCGCCGCCGAGCTGGCGTCGTACAAGGCGCAGGGCATCAACATCTGGGCGCCGCCGACCTTCGCGCTGCTCGCGGTCGACGCGAACGGGAAGATCGTGCCGTCGCAGGCCGCGCTCGACGCCAAGGCGGCCGGGCTCGATCTCATCACCTGGACGCTCGAGCGCTCGGGCATCCTGGCCGACGGCGGCAACGGCTTCTACTACCAGACGATCGACAGCGCGATCGAGCGCGAGGGCGACGTGATGACCGTCATCGACGTGCTCGCCCGCGACGTCGGCGTGCTGGGCATCTTCACCGACTGGCCGGCGACCGTGTC
>JALORQ010000027.1 GCA_025458805.1 Rubrivivax sp.
GGCCGCCAGATCGCCGACACCGGCCGGCGCGAGGAAGCCCGCGCGCTGATGGCCAGGCTCAGGACGAACTGACCCGGGCGACGACGCCCGTGCCGTCGGCCCGCGGCCCGTGGCTCAGGCGCAGCCCGTGCAGCGCCGCCACGCGCTGCGCGATCGACAGGCCCAGCCCGCTGCCGCCTTCGGCCTGGCCGTCGTCGCGGTGGAAGCGCTCGCCCAGGCGCGCCAGCGCCTCGGGCGTCAGCGCCGGGCCGCCGTTCTCCACCTCCAGCGCGCCCGGCGCATAGCGCAGCAGCACGGTGCCGCCCTCCGGCACGTAGCGCACCGCGTTGTCCAGCAGGTTGCGCAGCAGCACGGCCAGCAGGCCGGCGTCGCCCTGCAGCGCGAAGGCCGACGGATCGCCCTCCACCGCGAGCTCGATGCGGCGGCGGTCGGCCAGCGGCAGCACGTCGCCCAGGGCCTGCTCCACCAGCGGCGGCCAGTCCACCGGCACCGGGGCCCGCAGGCGGTCGGTGGCCTCCAGGCGCGACAGCGCCAGCATCTGCGTCACCAGCCGGTCCAGCCGGTCCAGGCCGCGGCCCAGGCGCGCCTCGGCCTCGTGCCGGGCCACGCCCTCGGGCGCCGCGCGCAGCGCGTCCCACTGCGCGCGCAGCGCCGCCAGCGGCGTGCGCAGCTCGTGCGCCGCGTCGGCGGTGAAGCGGCGCTCGCGCGCCAGCGTGGCCTCGATGCGCCGGAACAGCCCGTTCATCGCCTCGAGCATGGGCTGGAGCTCCCGAGGCGCGTGGTCGGCCGGCACCGGCCGAAGCTCGTCGGCCCCGCGGCCCTGCAGCTCGGCGGTGAGTGCGTGCAGCGGGGCCATCGCGCGCCGGACCCCCCAGGCCATGGCCGCCAGCAGCAGCGGCAGCATCAGGAGCCAGGGCAGCAGCTGGCTGGCAAGCAGGTTCGAGACCAGCTCCTCCCGCTCGTGCACGCTCTGGCCGGCGGCGACCAGCCACTCTCCGCCGGACGACTGCAGGTAGTAGACCCGCCACGGACGGCCTTCGACCGCCAGCTCGACGAAGCCCACGGCATCAGGGCGGTACGGCAGCTGGGCGCCTTCGCTGTCCATCAGCACCGGCCTGCCGTTCGCGTCCCAGACGGCGACCGCCAGGTCGCGCAGGTCGGCCTCGCCGCGCGCATCGCCGGCCAGCGGCGCGACCGCAGCGCCCGGACCGGGCCGCGTCCCGCTCAACGTCGACTGCACCTGGCGCGCGAGGCGGATGATCTCGGTGTCGAAGAGCTCGTCGATCTCCTGGCGGGCGCGGTCCATCGACAGCAGCGCCGCGAGGGCCCAGGCCAGGGGCGCCCCGACGAGCAGGAACAGCAGCAGTCGCCGCTGCAGGCTCACTCGACGTCCTCGGCGGCGCCCAGCGCGTAGCCCACGCCACGCACGGTGCGCACCACGCCGGGGTGGATCTTGCGGCGCAGGTGATGCACATGCACCTCGAGCGCGTTGCTCTCTGGCTCGCCATCGCCCCATCCGTAGAGCTTCTCCTGCAGCTGCGCCTTGGACAGCACACGCTGCGGCTGCAGCATCAGGGCCTCGAGCAGCGCCATCTCGCGCGCCGTCAGCTCGACGGGTGCGCCGCGCCAGCGCACGGTCCTGGCCGAGGGGTCGTAGTCCAGCGCGCCGTGGGTCCACACGGGCTGGGCGCGGCCGCCGGCACGCCGCAGCAGCGCGCGCAGCCGCGCCGCGATCTCGTCGGTGGCGATCGGCTTCACGAGGTAGTCGTCGGCGCCGCCGTCGAGACCGGCGATGCGGTGATCGGTGCCGTCGCGTGCCGTCAGCACCAGCACCGGCAGATCGACGCCCCGGGCGCGCCAGCGGCGCAGCCACTCGAGTCCGTCGGCACCCGGCAGGCCCAGGTCCAGCAGCACGGCATCGAACGGCGCCCCGGCCAGGGCCGCATCGGCCGCGGCGCCGTCGCGGAACCAGTCCACCGCGTGGCCGATGCCGCGCAGCGCCGCGGCGAGCGCGTCCCCGAGCTGGACGTCGTCCTCGACGATGAGCAGGCGCATGGGCCGATGCTACGGCGGGGCGTCGTGCGCCGCCGGCAGCAGCAGCTGCGCGCTGAGACCGCCGGCGCGTGCGGTCCCGAGCGCCAGGTCACCGCCATAGAGCCGCGCCAGGTCCACCACGATGGCCAGACCCAGCCCGCTGCCGACCCGTGTCTCGTCGAGTCGGACGCCGCGCTGCAGCACCTCGGTCCGCCGCTCGGGCGCGATGCCGGGTCCGTCGTCGTCCACCGAGAGTCGCAACCGCGTCCCGTCGCGCTCGGCCCGGACCGCGACGGCGGTGCGGGCGCTGCGGCAGGCGTTGTCGAGCAGGTTGCCGACCATTTCCTGCAGGTCCTCCTCGGCGCCGGCAAACGCGAGATCGGGCGGCATCTCGTCGGCGCCCAGGTCCAGATGGCGATCGGCATGCAGCCGGTCCATCGTGCGCAGCAGGCTCGCCACCACGGGCCCGACCGGCGTGCGTTGTCCCGGCACGTTCCGCACGGCCGATGCGCGCGCGCGCGCGAGGTGCCAGTGCATGTGCCGCTCGGCGACGCGGACCTGGTCGCCCACGAGCGCCGAGAACTCCGACGGTGGTGCGTCGCGCGCCGCCTGTCCCAGGATGGCCAGCGGCGTCTTCAGCGCGTGCGCCAGGTTTCCGGCGTGGGCGCGCGCGCGCTCCACCACTTCGGCGTTGCGGTCGAGCACGCCGTTGAACTCGTCGACGAGGGGCTGGACCTCGGACGGGAACCGTCCCTGCAGGCGCTGCGCCTGGCCCTGCCTGACGCGCTGCAGTCCCGCCTGCATGGCCCCGAGCGGCGCGAGCCCCAGCGCGACCTGCGCGAGCGAGGCCAGCACCAGCAGCACCCCCAGCGCACCGAGCGAGGCCGCGAGCACGCCGGTGAAGCGCTCGGCGGCCGCCGCCACCTCGCGCGAGTCCCCGGCCACGATCAGCCGCCATCGGGGCGCGGCCGCCCCGGGCGCCTGCAGCGATCGCTCGAGGACGCGCAGCGCCTCGCCCCGGGGACCCGTGCCGTCGTGCCGATGGACGGCGCCGTCGGCCGGCAGGTCGTCGGGCACGCGCAACTCGGCATCCCAAAGCGAGCGCGAGCGCAGCACCCCCGGGTTGCGGCCTTCCTGGCGAGGCAGGGGCTCGATCTGCCAGTAGAGGCCCGAGTAGGCCTTCTCCCAGCGCGGGTCGCTCATGCCTCGCGCGTCGATGACGGGCTGGCCCTGGGCATCGAATTCCAGACGCGCGACCAGCTGGTCGAGCTGCTGCTCCAGGGCGACATCGAACTGCCGCAGCACGTGGTCGCGGAACAGTCCCGAGAGCCACCCATGCGCCCCGGCCAGCGCCAGCGCCAGAGTCGCCAGCGTGGCGCCCAGCAGGCGCAGGCGCAGCGAGCCCGACCCGCGGGTCACTTCGGCGCCAGGCGGTAGCCCTGGCCGCGAACCGTCTCGATCAGCGCGTGCGGCAGCTTCTTGCGCAGGCGGCCGACGAACACCTCGATGGTGTTGGAGTCCCGGTCGAAGTCCTGTGCGTAGATGTGCTCCGTCAGCTCCGTCCGGGAGACCACGGCGCCGGGTCGGTGCATCAGGTAGTCGAGGACCTTGAACTCGTGGCTCGTCAGCGTCAGCGCCTGTCCGCCCCACGTGACGCGGCCGCTGCGCGTGTCGAGCGCGAGATCGCCGCACCGGAGGACCGGGGATGCCTGACCGGCAGCGCGCCGGATCAGGCCGCGGACACGGGCGAGCAGCTCCTCCATGTGGAAGGGCTTGGTCAGGTAGTCGTCCGCTCCGGCGTCGATGCCGGCCACCTTCTCGCTCCAGCTGTCGCGGGCCGTGAGCACGAGCACCGGCATGGCCCGGCCCGCGTCGCGCCAGCGCTTGAGCACGGTCAGTCCATCGACCAGCGGCAGGCCGAGATCGAGCACGACGGCGTCGTACGCCTCGGTGTCGCCCAGGAAGTGCGCATCGCGGCCGTTGTCGACCTCGTCGACGGCATAGCCGGCCTCGACGAGGCCGACCCGGAGCTGCGCGCGCAAGGTCGGGTCGTCTTCGACGAGGAGCAGTCTCACGGGGGCGACGGTATCAGGGGCGTGACTCGGTCTTGCCCGCACGCTCGCTGCGACGCAGCAGCTCCGCGGTCGCGGCGTCGAGCTCGAGCCTCACCAGCCGCCCGCCCGGTTGCAGCAGCTTGATCTCGTAGATCCAGCGGTCGCCGTCCGGCTCGAGCTCGACCTCGAGCACCTGTCCGGGGTGATCGCGCTCCAGTCGTTCGAGGATCGTCTTCAACGGCAGCACCTTGCCTGCCTGCACGGCCGTGCGGGCGCGATCGTGGTCGCCGTCGGCCATCGCCGGCACGGCGACGAGGACCGCCGCGAGCCAGACCGCCAGCGGACGCGGGTGGACGGGTCGGCGCGCCTGCATCGCGGCATTGTCGGGGTCCGATCCTGAACGGCCGGTGAACGGCGGCTTCACCATCGGTTCAGCCCGGCTGCGAAGAATGACGCGACATGACATCGACATCGCGACGGCCCGCCCCGACCTTCCGTCTTCCGCCCCTGGTCCTGGCCGTGGTGGCGGTAGCCGGGGGGCCTGCCTGGGCCGGCGACACCACGCCGGCTCAGCAGCTCGCGCGCTGGAGCGCCGCCGCCGGTGCGCCGGGACAGGACGACCGCGGCCGCGTGTTCTTCGGCAGCCGGCATGGCGGCGAGTGGTCCTGCGGCTCCTGTCACGGCATGCCGCCCACGCAGGCGGGCCGCCACGCCGGCACCGGCAAGGCGCTCGAGCCGCTGGCGCCGTCCGTCAACCCGTCGACCTTCACCGACACCGCCAGGGTCGACAAGTGGTTCCGCCGCAACTGCAAGGACGTCCTGCAGCGCGAGTGCACGGCCGCGGAGAAGGCGGATGTCCTGGCCTACCTCACGAGCCTCGAGCCATGATCCGCCCGACCCGCACGCTCCGCCCGCTGCTGCCGGCGCTCCTCGCCGGCTTCGCGCCGTTCGTCGCCGCGACCGCGCATGCCGACGACGGCCCGCTCATGCCCCTGCGCGCCCCTCCCGCGTACGTTCAGGAATGCGGCGCCTGCCACACCGCATACCCGCCTGCGCTGCTGCCGGCGCGCTCGTGGCGCCGGCTGGTGGGCGGACTGGAGAACCACTTCGGCACCGACGCCGCGCTGGACCCGGCCACGCTGAAGCAGATCGACCCTTGGCTGCAGCAGCACGCCGGGGCGGGCCGGCGCGGGACCGGGGAACCCCCGCAGGACCGCATCACCCGCGCGGCCTGGTTCGAGCGCAAGCACCGCAAGGTCGAACCCGCGGTCTGGATGCTGCCCAGCGTCGGGAGCGCCGCCCAGTGCGCCGCCTGCCACCGGGGTGCCGACCAGGGCCGCTTCGACGACGATGCGCTGATCGAGCCTGCCGGCCTGGGCGGCCGCCAGCGCCACGCCTGGCGCGACTGATCCCCACCCGGACCGCACCATGCACACCCACCCGGCCATCACCGCGGCCCCCGCCGGCCGCCCCGCCACCCGCCGCCCCGCGAGCCCCAGCCGGCGCGTCGTCGACGCCCCGACGCGGATGGTGCACGCGCTCATCGCCATCGGCTTCGCCGGCGCCTACCTCAGCGCCGAGAGCGAGCGCTGGCGCGCACTGCACGTGACGCTGGGGTACACGCTGGCCGGCCTGCTCGTGTTCCGGTTGCTGTACGGCCTGGCCGGGCCGCGGCAGGCCCGTGCGGTCCTGTGGTTTCGCAGGCTGGCCGGTGCTCCGGCATGGCTGCGCGACACGGCAACTGCGCTGCGCCAGGCGCGGCTGCGCGACGTGCCCTGGCGCCAGGGCCAGAACCTCCTGATGGCCACGGCGGTGGCGGCGCTGCCGCTGATCCTGGCGCCGCTGCTGCTGAGCGGCCTGGCTGCGCACCTCGAGTGGCTCGGCCGCGGGCTCGCCGACGCCGTGTCCGAATTCCACGAGGCGCTCGGCGAAGGTGCGCTTGCCGCCGTGCTGGTCCACGTCGGGCTCGTGATCGGCCTGAGCCTGCTGCGCCGCCGCAACCAGGCGGCACCGATGATCACCGGCCGGGTCGACGGCGCAGGCCCCGACCTCGCGCGACGCAACCTGGGCGCGCTCGCGCTGCTCGTGCTCGCCGCGACGATCGGCTTCGTGGCATGGCAGTGGCAGCAGTCGCCTCAGGGGCTGGTGCCGCCTGCGTCGGCCGCCGCGGGACCGGACCAAGGCACGCCCGACGACCACGACGACTGACCCGGCCGGGGCTACGCGCCACGTCCGCGAGCCCGCGCCGACCCGCCCGGGCCGCGCTCAAGCTTGCAGCCCGCGCTCGCGCGCGAGACGCGCTCGCCCTTCGCCCGGCTCTCGCGAGTCCGCAGGGACTCGCTCGGTCCGGGCTCAGCCGCCGTCGCGCAGCGAGCCGGCGACGAGGTCGAAGCGGAACAGGCGGCACTCGATCGGGCCGTTCCACATCGGCACGCGCCGGCTCTCCTTCAACCTCATCAGCGAGGGCAGCCGCGACTCGGGGGACAGCACCCAGGCGGTCCAGCCGGCATAGCCGCGCTTCCAGTGCGCGGCGAGCGCGCCGAAGAAGCGCGGAGCGTCGCCGCCGTCGTCGAAATCCTCGCGCGCGCGCGGCGCCATGCCGGCGACTGCGGCGCTGCCCGTGCCGCGCGGCTCGAGGCGCGCGCCGTAGGGCGGATTCAGCATCAGCGTCCCGGCGGGAGCCGGGGCCGGGCGCTGCAGCGCGTCGGCCGTCTTGAAGTCGATGGCGTGGCGCACGCCCGCGCGCGCCGCGTTGTGCGCTGCGAAATCGGTCATCCGGAAGCTGACGTCGCCGGCAAACACGGCGACCCGGGGGGCGTGCACGCGCTCGCGGGCCTCGCGCTGCATCCGCCGCCAGGCCGCGAGGTGCGGTGCGAACAGTGCCAGCCGCTCGAACGCGAAGCCGCGCGCGATGCCGGGGGCGATGCCGCAGGCCAGCTGCGCCGCCTCGATCGCGATCGTGCCGGCGCCGCAGCAGGGGTCGAAGAGCGGCCCGTCGGATGCGCGCCCCTGCCAGCCGGCGGCGGCCAGCATCGCGGCGGCCAGCGTCTCCTTGAGCGGCGCCTCGCCCTTGAGCCCGCCGGCATCGCGCCAGCCGCGCTTGAACAGCGGCTCGCCCGAGGTGTCGGCGTACAGCGCCGCATGCCCGGGGCCGGCGAACAGCACCAGCGGCAGGTGCGGCTGCCGCGTGTCGACGCCCGGCCGCGCGCCGGTGGCCTCGCGCAGCGCGTCGCACACCGCGTCCTTGATGCGCAGCGCGGCGAAGTGCAGGCTGCGCAGCGGCGAGCGCCAGGCGCTGGTGTCGACCTTCAGCGTCTGCGCCGGCGTGATCCAGGCCGGCCAGTCGACGCGCCGGGCCAGCGCGTAGAGATCGTGCTCGTCGCGGTACTCGCCCTCGGCCAGCGGCCACAGCACGCGCTGCGCGAGCCGGCACTCGAGGTTGAGAAGCATCGCGAGACGCTCGTCGCCGTCGACGAAGACGCCGCCGCGCCCGGCCTGGGCCGGCCGGCCGGCGAGCCGGGACACCTCGTCGGCCAGCAGCGCCTCGACGCCACCGGCGCAGGGCAGGAAGAGCGCGGGCAAAGACTACAGCGCCTTGCGCAGCGAGGCCGGGGCGATCTTCAACGCCTCGCGGTACTTGGCGACCGTG
Source organism: Rubrivivax sp. (assembly GCA_025458805.1). Taxonomy (GTDB): domain Bacteria; phylum Pseudomonadota; class Gammaproteobacteria; order Burkholderiales; family Burkholderiaceae_C; genus Rubrivivax. Next base: position 7,738 of record JALORQ010000027.1, read on the forward strand.
CGACGTGCGACCTGGATGCCCTGCTCCTCGAGCATCTGGCTGAGCTGGCTGTCCGACAGCGGCCGCTGCGGGTCCTCGGCGTCGACGAGCTGCCGGATCAGCGCGCGCACCGCGGTGCTCGACGCATTGCCGCCGGTCTCGGTCGCGAGGCTGCTGCCGAAGAAGTACTTCAGCTCGAAGGTGCCGTACGGGGTGGCCATGTACTTGGCCGTGGTGACGCGCGAGATCGTGCTCTCGTGCAGCCCCAGCTCGTCGGCGATCTCGCGCAGCACCAGCGGCTTCATCGCGATGGCGCCGTGCTGGAAGAAGGCCTTCTGGCGCTCGACGATGGCCTTGCTCACGCGCAGGATGGTGTCGAAGCGCTGCTGGATGTTCTTCATGAACCAGCGCGCCTCCTGCAGCCGCGACGAGAGCCCGCCGCCGGCGCCGTTGCGCTGGCCGCGCATGGCCTGCGCGTACAGGTCGTTGATGCGCAGCCGCGGCATCACGTCGGGGTTGAGGACCACCTTGAGCCCGCGCCCGGCGCGCGTGACGATGACGTCGGGCACGACGACGTTGGCCTCGGCGTCGGCGAACGGGCGGCCGGGCTTGGGCTCGCAGGCGACGATCATCTGGTGCGCGTCGCGCAGCAGCGCCTCGTCGGCGCCGGTGAGCGTGCCCAGGCGCTTCCAGTCCCGGCGCGCGAGCAGCTCGAGGTGCTGCCGGCAGATGCGCGTCGCGAGGCGCTGCGCGGGGCAGGCCGGCCGCTGCCGCAGCTGCAGCTCGAGGCACTCGGGCAGCGAGCGCGCGCCGACGCCGGCGGGTTCCAGGCTCTGCAGCCAGCGCAGAGCGCAGTTCAGCCGCTCGAGCAGATCGCCGCGCTGCTCGTCGTCGTCGATGCCCAGCATCTCGGCCAGCCGCGCCGCGATGTCGTCGAGCGGGTCGGCGAGGTAGCCGTCGCCGTCGAGCGATTCGATCAGCACCTGCACCGCGGCCAGGTCGTCGCCGTCCAGCCGCATGCCGACGAGCTGCGCGCGCAGGTGGTCCTGCAGCGTGCCCGATGCGGCGCGCCGGTCCGAGGCCTCGCCGTCGTCCTCGGCCGCACCGGAGCCCGCACTGCCGCTGGGCGTCTCGCGGATGCCGTCGAAGTCGTCGGCCTCGGTGCCGTTCTCCCAGTCGTCGCGCAGCGGCGTGCCGAACTCCTGCCCGCTCACCTCGCCGAGCGCCTCGGCGTCGGTGCCTCCGGCCTCGTCGTCGGCGCCCGCATCGTCGTCGCGGCGCTCGGCGGCGCGGTCGTCGCGCAGCGTGCGCTCGGCCGGCGACTCGTAGGCGACCGCGGCCTCCTCCTCGGGCTCGAGGAAGGGGTTGCTCTCGAGCATCTGCTCGACCTCCTGGTGCAGCTCGAGCGTCGACAGCTGCAGCAGCCGGATCGACTGCTGAAGCTGCGGCGTCAGCGCCAGGTGCTGCGACAGGCGGACCTGCAGCGACGGCTTCACGTGCGGTCCCTCACATCCGGAAATGCTCGCCGAGGTAGACCTTGCGCACGTCGGCGTTCTCGACGATCTCGTGCGGCGTGCCCTCGGCGAGCACGCGCCCCTCGCTGATGATGTAGGCGCGATCGCAGATGCCCAGCGTCTCGCGCACGTTGTGGTCGGTGATCAGCACGCCGATGCCGCGCGCCTTCAGGAACCGGATGATGCGCTGGATCTCGAGCACCGCGATCGGGTCGACGCCCGCGAACGGCTCGTCGAGCAGGATGTAGCGCGGCTGGGTCGCCAGAGCGCGCGCGATCTCGACGCGCCGCCGCTCGCCGCCCGACAGCGCCGGCGCGGGCGAGTCGCGCAGCCTCTCGACCGCCAGGTCGCGCAGCAGCGTCGCGAGCCGGGCCTCGATCACGTCGGCCGGCAGCGGGCGGCCATCGGCGCCGCGCTGGAGCTCCAGCACGGCGCGGATGTTCTCCTCGACCGTGAGCTTGCGGAAGATCGAGGCCTCCTGGGGCAGGTACGACAGCCCGAGCCTCGAGCGGCGGTGGATCGGCAGCCGCTCGACCGGCGCGCCGTCGATGCGGATCTCGCCGTCGTCGGCGCGGATCAGCCCGACGACCATGTAGAAGGTGGTCGTCTTGCCCGCGCCGTTGGGACCCAGCAGACCGACGACCTCGCCGCCCGCCACCGCGAGGTGCACGTCGTGCACCACGGTGCGCGCGCCGAAGGCCTTGCGCAGTCCGCGCGCCTCCAGCCGGCCCGGCGCGGTGGCCGGCACGGGGGATTCGGCGGCCACCGGCGCGACCGCTGCGTCCATCAGCGCGGCACCGCCGCCGGCGCGGGCGGCGCCGGTGCCGGTGGTTCGGGCGAGGGGCTGAGCACCGCACGCACCCGGCCATCGGCGCTGCCCTCGCCGGGCGCGCCGCCCTGCACGCTGAAGACCTGACGCAGGTTGTCCCAGGTGATGAGCGCGCCGGTGATCTCGTCGGCGACCGTGTCGCCGCGCAGCCGCCGCACCATGCCGTTGCCGACGAAGCGCAGCACTTCGGTGCGGCTGTCGTACTCGATGCGCTCTGCGCGGCCCTCGAGCACCTCGTTGCCGGCGCCGTCGCGGCGCTGCCGGTAGCTCGCCGGCCGCTCGGCGTTACCGATCGCTGTCGCGGCCCGGAAACCGTCGGGGGACTCGCGCAGCTCGACGCGGTCGGCGCGGATGACCATCGATCCCTGCGTGATCGTCACGTTGCCGGCGAACACGACGAGCTGCCGGACGAGATCGACCGTGCCCGGCTGCTCGGCCTCGATGACCATCGGCTGACGGCGATCCGCGCGGTCGGCGACGGCCGGACGGACGCCGATGGCCAACAGCAGAGCGAGCGCCGCGGCGCGCAGGACGGCGGTCGGCAGCGGGGACGGCAGGGAGGCGGACGGCATCGAGGCACGAAACTTGCAAACCCATTGTAGGCACAGCCGTGCCGGGATCGGCAAGCGACGAGTTCACGCCGAGAAGGCCCGTGCGCTCGCGCGGCCACGGGCGGACCGCCGCCGAGCTAGCCGGCGCGCACGCGCTGGATCAGGAAGTCGGACACCGCGAGCGCGCGGTCGTGGCTGCCTGCGAGAGCGCCCGAGGTGAAGAAGCGGCCATGGATGCCCATGGCCGGCACGCCGTCGATGCGGTAGGCATCGGTGAGCTGGCGCGCGCGAGTCGCCGCGGTGCTGACCTGGAACGAGCGGAAGGTCTCGGTGAAGCGGTCGGCGTCGATGCCGTTCTCGCGCACGAAGGCCACGATGTCGCTCTCGGTCGAGAGCCGGCGCCCCTGCACGTGGATCGCCGCGAAGATGCGCCGGTGCATCGCCGGCAGCTGGCCCATCGCCTCGAGCGCGTAGTACAGCTTCTGCCCGGCCTGGTGGCGGGCCGTGAAGCCGACCGGCACCTGGCGGAAGTACACGTCCGCCGGCAGCCGCTTGGCCCAGGCCTCGAGCATCGGCTCGAAGGCGTTGCAGTGCGGGCACTCGTACCAGAAGAACTCGACGACCTCGATCTTCTTGTCGGGCGAGGGCAGGGACACCGGGGCCGGCTGCGCGAGCCGGACATAGTGCTTGCCCTCGACCGGGCCGCCCTGCGCCTGCGCGTGTCCGGCACCGGTGCCGAGGGCGATGCCGGTGGCGGCCAGCCCGAGGGAAAAGTCGCGTCGCTTCATGATCGTAGAGGTTCCTTGGCTGCACCACGCCCGCACCGGGCGCATCGTGTGGACAGATCCGGCATCGCCCGCCCCGGTTCCGTCTCAGTTGCGCTCGACCCGTACCAGCCGCGCGTCGATGCTGACGTTGGCGAGACGCGTCTGCACCGCCTCGGCCTCCTCGCGCGTCTCGAACGGGCCGATGCGGACGCGGTAGACGGTGCGGCCGGCCTGCTCGCGCTCCGACAGCCGGGCCTCGAACCCGATCATCGCCATCTTCGCGCGCTGCTGCTCGGCGTCCTCCGGGCGGCTGTAGGCCCCGACCTGCACGTGGAAGACGAACGGCTGCGTCGCCGGCGCCGTCGCCACCGCGGTCGGCGTCCCCGGCGCCGGCCCGGGCGTCGCGGCTCCCGAGAGGATCGCCGCCGGGTCGCGCTCGGGCGTCGCCGGCTGGGTCGCGACGGGCACCGGCGCCGAGGCGGCCGCCGCGGGTGAGGTCGCCGATCCGGGCGCGGCGACGCGCGGCGTGGCGCGCGGCGCGAGCGGCGCGTTCGGGTCCCAGCTGCGGTTGCGCTCGGCTTCGGCCTGGTCCTGCTCGGCCGTGCGCTGGGGCACCTTGTCGATGAAGGGCACCGGCGTCTTCGTGATGTAGAGCGCCACGGCCAGCGCCACCGCGAGGCCGACGAGCAGCCCGGCGACGACGCCGAGCACGAAGCCGCCGCGCTGGCGCCTCATGTCGTCGCCCCGGAGGCCACCGGCGGATCGGCGTCGGCCCGGTCCATGCGCCGCGGCGCCGACACGCCGAGCACGGCGAGCGCGTTGCGCAGCACCTGCGCCGTCGCGGCCAGCAGCGCCATGCGGGCGCGAGCGAGCGCCTCGTCGTCGACCAGGAAGCGTTCGCTCGCGTAGTAGCCGTGGAAGGCCGCTGCCACGTCTCGCAGGTAGAAGGCGACGTCGTGCGGCGCCAGATCGGCGGCGGCACGGGCCAGCATCGTCGGGTAGTCGGCGAGCTTGAGCATGAGGGCGGACTCGGTGGGCGCGACCAGCAGCGACAGGTCGGCATGGGCCACCTCGCCGGCCGGCGCGGCATCGTCGGCAGCGCCCGGACGCCACTGGGCGAGCACCGAGCAGATGCGCGCGTGCGCGTACTGGACGTAGAAGACCGGGTTGTCGTCGCTGGCCTTCAGCGCGAGGTCGACGTCGAACGTGAACTCGGTGTCGGCCTTGCGGCTGATCAGGAAGAAGCGCACCGCGTCGCGGCTGGTCCAGTCGATGAGGTCGCGCAGCGTGACGTAGCTGCCGGCGCGCTTGGAGATCTTGACCTCCTGCCCGCCGCGCACCACGCGCACCATCTTGTGCAGCACGTAGTCGGGCCAGCCGGCGGGGATGCCGGCGCCTGCCGCCTGCAGACCGGCGCGCACGCGCGCCACCGTGCCGTGGTGGTCGCTGCCCTGCACGTTGATGACGCGCTCGAAGCCGCGCTCCCACTTGTGGAGGTGGTAGGCGACGTCGGGCACGAAGTACGTGTAGCTGCTGCCGTCGGCCGCGGCGGGCCCCGACTTGCGCATCACGCGGTCCTTGTCGTCACCGTAGTCGGTGCTGCGCAGCCACAGCGCGCCGTCCTTCTCGTAGGTCTTGCCCGCGGCGACCAGCCGGCGCACCGTCTCGTCGACTCGCCCACCCGAGTACAGCCCCGACTCGAGGTAGTAGTGGTCGAAGCGCACGCCGAAGGCCTGCAGGTCCAGGTCCTGCTCGTGCCGCAGGTAGGCGACGGCGAACTGCCGGATGCCGTCGAGGTCGTCCGGGTCGCCGCTGGCGGTGAAGCTGCGGTCGTCGGCGCGCACGGTCTTGCGCGCCGCGAAGTCGGCGGCGACGTCGGCGATGTAGTCGCCGTTGTAGGCGGACTCGGGCCAGCCGGCATCGCCCGGCGTCAGGCCGCGCAGCCGCGCCTGCACCGACGCGGCCAGCGTGGCGATCTGCACCCCGGCATCGTTGTAATAGAACTCGCGATGCACGCGCCAGCCCTGCGTCTCGAGCAGGTGGCAGATCGCGTCGCCCAGCGCAGCCTGCCGGCCGTGCCCCACGTGCAGCGGTCCGGTCGGATTGGCCGAGACGAACTCGACCATCAGCCGGCCGCCGTGGTCGGCCGCACGACCGAAGCAGGGTCCGGCGGCCAGCACCTCGGCGACCACGGCCTGCAACGCCGCCGGCCGCAGCCGCAGGTTGACGAAGCCGGGACCGGCGATCTCGAGGGCGGCGACCCAGCGCCGGACCGCGTCCTGGCGCTCGAGCGCGGCGACGAGTGCGGCGGCGACCTCGCGCGGGTTCTTCTTCAGGGCGCGGGCCAGCGACATCGCGGCGGTGATCGCGAGGTCGCCGTGCGCCGCCTGCTTCGGCGCCTCGAAGGCCGCGGGCGGCGCGTGGCCCGGCGCCACCTCGTCGAGCGCCGCGGCCAGCGCCTGCAGCAGCTCGTGCTTGGCTTGGATCATCGCGCGAATTCTAGGGGCCCGGGTCCGGGGGGACGCGGCGCTGCGGCGTTGGCGGGAAGACGGCAGAAGGCCCTGCTTTTCGCGCCGACCCGGCGGCGCGGCCGGGGCACCATCCGGCACCGGGCGCCGTCGTGCCCGGCACCGCGATGAACGCTCCGCTGCCTGTCGAACCCGCCGATCCGGCCCATGCCCCCGAGCTGCCGGCGCAGATCGGCAAGTACCGCGTGCTGCGCCGGCTCGGAGAGGGCGCGACGAGCGAGGTCTTCCTGGCGCGCGACGACTTCCACGAGCGGGAGGTCGCGATCAAGCGCGTGCGCGCGTCGCTGCTGGCGGACGCGCGCGAGCGCCACTTCCAGCGCCGCTTCTTCGCCGCCGAGGCCGCGCTGGTCGGGAGGCTGCAGCACCCCAACGTCGTGCAGATCCTCGACGCCGTCGAGGACGAGGTGGCGCCGTACCTCGTGATGGAGTACGTGCCGGGCGTCACGCTGCGACGCTTCTGCCGCGCCGACCACCTGCTGCCGCTCGAACAGGTCGTCGAGATCGGCTTCAAGTGCGCGATGGCGCTCGGCTACTGCTTCCGCCAGGGGCTGGTGCACCGCGACGTCAAGCCGGCCAACCTGCTCGCGCTGCTCGATGGCGGCCGCGTGGTCGACGTCAAGGTCAGCGACTTCGGCAGCGTCTTCCACCTCGGCGCCGACCGCACCCAGGTGCACCGCGTCGGTTCGCTGGCCTACATGTCGCCCGAGCAGCTCGAGGGCGACGTCCTCGACGCGCGAGCGGACATCTATTCGCTGTCGGCGGTGCTCTACCACCTGATCGCCGGGCGTCCGCCGTTCGATGCCCAGCAGCAGCCGGCGATCATGCGCCAGATCCTGCACGACGAGCCGCCGGCGCTCGCCTCGCTGCGCGAGGGGGTGCCGCCTCGGCTCGAGGCGCTGATCGCCAAGGGCCTCGCGAAGCCGCGCGACGAGCGTCCGGCAACCTGGGACGGCTTCGCCGAGGCGTTGTCGACGCTGGTGGCGCGGCAGGAACTGCCGCGGGGCGCGCTGCAGGGCGTGCTCGACTCGGAGCGCTTCAGCCTGCTGCGCACACTGGACTTCTTCGCCGGCTTCGGCGACGTCGAACTGTGGGAGGTCGTGCACCGGGCGCGCTGGCAGCGCCTGGGCTTCGGCCACGCGATCTACCGCAAGGGCGAGCGCGGGCAAAGCTTCCATATCATCGCCAGCGGGCGCATCGAGGTCTACCGCGACGGGCAGAAGGTCGCCGAACTGGGGCCCGGCACCTCGGTCGGCGAGATGGCCTATCTCGCGCCCAGCGAAGCGCTGCGCACGCACGCCGCCGACGTGCTGGTCGCCGATACCGCGACGACGATCTCGTTCACGCCGCAGGCGATCGATCAGCTGTCGGTCAACACGCGCGCGCTTTTCGACCGCGCCTTCATCGGCGTGCTCGTGCGGCGTCTGCACGCCGCGCACGAGGCGCTGCACCACCCGCGGCGCATCCTCTAGCCCGCGCCGCGCCCGGCTTGTGCTGCAATCGGCGCGGCGCGCGACGGGCGCGCGCGACGGAGGACGAATCCATGCGATCGACGATCGTGGCGGCGGCGTGGCTGGGCGCCGCGGTGCTGGCGGCGCCGGTGCACGCGGCGAGCACCTGCGAAGCCGAGGCTGCCGAACGCAAGCTCGCCGGCGCGGCGAAGACGAGCTTCCTGAAGAAGTGCGAGGCCGACTACGCGTCGGGCTGCGAAGGCCAGGCCGACGGAAAGAAGCTCTCCGGCGCCGCGCGCACCAGCTTCGTCGCCAAGTGCCGCACCGACACCTGCCTAGCCCAGGCCGACGAGAGGAAGCTCGCCGGCGCGGCGCGCACGAGCTTCGTCAACAAGTGCGTCGAGGACCAGAAGCCGAAGATCTGACCCGGGCGAGGGCGCGGCACGCGGCTCAGGCGGCCGCCGGGCGTGCGCTCCAGTAGCGCTCGTCGCCGTAGGTGTGCTTGAGGAAGTCGATCCACAGGCGCACGCGCAGCGGCAGGTGCTTGCGCTGCGGAAAGACGGCGTAGATGCCGTTCGGCGGTGCCGCGAATCCGTCGAGGACCGATTGCAGCCGCCCGGCGGCGATGTCGGCCTCAACCTCCCAGGTGCTGCGCCAGGCGATGCCCATGCCGCGCAGGCACCAGTCGTGCAGCACCTGCCCGTCGCTGCAGTCGAGCCTGCCGCTCGGCCGCAGGTGCGTGATCTGGCCGTCGACCAGGAACGCCCAGCCGCGCGTCTGGCTGGCGTCCGACGACAGCGTCAGGCACTCGTGGCGCGACAGCTCGGCCGGGGACTGCGGCACGCCGGCGCGTCGCAGGTAGCCCGGCGTGGCGACGCACAGGCGCCGGTTGTCGGCCAGCCGCACGCTGACCAGGCTCGAGTCGGGCAGGTCGCCGACGCGCACCGCACAGTCGAAGCCCTCGTTGACGATGTCGACGACGCGGTCCGACAGGTTGAGCGAGACGTGCACGTCCGGGTGCTGCTCGACGAAGCGCGGCACCAGCGGGGCGACGTGGCGGCGACCGAAACCGGCCGGCGCGGTGATGCGCAGGTAGCCGCTGGCCTTCACCCCGCCGGCGCTCACGCTCGCCTCGGCGTTCGCGAGGTCGGCGAGCAGCCGCTGGCAGTCCTCGAGAAAGGCGCTGCCCTCGTGCGTGAGCGTGATGCGGCGCGTCGTGCGCACCATCAGCCGCACGCCGAGGCGTTCCTCGAGCGCGTCGATGCGGCGGCCGACGACGGCCGGCGCAACCCCCTCGGCCAGCGCCGCTGCGGTGAGGCTGCCCTTGGTCGCGACGCCGACGAAGGACTCGATCTGCTTCAGACGGTCCATCGCTGCATTATGCCGACGCGGCAAATTAATCGACGAGCGAGTGGGCCGCATTCAATCTTTGCATGAGCGTTCTCGCGATGCGGTCTGCGCCTGAGCGATTCGCGGTGCGCGCGCTTTTGCGCAGCACGCACAAATCCCTTCGATCCTGGCAGCTCAATGTCTGCGAATCGAACGAATACAGTGCAGGGATGGAGCCGACGTCGTCCGCGCCCGCCCTGCCCGCGCATGCGCCGCGGGCCGTGCTGTTCGACGCCTATGGCACGTTGTTCGACGTCTACAGCGTGGGGCTGCTGGCCGAGCAGCTCTTTCCGGGGCAGGGCGAGCGGCTGGCGCAGCTGTGGCGCGACAAGCAGATCGAGTACACGCGACTGGTCTCGATGAGCGATCGCTACCGTCCGTTCTGGGAGCTGACGCGCGACGGCCTGCGCTTCGCGGCGCGGCGGCTCGGGCTGGCGCTGGACGCGGCGGCCGAGGACCGGCTCATGAACCAGTACCGGCACCTGTCGGCGTTCCCCGAGAACCGCGAGGTGCTGGTCGAGCTGCAGCGGCTCGGAGTGCCCGCGGGCATCCTGTCCAACGGCGATCCGCAGATGCTCGACGTGGCGGTCAAAAGCGCCGGCTTCGCGCCGCTGCTGCGCCACGTCCTCTCGGTGCACGCGGTGCGGCGCTACAAGACCGATCCGGCCGCCTACGCGCTGGGGCCGCAAGCCTTCGGGCTGCCGGCGCGCGACATCCTGTTCGTCTCCAGCAACGGCTGGGACGCCATCGGTGCCACCTGGTACGGCTACAAGACGCTGTGGGTCAACCGCGGCGGCGCGCCGCTCGAGGAGCTCGGCACCGCCCCCACGCGCATCGGCGCCAGCCTGCGCGACGTCCTCGAGGTCTTCGCATCATGACGCTCCAAGCCCACCCCGGCACGGCCGGGTCGATCGTTGCCGACGCCGCCGCCGGCCGCATCCGCGTGCACGGTCTGCAGGTCGCCGCCGTGCTGAAGGACTTCGTCGACACCCGCGTGCTGCCGGGCACCGGGATCGACACCGACGCGTTCTGGCGCGGTTTCGACGCCATCGTGCACGACCTGGCGCCGAGGAACGCCGCGCTGCTGGCCGAGCGCGACCGGCTTCAGGCCGAGATCGACGCCTGGCACCGCAAGCACCCGGGGCCGATCCGCCGCATGGCGAAGTACCGCAAGTTTCTCGAGAAGATCGGCTACCTGGTGCCGGTGCCTGGCAAGGTCCGGGTGACGACGCGCAACGTCGATGCCGAACTGTCGGTGCAGGCCGGGCCCCAGCTCGTGGTGCCGATCACCAATGCACGCTACGCGCTGAACGCCGCGAATGCCCGCTGGGGATCGCTGTACGACGCGCTGTACGGCACCGACGTGCTGCCCGAGACCGACGGCGCGACGCGCGGCCCCGGCTACAACCCGGTGCGCGGCGCGCGCGTCGTCGAGTACGCGCGCCACGTGCTCGACCGCTGCGCGCCGCTGAAGAAGGGCTCGCACGTCGATTCGGTGAGGTACGCGATCGACTCCGGCCGCCTGATGGTGACGCTGAAAGACGGCCGGACCGTCGAGATGGCCAAGCCGGCGCAGTTCGTCGGCTTCCAGGGCGACGCCGACGCGCCGAGCTCGATCCTGCTCGTGCACCACGGGCTGCACCTCGACATCCGCATCGACCGCAGCCACCCGGTCGGCGCCGCCGACCCGGCCGGCGTCTGCGACCTCGTCCTGGAGGCGGCGCTGTCGACGATCCTCGACCTCGAGGATTCGGTCGCGGTGGTCGACGCCGACGACAAGGTGCAGGCCTACGGCAACTGGCTGGGTATCCTGAAGGGCACGCTGACCGAGCAGGTCAGCAAGGGCGGACGAACGTTCATGCGCGGGCTCAACCCCGACCGCGCCTACACCGGCAAGGGCGGCGAGGACGTCACGCTGCACGGCCGCTCGCTGCTGTTCGTGCGCAACGTCGGCCACCTGATGACGAACCCGGCCATCCTGTGGGGCGACGACGGCCGCGAGATCCCCGAAGGGATCATGGACGCCGTCATCACGACGACGATCGCGCTGCACGACCTGAAGGCGCTCGGCGCGGGCGGCATCCGCAACAGCCGCCATGGCTCGGTCTACATCGTCAAGCCCAAGATGCACGGGCCGGCCGAGGTGGCCTTCGCGAGCGAGCTGTTCGGCCGCGTCGAGGCGTTGCTCGGGCTGCCGAAGGCCACCGTCAAGCTCGGCATCATGGACGAGGAGCGGCGCACCAGCCTCAACCTGAAGGCCTGCATCGCGGCCGCGGCCGACCGCGTGGCCTTCATCAACACCGGCTTCCTGGATCGCACCGGCGACGAGATGCACACCGCGATGCAGGCCGGTCCGATGCGCCGCAAGGGCGACATGAAGACCAGCGAGTGGATCGCCGCCTACGAGCGCAGCAACGTGCTCGTCGGCCTCGAGTGCGGCCTGCGCGGCCGCGCGCAGATCGGCAAGGGCATGTGGGCGATGCCCGACCTGATGGCCGCGATGCTGGCGCAGAAGATCGCCCACCCGAAGGCCGGCGCCAACACCGCCTGGGTGCCGAGCCCGACCGCAGCCACGCTGCATGCGCTGCACTACCACCAGGTCGACGTCTTCAAGGTGCAGCGCGAGCTCGAGAGAGTCGACGTCGACGCCGAGCGCGAGGCGCTGCTCGAGGGGCTGCTCACCGTGCCGGTCGTGAAGAGGCCGAAGTGGACGGCCGACGAGATCCGGCAGGAGCTGGACAACAACGCGCAGGGCATCCTGGGCTACGTCGTGCGCTGGGTCGACCAGGGCATCGGCTGCTCGAAGGTGCCCGACATCCACGACGTCGGGCTGATGGAAGACCGCGCCACGCTGCGCATCAGCAGCCAGCACATGGCCAACTGGCTGCTGCACGGCGTCGTCACCCGGCAGCAGGTCACCGCCACGCTCAAGCGCATGGCCAAGGTCGTCGACCGGCAGAACGCGGGCGACCCGGCATACCGGCCGATGGCCGGGCACTGGGACACGAGCTTCGCCTACCAGGCCGCGCGCGACCTGGTGTTCAGGGGCACGGCCCAGCCCAGCGGCTACACCGAGCCGCTGCTGCACGCCTGGCGGCTGCGCGCCAAGTCGCGCGGCTGACCCCGCCCCCGACCGGGCGAGTCCCTGCGGACCTGCCGGTGCCGGGGTGAGGGCGCGCCCGCCCTGCGCGACCGCGGTCTCAAGGGCCGGCGCCGGCGGCCGATACCCCGGAAGCCGGCCGCGGGCGCCGCGGCGCGGCGTCCCCTCCATGTCTGCACGCCAGCCGCCGTTCGATTCCACGCCGACCGCTCCGGCCGCCGCCGTCGCTGCCTCGCCGGTCGACGCGCTGCGGGCCGAGAACGACGCGCTGCGGCTGGCGCTCGAACGGCTGCCGCACGGGCTGTCCATGTTCGACGGCGACGACCGGCTGCTGCTCGCCAATCGCCGTTACCGCGAGATCTGGGATCTGCCCGAGGCGCTGATGCGCGCCGGCACCCCCTTTGCCGCGATCATGGCGGCGACGCGTGGTCGCGAGACCGCGGCCAGCCGCGCCGCGCTGCCGGCGCCCGGCACCGAGGGCACGCGCCGGCGCGAGTGGCGGATGGACGATGGCCGCACGATCGAGGTCGTCGTCTCGCGGCTGGCCGACGGCCGCTGCGTCGCGCTGCACGAGGACGTCACCGACCAGCGGCGGGCGCAGGAGCGCATCGCCTATCTGGCCCGTCACGACGCGCTCACCGGCCTGCCCAACCGGATGGTGCTACGCGAGGAACTGGGCCGGATGTTCGTGCGCAACGCGCGCGGCGAGGATCTGGCGCTGCTGCTGCTTGACCTCGACCAGTTCAAGGCGGTCAACGACAGCTTCGGCCACCCCACCGGCGACCTGCTGCTGCGCGAGGTCGCCGCGCGGCTGCAGGCCTGCGCGCGCGGGACCGACATCGTCGCGCGTCTGGGCGGCGACGAGTTCGCCGTGCTGCAGTGCGGCAGCGCGCAGCCGACGGCCTCGTCCGAGACCGCGCGCCGCATCATCGCGGCGCTCGCGCAGCCGTTCGACCTCGGCGGGTTGCAGGTGCACGTCGGCACCAGCGTCGGCATCGCGGTCGCGCCGTTCGACGGCGACGAGCCCGACGCGCTGCTCAAGAACGCCGATCTGGCGCTCTACCGTGCCAAGGGCGACGGCCGCGGCACGATGCGCTACTTCGAGCCCGAGATGGACCAGCGCGCCCAGTCGCGCCGCCTGATGGAGACCGAGCTGCGCCACGCGCTGGCCGCCGGCCAGTTCGTGCTCGAGTACCAGCCGCTCGTGCGCCTCGACGAGGAGCGAGTGGCCGGCGTCGAGGCGCTGCTGCGCTGGCAGCACCCGCAGCGCGGCCGCGTGCCGCCCGGCGCCTTCATCCCGCTGGCCGAGGACACCGGCCTCATCGTCCCGATCGGTCGCTGGGTGCTCGGCCAGGCCTGTCGCGACGCGCTGCGCTGGCCGTCGACGGTGCGCGTCGCGGTCAACGTCTCCGCCGCGCAGTTTCGCAACGGACTGCTGCTGCGCGACGTGGTGCAGGCGCTGGACGCGAGCGGGCTCGCGCCCGAGCGGCTCGAGATCGAGATCACCGAGTCGGTGATGCTGCGCGAGCCCGCGCAGGCGCTGGCGCTGCTGCGGCAGCTGCGCGAACGCGGGGTGCGCGTGGCGATGGACGACTTCGGCACCGGCTATTCGTCGCTGTCGACGCTGCACAGCTTTCCGTTCGACCGCATCAAGATCGACCGCTCGTTCGTGCGCGACCTCGCGAGCAGCGACGACGCGCAGTCCATCGTGCGCGCGGTCGCCGGACTGGGCCGCAACCTGGGGATGGCGACCACCATCGAGGGCGTCGAGACCGACGCGCAGCTCGCCATCGCCCGCCGCGAGGGCTGCTCCGAGGTCCAGGGCTACCTCTACAGCCGTCCGCGGCCGGCCGACGAGATCGCCTCCTTCGTCGAGTCGGTCGAGGCTGCGCAACGCGCCCGAGCGGCGCAGGGGGTGCCGGGTGTTTGAGCGCGTCGTCTACGTCAGCCGCGCCGTCCCCGGCATCGGCACCCGCGACGCCTACGACATCGTGCGCGTCGCCCACAACCGCAACAGCCGGTCCGAGCTGACCGGCGCGCTGCTGTTCCTCGATGGCTGGTTCGCGCAGGTGCTCGAGGGCGACGCGCTGCAGCTCCACGAGCGCTTCTCGGCGATCGCGGCGGACCCGCGCCATCACGCGATCGAGGTGCGCGAGTGGGCGCCGGTGCAGGCCAGGCGATTCGGCGAATCCTGGATGGCGCTGCGTGGCGACGACGCGCTGACCGCGGCCGTGAAGGCGCGCTTCGGCTACGAGCCGGGGCTGCCGGCGCAGCGCTTTCCGCCCGAGCGGCTGGTCGACTTCGTCGAGGCCTGCGTTCGCGCGCGGGTCGAGCCGGCGGTGCCGGCCGCCGGGCCCGGCTGAAGGGGCGGCCGGTGCCGCGTCAGGGCTGGAGGACGAGTCGCCCCGGCCGCGCCGGAGCGAGCGGCTGCAGCACGAGCAGCACGAGGCGGCGCAGCGCAAGCCACGGGTCGGCAGGCCAGTCGGGATGGCGCAGGCCCTTCACGATGCCGTCGCAGATCTGGGCCGCGTCGACGAGATGGTCGATCTGGTGGCCGGCCAGCCGCGGCAGCACGCGCTCGTACAGGCGCTCCTTCGCGCCCCAGGCGCGCGCCTCGCGCAACGCCACCGGCAGCGGGCGCCCGGCATCGAGCGCGTCGCGCGCGCGCCGCAGCGCGCGCAGGTCCTCGGCCAGCG
>JALORQ010000157.1 GCA_025458805.1 Rubrivivax sp.
ACAACACCGAGTACGGCATCGACTACAAGGGCTGCGCCGTGCTCGTGGCCTACGACAAGCAGAGCAACGACATCGCGCAGGGCGTCGACCACGCGAGCGACGACTACCTGAACACCGGCGCCGGCGACCAGGGGCTGATGTTCGGCTACGCCTGCGACGAGACGCCCGAGCTGATGCCGGCGCCGATCTACTACGCGCACCGGCTCGTCGAGCGCCAGGCGATGCTGCGCAAGGACGGCCGCATGCCCTTCCTGCGCCCCGACGCCAAGAGCCAGGTGACCATGCGCTACGTCGACGGCAAGCCGCACTCGATCGACACCGTGGTGCTGTCGACGCAGCACGCGCCCGAGTGGAGCCTGGGCAGCAAGATGAAGCCCGAGTTCTACGAGGCCGTGATCGAGGACATCATCAAGCCGGTGCTGCCCAAGGAGTGGCTGAAGGACACGCGCTACCTGATCAACCCGACCGGCCGCTTCGTCATCGGCGGACCGCAGGGCGACTGCGGCCTCACCGGCCGCAAGATCATCGTCGACACCTATGGCGGCGCATGCCCGCACGGGGGCGGCGCCTTCAGCGGCAAGGACCCGAGCAAGGTCGACCGCTCGGCCGCCTACGCCGCGCGCTACGTGGCGAAGAACGTCGTCGCCGCCGGGCTGGCCCGGCAGTGCCAGGTGCAGGTGGCCTACGCGATCGGCGTCGCGCGACCGATGAACGTGACCGTCTACACCGAGGGCACCGGCGTGATCCCCGACGACCAGATCGCGCATTTGGTCAACGAGCACTTCGACCTGCGGCCGAAGGGCATCATCCAGATGCTCGACCTGCTGCGCCCGATCTACGAGAAGACCGCCGCCTACGGCCACTTCGGCCGCGACGAACCCGAATTCACCTGGGAACGAACGGACAAGGCCCAGGCGCTGCGCGCAGCGGCCGGGCTGTAAGGCCCGGCGCCCGCGCCAGCGGGCCCTGGGCCTTGCGGCGAAGGCTCACATCGCGCCAGCGATGTGAAGGCCCGTAGGGCCAGGCCGCAGCCACAACGCCGCCGCGCCATGACCCCGCCCCACGCGTCCACCATGTTGGCGACGGCGTAGCCCGCGCGGCCCCGGCGAGGCTATATTGCGGTCAGGAGGTGGGCAGCCATGGCAGGCACCGACACAGGTTCGCGCAAGGGCCCTCTTGCCGGCATCCTTCCCGCGGACCCGTGGCGCTGGGCCGAACTCGCCGTCGTCGGAGCCAGCGGCGCGGCGGGCTTGGCCTTCAGCTTCGCCGCAGGCGCTCGCATCGGCGGACTGCCGAGCGCGGTGCTCATGGCCACGATCGGCGGTCTGTTCGCGGCCCTAATGGCCGAGGCCGCGTTCGACTCGCTCGAGCGCTGGTGGAAGCGTCGCTCCCAGGGCCGCTGAGCATCGTCGGGCACTCTAAGCGAAGCGGCGGGCTGACGCCCGCCGACGAGCGATCGCGCCGACCGCGCGATCAGTTGTCGCGACGCTCGTACTTGCGATTGGCGCGAGAGAACTGCTTGACGAGCCAGAACGCGAAGACGATGAACCACAGCAGAAAAAGGATCTGATAGACCTCCACGGGGTGCTCCTGTCGATGAAGGGTCGTTGACGTCGGGTTGAAGCGAAACGCTGCGGATGCTAAGCCGCGGCGGGTCAACGCGCCACAGCGGGCCATTCGGCCACCGGGGTGACGTGGCGCGTGTCGCCGATCAGTCGCCGCATCGCGACGATCGTGGCGAGCAACAGCGCGACCTCGACCAGGTAGACGGCGACATAGCCCGTTGCCGGGCCCGAGAGCCTTGCGCCCAGCAGCCCGCCCGACGCGGCCGCCGAAACCAGGTCGCGGCCGACCCCGCCGATGACGACCGCGACGCCGGCGGCCGTGGCCTGCACGGCCCCCCACGCGCCCAGCGCCAGTCCGGCCTGCTCCTTCGGCGCGCGGTTCATCGTCAGCGTCAGCGTGCCGTGGCCGAACAGGCCGCCGCCGAATCCGACCAGCAGCACGCCGCAGGCAAACAGCGCGACCGAGTGGGTCGCAGCGGCCACGATCACGGCCACGAAGGCCGGCAGCCCGCACAGGGCGCCGGCCATCGACATGCGTGCCGGGTCGCCGCCACGTCCGAGGATCGCCGACGCCAGGCTGAAGCCGACCAGCCCGCCCAGCGCCAGCGTCGCGGTGAGCCAGGTCGTCTGCCCGACGCCCATGCCGAGCACCTGGCCGCCATAGGGCTCGAGCAGCACGTCCTGCATCGCGAACGCCATCGTGCCGAGCGCGATCGCGGCCAGCCGGCGCCGGGTGCCGTCGCCTTCGATGTAGCTGGCCCAGGCGGCTGCGAATCTCGGCTGCGGCTCGAGGTGGCGCGCCTGCCAGCGCGCGTGGCGCTGCGGGTCGCGCGTTTCCTGCTTCCACAGCGACAGGCCGTTGAGCACCATCGTCAGCACGGCCGCGGCCTGGATGACCTGCACCAGGCGCAGCGGGGTGAAGTCATGGAGGAAGGCGCCGAAGCCGAACGCGCTGACGATGGTGCCGACGAGCAGCATCACGTACATCAGACCGACGACCTTGGGCCGAGACTCCGGGGCCACGAGGTCGGTGGCGAGCGCCAGCCCGGCCGTCTGGGTGGTGTGGAGGCCGGCGCCGACGAGCAGGAAGGCGACCGCGGCACCCGCCTGCCCGACCCACACCGGCCACTGGCCGGCATTGCCGCCGCCGCCGAGCACGAGCAGCGCGAACGGCATGATCGCCAGCCCGCCGAACTGGATCAGCGTGCCCATCCAGATGAAGGGCACGCGCCGCCAGCCGAGGGCCGAGCGGTGGGTGTCGGAGCGGAAGCCGACGAGCGCGCGCAGCGGCGCGTACAGGACCGGCAGCGAGACCATGATCGCCACCAGCGCCGCCGGCACGTTCAGCTCGACGATCATGACGCGGTTGAGCGTGCCGACCAGCAGCACGAGCGCCATCCCGACCGACACCTGGAACAGCGACAGCCGGAGCAGCCGCGACAGCGGCAGGTCGGGCGTGGCGGCGTCGGCGAAGGGCAGGAAGCGCGGACCCAAGCGGGCCCACTGGGAGACGAGCGTCCGGGTCAGGGAGTACATCTTCCCCTCGCGCCAACTGGGGCTGAAATCTTCGCGTCGCAACGAACGGCAGCGATCACCGCTGCACTTGGCCTCGAAGCGGGCGCTTGGACCCTGTCGTTAGGGGTTGGCCCGGCGGCATGCGCCACCGGGCCAATCACCCGCGGCATCGGCCGCGGACGAACTCGGCATCCGCGATCGCGGAGCCTTCACTTCGTCGGTGGTGCCAGTGCGACCTTGTCGGACGACTCGACCGCCGCCGCCTTGGCCGAGGTTCCATTCAGGAACGCAGGGACCCACGTCGTGTTCGTGAGCAGCGCGACGTGCACGAGGAACGAACCGATCGCCACCGCGCTGAGAAACAGCGGGACGCCGACGCTCGGCTTCACCACGCACCAGATTTTTCCGTAGATCATGGTTGCACCTCCTGGATCACTTCAGCCACGGCGAATAGATGTAGGCGAACAGGTGCGCCAACGCCGCGATGAAGCCGAAGATCTGCGTCCCCTGGATCAGGTGGCGGTGGATTTCCTCCGACTCCGCCTCCGTCAAACCGGTGGGCCAAACCTTGTTCGGATCCGACTTCGATTCCATTTCAAGACCTCCTCTACAGGGAGCTCGACATCGTGCGAAACCCACACGCGGGCACTGCAACCCGTACCCGGAGATACGGCTGCGTGTAATTTGACACTGACAAACAGGGCTGTCAAGCAAAAGTGACGCTTCGTCCGCTCCGGACTTGTCCCAAAGCAAACCGGCGTGGCGCGCGCCCCTAGACTCGGGGCGATGGGCGCGCAGGTGGTCGTCGTCGGAGCCGGCGTGATGGGCGCGGCGACGGCCTGCTTCCTCGCGCGCGACCATGCGGCCACCGTCAAGCTGGTCGAGCGCGACCCGACGCACAGGCGAGCGTCGAGCGCGCTGTCGGCCAGTTCGATCCGGCAGCAGTTCTCTCAGGCGGCCAATATCGCGCTGTCGCGCTGGAGCCTCGGCTTCATGCGCCGCATCGGCGACGAGCTGGCGACCGGCGACCAGCGGCCCTCCATCGGGCTCGTCGAGCGGGGCTATCTCTACCTGGCGGCCGACGCCGCCGCGGCGGCGCGCCTGCAGCGGCTGAACGCCGTGCAGCGCGAGGCCGGCGCCGACGTCCGGCTGCTCGACGCGCAGGCGCTGAGCGGACGATTCCCGTGGCTTCGCAGCAACGATGTCGTTCTCGCGTCGCTCGGCGAAAGCGGCGAGGGCTGGTTCGACGGCCCCGCGCTCATGTCGGCGTTCCTGCGCAAGGCGCGTGCGTGCGGGGCCCGGATCGTCCCGTCATCGGCCACCGGATTCGACGTCGCCGGCGACCGCGTCACCGCGGTGCGCCTCGAGGGCGGCGCGCGCATCGACGCCGATGCGGTGGTGCTGGCCGCCGGTGCCTGGACCGCGCCGCTGGCCGCCGCACTGGGCGTGGCCGTGCCGGTCGCGGCGCGCAAGCGCGACGTCTTCGTCTTCGACAGCCCGGCGGCGCTGGCCGGCTGCCCGCTGGTGATCGACCCGAGCGGCGTCTGGTTCCGGCCCGAGGGACGCGGCTTCATCACCGGCGCCCCGCCGCGCGGCGAGGACCCGGACGAGCCGCCGCTGGACGACATCGACCACGGGCTGTTCGACGAGGTGATCTGGCCGGCGCTCGCCCGGCGCGTGCCTGCGTTCGAGGCGCTGCGCGTGCGCTCGGCCTGGGCCGGGTACTACGAGATGAACCTGTTCGACCACAACGGGCTCGCCGGCGCGCTGCCGGGCATGGCCAACGCCTGGACGGCCTGCGGCTTCTCGGGGCACGGCATGCAGCAGGCACCGGCGGTGGGATGCGCGCTGGCAGCGATGGTGGCCGGCGCACCGCTGCCGTCGGGGGTTCCGTCGCTGGAGCCGTTCGCCCCGGGTCGCGTGGCGGCGGGTCGCCCGCTGCACGAAGCCAACGTCATCTGACGCCCGAGACCGCCGGTTGACGGCCGTCAAGCGCGGCGGTCCGGTGGCGCGGATGATCCGTCATACGACTGTCACATCGCACCGGAACGCACCATGAGAACGCCCGACGCCCCTGCACCCGTCGCGACCGCGACGGCCGCCGCCTCGCCGGCCAAGAAGCCGGCGCGCCGCGCGACCGGCCCGCGCCGTGCGGCACCGCGCCCGGTCGATGCCGGCGACACGCCGCCGAAGCTGACGGCCTCCGCGATCGAGCGGGACCGCGTCGAGCGCGCGACGGAGCGCAAGCAGGCCGTGCGCGCGCTCGCGCTCGCCGACGTGCTGGCGCAGCATGCCGCCGGCCGCGACGGCCCGCCGGGCGGCTGGCTGCGCGAGCTGCAGGCGCTGATCTCGGGCGCATCGCCCGACGAGGTGAAGGCGCTGCGCCGGCTGCTGTTCCGCCGCGAGCCGGTCGCCGAGACCGGCGTCGACCCCGACACCGAACTCGCCGTCGGCTGGCGCGAGGGCGGCTACCCGTATGCGAACCTGATGTCGCGCCGCGCCTACGAGAAGCAGAAGTACCGGCTGCAGGTCGAGCTGCTCAAGCTGCAGGCCTGGGTCAAGGACACCGGCCAGCGCGTGGTCATCCTCTTCGAGGGCCGCGACGCGGCCGGCAAGGGCGGCACGATCAAGCGCTTCATGGAGCACCTCAACCCGCGCGGCGCACGCGTCGTCGCGCTCGAGAAGCCGAGCGAGGTCGAGCGCGGGCAGTGGTATTTCCAGCGCTACGTCGAGCACCTGCCGACGCGAGGCGAGATCGTGCTGTTCGACCGCAGCTGGTACAACCGGGCCGGCGTCGAGCGCGTGATGGGCTTCTGCAGCGATGCCGAGCACGACGAGTTCCTGCGCGCGACTCCCGAGTTCGAGCGCCACCTCGTGCGCTCGGGCGTGCGGCTGTTCAAGTTCTGGTTCTCGGTGAGCCGCGAGGAGCAGCGCCGCCGCTTCAAGGAGCGTCACGCGCACCCGCTCAAGCAGTGGAAGCTGAGCCCCATCGACATGGCCAGCCTCGACAAGTGGGACGACTACACGCGCGCCAAGGAAGAGATGTTCCTGCACACCGACACGTCCGACTCGCCGTGGACGGTGATCAAGAGCGATTGCAAGAAGCGCGCGCGCCTCAACGCGATGCGCTACCTGCTGACGCGGCTGCCGTACGCCAACCGCGACCTGGCCGCACTCGGCACGGTCGACCCGCTGCTGGTGGGCCGCGCCTCGCTGGTCGCCGGGCGGGCCGAGGAGTTCGCGGGCAGCTCGGCCTGACGAGACCGGCCGCGCGCAGCCGACTTCCGTCACGCCGGGCGGAAGAAGCCCTGCCGGCGCGCCCCGGCGCGCCGCACTAGAATCCCGCGAGTTCCGAGGAGCGTTGCAACCCCCGCACCAGGGGGCCAGGCTCGGAGTCCTTCATGCAACCGCGCTCACCCGCACGAGTCGCCTCGTGGGTGGGCGGTGTCCATCGACCCCCCGGCAGCCGGCTCGTGCGGTGTCCTCACCCGACCACGGAGCCCGCCGAGTGAATGCCATCCTCAAGCCGCTGCACAGCAGCGATCACGCCGTCGCCGACCTGTCGCTCGCCGACTGGGGCCGCAAGGAGATCAGGATCGCCGAGACCGAGATGCCCGGTCTGATGGCGATCCGCGACGAGTTCGCCGCGAAGCAGCCGCTCAAGG
This sequence comes from Rubrivivax sp., assembly GCA_025458805.1. Taxonomy (GTDB): domain Bacteria; phylum Pseudomonadota; class Gammaproteobacteria; order Burkholderiales; family Burkholderiaceae_C; genus Rubrivivax. The sequence continues at coordinate 6,746 of JALORQ010000157.1, forward strand.
GCGCGCGCATCGCCGGCAGCCTGCACATGACGATCCAGACCGCGGTGCTGATCGAGACGCTGCAGGCCCTCGGCGCCGACGTGCGCTGGGCCAGCTGCAACATCTTCAGCACGCAGGACCACGCCGCGGCCGCGCTCGTCGTCAAGGGCACGCCGGTGTTCGCCTACAAGGGCGAGACGCTGGCCGACTACTGGGACTACACGCACCGCATCTTCGACTTCGGCCCCAAGGGCGCGAAGGACGAAGGCCCGAACATGATCCTCGACGACGGCGGCGATGCGACCCTGCTGATGCACCTGGGCAAGCGCGCCGAGAAGGACCCGTCGGTGCTGGCCCACCCCGGCAGCGAGGAGGAGACCTGCCTCTTCGCCGCGATCAAGGCCAAGCTCGCGCAGGACCCGACCTGGTATTCGCGCAAGAGCGCGCAGATCATCGGCGTGACCGAGGAGACCACGACCGGCGTGCACCGCCTCAAGGAGATGAGCGCCAAGGGCACGCTGATGTTCCGCGCCATCAACGTCAACGACAGCGTCACCAAGAGCAAGTTCGACAACCTCTACGGCTGCCGCGAATCGCTGGTCGAC
>JALORQ010000028.1 GCA_025458805.1 Rubrivivax sp.
CGAGCAGGCGACGATGAGCTACGGCTACGGGCTGTCGTCGAGCCTGTTCCAGCTCGCGCGCGCCTACACCGTCTTCGCGCGCGACGGCGAGCTGATCCCGGTGTCGATCCTGCGCCGCGACGAGCCGGTCGGCGGCGTGCGCGTGATGTCGCCCCGGACGGCGCAGGCCGTGCGCGGCATGCTGCAGCTCGCGGCCGGCCCTGAGGGCACGGCGGCTCGCGCGCAGACCATCGGATGGTCGGTGGGCGGCAAGACCGGCACCGCGCGCAAGCAGGAAGGCAAGGTCTACACCAACAAGTACCGCTCGTGGTTCGTCGGTCTGGCGCCGGTCGGGCGGCCGCGCATCGTCGTCGCGGTGATGGTCGACGAGCCGAGCAAGGGCGTCTTCTACGGCGGCGCGGTCGCCGCGCCGGTCTTCAGCCAGGTGGTGCAGCAGACCCTGCGCACGCTGGGCGTGCCGCCCGACCTCGAGGTCGCGCCGCAGTTCGTCGTCGCGCCCGGCAGCGGTGCGACCGAGAGCTTCTGATGCCGCTGACGCGACTTCGCTCGCCGCAGGCTGCCGCGCGCTGGCTGGCCGAGTGGGTGCGCGGCACGCTGCGCACCGACAGCCGGCTCGTCCGGCCGGGCGACGCCTTCATCGCCTGGCCGGGCCAGGCGACCGATGGCCGGCGCTTCGTCGCGCAGGCGCTGGCCGCCGGCGCCGCCACCTGCCTGGTCGAGGACCAGGGCATCGAGGCGTTCGGCTTCGACGACGCGCGCATCGCGACGCTGCCCGGGCTGAAGGCCGCCACCGGCGAGATCGCCGATGCCTTCTTCGGCGCGCCCTCGGGTCGCCTCGACATCGTCGCCACCACCGGGACCAACGGCAAGACCTCGACCGCCTGGTGGACCGCGCAGTCGCTGACCGTGCTCGGCCGTCGCTGCGGCGTGGTCGGCACGCTGGGCATCGGCGAGCCGCCGCCTGCGGGGGGCGTCGACGGCGGTCTGGCGCCGGCCGTCGAGTCGACCGGGCTGACGACGCCCGACCCGGTGCGGCTGCACGAGGCGCTGCACGGCTTCGCGGCGCATGGCTTTGCCGCGTGCGCGATGGAGGCGTCGTCGATCGGCATCGCCGAGCACCGGCTCGCCGCGACGCGCATCGCGGTCGCGCTGTTCACCAACTTCACGCGCGACCACCTCGACTACCACGGCACGATGGAGGCTTACTGGGCCGCCAAGCGAAGGCTCTTCGACTGGCCGGGGCTGCGCGCGGCCGCGGTCAACGTCGACGACGAGCGCGGTGCCGCGCTTGCCGACGAACTGTCCGCGCGCGGGGCCGGCTTCGACCTCTGGACGGTGTCGACGCGCGGGCCGGCACGGCTGGCGGCCGGGCCGATCCGGCACGAGGCCGCGGGGCTGGCCTTCGACGTCGTCGAGGACGGTCGGCACGTCGAGGTGCGCAGCCGGCTGATCGGCGAGTACAACGCGAACAACGTGCTCGTCGTGCTCGGCGGGCTGCGCGCGCTCGGCATCCCGCTCGACGACGCGGTGGCCGTCGTGCCCGGGCTGACCCCGGTGCCGGGGCGAATGCAGCGTGTCCCGGCCCCCGCGCCCGGGCTGCCCGAGGTGGTCGTCGACTATGCGCACACGCCCGACGCGCTCGACCACGCGCTGCGCGCGCTGCGCCCGCTCGCCGCGGCGCGCGGCGGGCGGCTGTGGTGCGTGTTCGGCTGCGGCGGCAACCGCGATGCCAGCAAGCGACCGATGATGGGCGCGATCGCCGCCTGCCGTGCCGACGAGGTCGTGCTGACGAGCGACAACCCGCGCGACGAGCCGCCGGGGGTCATCCTGTCGCAGATCCTGGCCGGCATCGCGGCGCCCGATCGCGTCGCCGTCGTCGCCGACCGCCGCGAGGCGATCGCCGAGGCGGTGCACCGCGCCGCGCCGGCCGACGTGATCGTGCTGGCCGGCAAGGGCCACGAGACCACGCAGGAGATCGGCGGCGTGCGCCACCCGTTCCGCGATGCCGACGAGGCGGTCGCGGCGCTGCGCGCGCGGCATGCGGCGCCGCCCGGGGGAACGCCGGCATGATGACGCTCGCCGAGGCCGCCGTGCTGCTGCCGGACGGGCGCGCCTGCGGTGATCCGGCCACGCGCGTGCAGCGCGTGCACAGCGACACGCGCACCGTGCAGCCGGGCGACCTGTTCGTCGCGCTGCGCGGCGAGCGCTTCGACGGCCACGACTTCCTCGCGCAGGCGCGCGCCGCCGGCGCAGTGGCGGCGATCGCCGAGCGCGGGCTGGCCGCGGCCGGCCTGCCGGGGATCGAGGTCGACGACAGCGGCGCGGCGCTGCAGCAGCTCGCCGCCGGCTGGCGCCGCCGCTTCGCGCTGCCGCTGGTGGCGGTCACCGGCAGCAACGGCAAGACCACCGTGACGCAGATGACCGGGGCCATCCTGCGTGCCGCCTTCGGCGACGACGCGCTGGTCACGGTCGGCAACCTCAACAACCACATCGGCGTGCCGCTCACGCTGCTGCGGCTGCGGCCGGGGCATCGTGCCGCCGTGGTCGAGCTGGGGATGAACCACCCCGGCGAGATCGCGCAGCTCGCCGCCATCGCGGCCCCGACGGTGGCCCTCGTCAACAACGCGCAGCGCGAGCACCAGGAGTTCATGGCCTCGGTCGAGGCGGTGGCGCGCGAGAACGGCGAGGCGATCGCCGCGCTCCCGAGCGAAGGCACCGCGGTCTTCCCGGCCGGCGACGCCCACGCGCCGCTGTGGCGCGCGCTGGCCGGCGAGCGGCGCGTCGTCACCTTCGCGCTGCGCGACGACGCGGCCGCGGCCGAGGTGCTCGGCGCCGCGACGTGGCAGGGCGGCCGGTGGCAGGTCGAGGCCGCGACCCCGGCCGGCCGCATCGCCTTCCCGTTGCGCCTGGCCGGGCGCCACAACGTGCACAACGCGCTGGCCGCGACCGCGTGCGCGCTGGCGGCCGGCGTGCCGCCCGAAGCGGTCGTGCGCGGCCTCGAGGGCTTCGAGCCGGTCGCCGGCCGCTCGCGGCTGCTGCGCGTCGAACGCGGCGGCGTCGCATTCGACCTCGTCGACGACACCTACAACGCCAACCCCGATTCGGTGCGCGCCGCCATCGACCTGCTCGCCGGGCTGCCGGGGCCGCGCTGGCTGGTGCTGGGCGACATGGGCGAGGTCGGCGCCCAGGGTCCCGCGTTCCATGCCGAGGTCGGTGCCCATGCGCGCGAGCGCGGCATCGACCACCTCTGGGCCGCAGGCCCGCTCGCCGCGCACGCCGCGCGGGCCTGGGGCGCGGCGGCCAGGCACTTCGACGACGTGCCGCTGCTGGTCGCGGCGCTGGGCGGCGCGCCGGACGCGGCGTCGGTGCTGGTCAAGGGATCGCGCTTCATGCGCATGGAGCGTGTCGTGCAGGCGCTGCAGGGGGCGCGCTGAGATGCTGCTCGCGCTGACCCAGTGGCTGCTCGCGCTCTATCCCGAGGAGCTGAGCTTCCTGCGCGTCTTCCAGTACCTGACCTTCCGCGCCGTGCTGGCGGCGATGACGGCGCTGCTCATCGGGCTGGCCTTCGGGCCGTGGGTCATCCGCAGGCTCACCGAGCTGAAGATCGGCCAGCCGATCCGCGAGTACGGCGTCCAGGCGCACCTGGGCAAGCGGGGCACGCCGACGATGGGCGGCGTGCTGGTGCTGATCGGCATCGGCGTCTCGACCCTGCTGTGGTTCGACTGGACCAACCGCTTCGTCTGGGTGGTGATGCTGGTGACCTTCGGCTTCGGCGCGATCGGCTGGGTCGACGACTACCGCAAGGTGGTGCACAAGGACCCGGAGGGCATGCGCTCGCGGGAGAAGTTCTTCTGGCAGTCGCTGATCGGCCTCGTGGCCGCGGTCTACCTGGCGTTCAGCGTCGCCGAGACGTCGAACCTGCGCGTGCTCGAGCTGTTCGTCAACTGGGTCGCCAGCGGCTTCTCGGCCGACCTGCCGCCGCGCGCCGACCTGATGGTGCCGTTCTTCAAGACCGTGAGCTACCCGCTCGGCGTCTTCGGCTTCATCGCGCTGGCCTGGTTCGTCATCGTCGGCGCCAGCAACGCGGTCAACTTCACCGACGGCCTCGACGGGCTGGCGATCATGCCGGTGGTGCTGGTCGGCTCGGCGCTCGGCGTCTTCGCGTACGTGGTCGGCAACTCGGTCTTCAGCCGCTACCTGCTGTTCCCCTACATCCCCGGCGCCGGCGAGCTGCTGGTGTTCTGCGCCGCGCTCGCAGGCGCCGGGCTCGCCTTCCTCTGGTTCAACGCCAACCCGGCGCAGGTGTTCATGGGCGACGTGGGCGCGCTCGCGCTCGGCGGCGCGCTCGGCACCGTCGCGGTGATCACGCGCCAGGAGATCGTGCTCGGCATCATGGGCGGCATCTTCGTCGTCGAGGCGCTGTCGGTGATGGCGCAGGTGGCCTGGTTCAAGTACACGCGACGCCGCTACGGCGAGGGCCGCCGCATCTTCCTGATGGCGCCGCTGCACCACCACTTCGAGAAGAAGGGCTGGACCGAGACGCAGGTCGTGGTGCGCTTCTGGATCATCACGATGCTGCTGTGCCTCGTCGGGCTGGCCAGCCTGAAGCTGCGGTGAGCGCCATGGAGACGCTGCGCGATCTGCAGGTGCTGGTGCTCGGGCTCGGCGAGAGTGGCCTGGCGATGGCGCGCTGGTGCGCGCGCCACGGCGCGGCTGTGCAGGTCTGGGACTCTCGCGCCGAGCCGCCGCAGGCCGCAGCGCTGGCGGCCGACGTGCCCGGCGCGCAGCTGATCTCGGGCCCCCTCGACGCGTCGCGCCTCGACGGCATCGGGCGCGTGCTGAAGAGCCCGGGCCTCGCGCCGCACGACGAGCGCATCGCGCCGCTGCTCGACGCCGCGCGCGCCGCCGGCGTCCCGGTGCAGGGAGAGCTCGACCTCTTCGCCGAGGCGCTGGCCGCGCTGCGCGCGTCGCACGACCATGCGCCCGACGTGCTCGCGATCACCGGCACCAACGGCAAGACGACGACGACGGCGATGACCGCGATGCTGGTCGAGCGGGCCGGGCGCCGCGTCGCTGCCGCCGGCAACATCGGCCCGACGATGCTCGACACGCTGGCCGCGACGCTCGACCGGCCGCGTGCCGACTGGCCCGAGGTCTGGGTGCTCGAGCTGTCGAGCTTCCAGCTCGAGGGCGGCGGCACCGGCGTCGTCGGCTTCGAGCCGAGCGCCGCCGCGGTGCTCAACCTGACGCAGGACCATCTCGACTGGCACCGCACGATGGAGGCCTACGGTCGCGCCAAGGCGCGCATCTTCGGCACGCGCGCGGTGATGGTGGTCAACCGCGACGATGCGCACGTCGAGGCGATGGTGCCCCCGGCGCCGGCGGCGGCCCCGGTGAAGGGGCGCGCGAAGCCGGCCGCCGCGCCGCGCGCCGTCGTTCGCTTCGGCCTCGACGCGCCGCAGGCGCCCGGCGACTGGGGCCTCGTCGTCGACCACGGCATGGCGTGGCTGGTGCGCGCGCTGCCGGCCGAGGAGGCCGGCCGCGCGCGCCGGGGCGAGGCTCAGCCCATCCACCTTCAGCGCCTGATGCCGGCCGACGCGCTGCGCGTGCGCGGCCGCCACAACGCGGCCAACGCGCTCGCCGCGCTGGCGCTGGCGACGGCGATCGGCTGCCCGCTCGCGCCGATGCTGCACGGCCTGCGCGAGTACCGCGGCGAGCCGCACCGCGTCGAGTGGGTGGCCACGGTCGGCGGTGTCGACGCGTACGACGACAGCAAGGGCACCAACGTCGGCGCCACGGTGGCCGCGCTCGACGGGCTGGGCGCCGATCGCGCGCCGGCCCGCCTGGCCGTCATCCTCGGCGGCGACGGCAAGGGGCAGGACTTCGCGCCGCTGGCCGCCCCGCTGCGTCGCCACGCGCGCGCGGTGGCGACGATCGGCCGCGACGCCGCGGCGATCGAGGCCGCGCTCGCCGCCGCCGCGGGCGACGACCCGCTGCCGCCACTGCAGCGCCACGCGACGCTCGAGGCGGCGGTCGACTGGTGCTTCGCGCAGGCGCGCCCCGGCGACGCGGTGCTGCTGTCGCCGGCCTGCGCGAGCCTCGACATGTTCCGCAACTATGCGCACCGTGCCGAGGTCTTCGTGCAGGCGGTGCGCGCGCGTGCGCTCGCGGAGGGCCAGGCGTGAAGGCCGCCGCCGCCTCGCTGCGCGGCTGGTGGCAGGGGCGCGCCGCGCGCCGCCGCACGCTGCCGGTGCGCGACGGCGTCGCGCTGGCCGGGGCGCGGCCGGTGCGGCTGGCCGGCTTCGACCAGCCGCTGCTCGGCGTGGTGCTCGGTCTCGTCGCCTTCGGCCTCGTGATGGTCTATTCGGCGTCGGTCGCGCTGCCCGACAACCCCAAGTTCGCCGCCTACTCGCCCACCTTCTTCCTCGGCCGGCACCTGCTGGCCATCGGCATCGGGCTCGTCGTCGCGCTCGCGGTGGTGCAGGTGCCGATGTCGTTCTGGGAGAAGACCTCGGGCTGGGTCTTCGTCGTCGCGCTCGCGCTGCTCGTGCTGGTGCTGATCCCGGGCATCGGCAAGGTGGTCAACTTCTCGCGGCGCTGGATCCCGCTCGGCGTCATGAACTTCCAGCCGTCGGAGATGGCGAAGCTGGCGATCGCGATGTACGCGGCCAGCTACATGCTCCGGAAGATGGATGCGCGCGAGAACTTCGTGCGGGCCGTCTGGCCGATGGTGGTCGCGGTGGCCTTCGTCGGCGTGCTGCTGCTGCGCCAGCCCGACATGGGCGCGTTCATCGTGATCACCGTCATCGCGATGGGCATCCTGTTCCTGGGCGGCGTCAATGCGCGCATGTTCTTCCTCATCGCGCTCGTCGTCGTCGCCACCTTCGCGACCATCATCGCCTTCGACGACCTGCGGCGCGAGCGCATCTTCGCCTACCTCGACCCGTGGAACCCGAAGTACGTGCAGGGCAAGGCGTACCAGCTCACGCACGCGCTGATCGCGATCGGCCGCGGCGAGATCTTCGGCCAGGGGCTGGGCGCCAGCATCGAGAAGCTGCACTACCTGCCCGAGGCGCACACCGACTTCCTGCTCGCGGTGATCGGCGAGGAACTCGGCTTCGTCGGCGTGGCCGCGGTCATCGTCGCCTTCTTCTGGCTCGTGCGCCGCATCATCGCCATCGGCCGCCAGGCGATCGCCCTCGACCGCGTCTACGCGGGGCTGCTGGCGCAGGGCATCGGCATCTGGATCGGGCTGCAGGCCTTCATCAACATCGGCGTCAACCTCGGCGTGCTGCCGACCAAGGGCCTGACGCTGCCGCTGATGAGCTACGGCGGCTCGGCGATCCTGATGAACCTCGTCGCCCTCGCGATGGTCCTCCGCATCGACATCGAAAACCGAGCGCTCATGCGCGGAGGCCGCGCATGAGCCGCCGACACGAGCGCAGCGAGGGTCGGCGCCGCGGCTGCGGCAGCGGCCGCGGGGTGCGGCTTGGGCGCAGCCAGAACCGGGCGCTCATGCGCGGAGGCCGCGCATGAGCCATCTGGTCATCATGGCCGCCGGCACCGGCGGTCACGTCATTCCGGGGATCGCCGTGGCGCGCGAGATGCGCTCGCGCGGCTGGACGGTGAGCTGGCTGGGCACCACGCACGGGATGGAGAACCGCCTCGTGCCGCCGGCTGGCATCCCGCTCGACACGATCGCGTTCTCGGGGCTGCGCGGCAAGGGGCTGCTGCATACGGCCACAGGCGGCCTGCGGCTGCTGAAGGCGTTCTGGGACTGCCTGGGCATCCTGCGCCGCCGTGGCGCGCGCGCGGTGCTCGGGATGGGCGGCTACGTCTGCTTCCCGGGCGGGATGATGGCCTCGCTGCTCGGCCGTCCGCTGCTGCTGGTGAATGCCGATGCCGCGCTGCTGCTGTCCAACCGCAGCCTGCTGCCGGTGGCCGACCGCGTGATCTTCGGCTTCGACGGCGAGGCCGCGTCGCGCGTCAAGGGGGCGGTGGTGACCGGCAACCCGGTGCGCGCCGAGATCGAGGCGCTGCCCGCTCCGGGCGAGCGCTTCGCCGGCCGCAGCGGCCCGCTGTCGCTGCTGGTGGTCGGCGGCAGCCTGGGCGCGCGCGTGCTCAACGAGACGCTGCCCGCGGCGCTGGCCGCGCTGCCGCATGCCGAGCGGCCGCGCGTCGTGCACCAGAGCGGCGCCGAGCACGCGGATGCGGTGCGAGCCGCGTATGCGGCGGCCGGCGTGGCCGCCGACGTGCGCCCGTTCATCGACGACATGGCCGCGGCGCTGGGGGCCTGCGACGCGATGATCTGCCGCGCCGGCGCGATTACCGTGAGCGAGCTGTGCGCCGCCGGGGTGCCGGCGATCCTGGTGCCGCTCGTCATCCGCACGACGGCGCACCAGCGCGACAACGCGGCCTTCATGGCGTCGCACGGCGCGGCGATCCACCTGCCCCAGGACGAGCTGACGCCGGCGCGGCTGGCCGATGTGCTGCGCGGACTCGACCGCGCGAAGCTGCTCGCGATGGCGACCCGGGCGCGCGCGCTGGCGCGGCCTCTGGCCGCGGCGCGCGTGGCCGACGAGATCGAGAGGCTGGCGAAGGCATGAGGCACGTCGTCACGCCCATCCACTCCGTCGCCGGCACGACGAGGCCGACGAGGGATCGCGGCCCGAGGGAGGCCCGCGCATGAAGCACGCCGTCAAGCACATCCACTTCGTCGGCGTGGGCGGCGCCGGCATGAGCGGCATCGCCGAGATCCTGCACAACCTCGGCTTCGCGGTCTCGGGCTCCGACCAGGCGGCGAGCGGCACCACGCGGCGGCTGGCCGAGATCGGCATCCGGGTCGCGATCGGCCACGACGCCTCGCACGTGACCGGCGCCAACGCCGTCGTCGTCTCGACCGCGGTGAAGGGCGACAACCCCGAGGTCATCGCCGCGCGGGCCAAGCGCATCCCGGTCGTGCCGCGCGCGGTGATGCTGGCCGAGCTGATGCGCCTGCGCCAGGGCATCGCGATCGCCGGCACGCACGGCAAGACGACGACCACCTCGCTCGTCACCAGCGTGCTCGCCGAGGCCGGGCTCGACCCGACCTTCGTCATCGGCGGCAAGCTCGAGAGCGCGGGCGCGAACTCGCGGCTGGGCTCGGGGCAGTACATCGTCGTCGAGGCCGACGAGAGCGACGCCTCGTTCCTCAACCTGAGCCCGGTGCTGTCGGTCGTCACCAACATCGACGCCGACCACATGGACACCTACGGCCACGACTTCGCTCGGCTCAAGCAGGCCTTCGTCGAGTTCCTGCACCGCATGCCGTTCTACGGCGCGGCGGTGCTGTGCGGCGACGACCCGGGCGTGCGGTCGATCGTGCCGATGATCTCGCGGCCGGTCGTGACCTACGGTCTGGGCGACGACGTGCAGGTGCGGGCGGTCGACGTGCGGGCGCTGCCCGGCGGGCAGATGCGCTTCGTCGCGCAGCGGCGCAACGGCGTGGCGATGCCCGACCTCGAGGTGACGCTCGCGCTGCCCGGCGTGCACAACGTGCTCAACGCGCTGGCGGCGATCGCGGTGGCCACCGAGCTCGAGCTGCCCGATGAACCGACCGTTCGTGCGCTCGCCGCGTTCGCCGGCGTGGGCCGGCGCTTCCAGCGCTTCGGCGAGCTGCCGGCCGCCGGCGGCGGACTGTTCACGCTGATCGACGACTATGGTCACCACCCCGTCGAGATGGCGGCAGTGCTTGCCGCGGCGCGCGGCGCCTTCCCCGGGCGACGCATCGTGCTCGCCTTCCAGCCGCACCGCTACACGCGCACGCGCGACTGCTTCGAGGACTTCGTCAAGGTCATGGGCACCGCCGACGCCGTGCTGCTGACCGAGGTCTATGCCGCCGGCGAGGCGCCGATCGTCGCCGCCGACGGCCGCGCGCTGGCGCGCGCGCTGCGCGTCGCCGGGCGCGTCGACCCGGTCTTCGTCGACGACGTCGGCGCGCTGCCCGAGGCGATCCTCGACTTCGCGCGCGACGGCGACGTCGTCATCTCGATGGGCGCCGGCTCGATCGGCGCGGTGCCGCAGAAGGTGGTCGACCGGGTGGGGGAGATGGCATGAACGTCGACGTGTCGTCGCTCGGCAAGGTCGCGGTGCTGATGGGCGGGTCGAGCGCCGAGCGCGAGGTCTCGCTGATGTCGGGGCGCGGCGTGCTCGCCGCGCTGTGCGCGAGCGGCGTCGACGCGCACGCCTTCGACCCGGCGCAGCGCGACCTCGCCGAGCTGCGGCGTGACGGCTTCGCGCGCGCCTTCGTCGCGCTGCACGGCCGCCACGGCGAGGACGGCACGGTGCAGGGCGCGCTCGAGCTGCTCGGCATCCCCTACACCGGATCGGGCGTGATGGCCAGCGCGATCGCGATGGACAAGGTGATGACCAAGCGGCTGTGGCTCGCCGACGGCCTGCCGACCCCGCGCTGGCAGGTGCTGGTGCCCGGCGCGCAGGACCGCGAGCACGCGCTGCGCGTGCCCGACGTGCTCGGGCTGCCGCTCATCGTCAAGCCGCCGCACGAGGGCTCGTCGATCGGCGTGACCAAGGTGCGCGGCTACTCGCAGATGCAGGACGCGGTGGCGCTCGCCGCGCGCTACGACGCCGACGTGCTGTGCGAGGAGTTCGTCGATGGCCTCGAGGTGACCTGCCCGGTGCTCGGCGAGGGCGACGGCGCGGTCGCGCTGCCGGTGATCCGCATCGACGCGCCCGACGGCAACTACGACTACGAGCACAAGTACTTCTCCGACGACACCGGCTACCGCTGCCCGAGCGGCCTGCCGCCGGAGGAAGAGGCCGAGGTGCAGCGGCTCACGCTGGCCGCCTACCGCTCGCTCGGCTGCCGCGGCTGGGGGCGCGCCGACCTGATGATCCGCGCCGCCGACCGCCGGCCCTTCCTGCTCGAGATGAACACCAGCCCCGGCATGACCGGCCACTCGCTGGTGCCGATGTCGGCGAAGGCGGCGGGCCTCTCCTACGAGCAGCTGTGCCTGCGCCTGCTGCAGTGCGCCCGGCTCGACGCCGCGACCGCGCGGAGGCCCTGAGCGATGCTGCGCGTCGCCTCCGCCGTGCACGCCCCGCCGCCGCTGCCGCTCGACGTGCGGCTGACGAATGCGGTCGCCGGCGTCATCCTCGTGCTGGCGGTGCTGGCGCTGGCCGCCGCCGCGCTGGCCTGGCTGGCGCGGCTGCCGGCGTTCGCGATCCGCAGCGTGCAGCTCGAGGGCGAACTCGGGCGCAGCAGCGTGCCGACGATCCGCGCCAACGCGCTGCCCCGGCTCGAGGGCAGCTTCTTCACGATCGACCTGCAGCGCGCGCGCGCCGCCTTCGAGTCGGTGCCGTGGGTGCGCCAGGCGGTGGTGCGGCGCGTCTTTCCCGACCGCCTCGCGGTGCGGCTGGTCGAGCACCGGCCGGTGGCGCTGTGGCAGGGCGCCGACGGCGTCGAGCGGCTGGTCAACGACCGCGGTGAAGTCTTCGATGCCAATGTCGGCGACGTCGAGGACGAGGCGCTGCCCCGCTTCGCCGGCCCCGACGGCCAGTCGGCGGCGATGCTGTCGATGCACGCGCGGCTGGTGCCGGTGTTCGCGCGCGCCGACATGACCATCGAGCGCCTCGAGCTGTCGGGCCGCGGCTCCTGGCGCGTCGAGCTCGACAGCGGGGCCGGCGTCGAGCTCGGCCGCGGCGGCGAGGACGAGGTCGTCGCGCGCACCGAGCGCTTCGTGCGCACCCTGCCGCAGGTCGTCGCGCGCTTCGGCCAGCCGCTCGTCGAGGCCGACCTGCGCCACGGCGACGCCTACGCGGTGCGTCTGCGCGGCGTCACCACCGCGGTCGCCGCCCCCGGTGCCGCCAGCCCCCCGCGCTGAGGACAGACATGCCCAAGGAATACAAGGACCTGGTCTTCGGCCTCGACATCGGCACCGCCAAGGTGATGGTGGTCGCCGCCGAGGTGCTGCCCGACGGCGAGCTGCGCGTCGCCGGCCTCGGCGTCGCGTCGGCGCACGGCCTGAAGCGCGGCGTCGTCGTCAACATCGACGCGACCGTGCAGAGCATCCAGCAGGCGCTGAAGGAGGCCGAGATGATGGCCGCCTGCAAGATCGACCGCGTCTGGACCGGCATCACCGGCAGCCACATCCGTGGCCAGAACTCGACCGGCATGGTCATCGTGCGCGACAACCGCGAGGTCACGCCGGTGGACGTGGCCCGCGTCGTCGAGACCGCGAAAGCGATCAATATCCCGAACGACCAGCGGCTGCTGCTCGTCGAGCCGCAGGAATTCGTGATCGACGGCCACGAGGTCAAGGAGCCGATCGGCATGAGCGGCAGCCGTCTCGAGGTCAAGGTGCACATCGTGACCGGCGCGCAGAGCGCGGCCGAGAACATCCTGAAGTGCGTGCGCCGCTGCGGGCTCGAGGTGCAGGGGCTGGTGCTCAACCCGAGCGCCAGCGCGGCGGCGGTGCTCACGGACGACGAGAAGAGCCTGGGCGTGGCGGTGGTCGACATCGGCGCCGGCACCACCGACGTGCAGATCTACACCGACGGCAGCGTGCGCCATACCGCGGTGATCCCGATCGCCGGCGACCTGATCACGAGCGACATCGCGATGGCGCTGCGCACGCCGACCAAGGACGCCGAGGAGATCAAGATCGAGCACGGCGTGGCCAAGCAACTGCTCGCCGACCCGTCCGAACAGGTCGAGGTGCCCGGGCTCGGCGACCGGCCGCCGCGCCTGCTCAGCCGCCAGGCGCTGGCCGGCGTCATCGAGCCGCGCGTCGAGGAGATCTTCTCGCTCGTGCACCAGGCCATCCGGGACAGCGGGCTCGAGGAGCTGCTGTCCAGCGGCGTCGTCATCACCGGCGGCTCGGCGGTGATGCCCGGCATGGTCGAGCTCGGCGAGGACATCTTCCTCAAGCCCGTGCGCAAGGGCGTGCCGACCTACCGCGGCCCGCTCGCCGACATGGTCGCGAGCCCGCGCAGCGCCACCGTGATGGGGCTGCTCGAAGAGGCTCGGATGGCCCGTGCGCGCGGCCACAAGGCGGCGGCGCAGGCCGGATCGGTCAAGACCTTCGTCGGCCGCGCCAAGGACTGGTTCCTCGGCAACTTCTGACCATGCCCCCGATTTCCACCCCGGAAGACGAAGCGGCCCGCCCGAGGCCGCGCACCGCTGTTCCCGGCGACCGCGCGTCGCCTTCCACGACCCAGGCAACTGCAACACGTCCACAGGAGGCTTCCATGCCCATCGAGATGATCGAAGAGTTCGACCAAGGCACGCAGATCAAGGTGATCGGTGTCGGCGGCGGCGGCGGCAACGCCGTCGAGCACATGATCCAGCACGGCGTGCAGGGGGTCGACTTCATCTGCGCCAACACCGACGCGCAGGCGCTCAACCGCAGCCACGCGCGCACGCTGGTGCAGCTGGGCAGCACGGGCCTGGGCGCCGGCAGCAAGCCCGACGTCGCGCGCGCCGCGGCCGAGGAGGCGGTCGACCGCATCAAGGCCGCGATCGACGGCGCGCACATGCTGTTCATCACCGCCGGCATGGGCGGCGGCACCGGCACCGGCGCGGCACCGGTGATCGCCCGCGTGGCGCGCGAGATGGGCATCCTCACCGTCGGCGTCGTCACCAAGCCGTTCGAGTTCGAGGGCCGCAAGCGCGGCCGCCAGGCCGAGGACGGCGTGGCCGAGCTCGAGGCCAACGTCGACAGCCTGATCGTCGTGCTCAACGAGCGCCTGCTCGAGGTGCTGGGCGACGACGTGACGCAGGAGCAGGCCTTCGCGCACGCCAACGACGTGCTGCGCAACGCGGTCGGCGGCATCAGCGACATCATCCACATCCCGGGCCACGTCAACGTCGACTTCGAGGACGTCAAGACGGTGATGAGCGAGCCCGGCAAGGCGATGATGGGCACCGCCACCGCCGGCGGGCCCGACCGCGCGACCAAGGCGGCCGACGCCGCGGTGGCCTGTCCGCTGCTCGAGGGCATCGACCTCAGCGGCGCGCGCGGCGTGCTGGTGCTGATCGCGGCGAGCAAGTCGACCTTCAAGCTCTCCGAGAGCCGCAACGCGATGAACACGATCCGCCGCTACGCCGCCGACGACGCGCATGTCATCTACGGCACCGCGTACGACGAGAGCCTGGGCGACCAGCTGCGCGTGACCGTGATCGCCACCGGGCTCAGCTCGGCCACGCGGCGCGACGCGCAGCGCCCGCCGCAGGCGCCGCTGCAGGTCGTGCAGGCCCCGGCCGCGCGCACCGGCACCGACAACCTGCCGGTGCTCAACCACGCGATCGGCGGGCTGCCCGGCGCGCAGCCGAGCTACGAGGGCCTCAACACCCCGAGCGTCTGGCGCACCGGCCGCTCGCAGGCCGCCGCCAAGGTCGACGCCCTGGCGACCAACGGCATGGACGAGATCGAGATCCCGGCGTTCCTGCGCAAGCAGGCGGATTGACCGGCACCTCGATCCGCGGCGCGTCTGGCACGCCCCTTGCGCCGGTCGCGCCGCGATGAGACTGCTGCTGGTCTTCTGCCACCCCGACCCCGACAGCTTCGGGGCGGCGCTGCGGCGCGCGGCGGCCGACGCGCTGCGCGGGGCCGGGCACGAGCTGCGCGAGATCGACCTCTATGCCGAGGGCTTCGACCCGGTGTTCAGCCGCGACGAGAAGCGCAGCTACCTCGACGACACCGCCAGGAACGTCGCCGGCGTCGCGGCGCATGTCGACGCGCTGCGCTGGGCCGAGGGCTGGGTGGTCGTCTACCCGACCTGGTTCTACGGCGTGCCGGCGATGCTCAAGGGCTGGCTCGACCGCGTCTGGCTGCCGGGCGTGGCCTTCCGGGTCGCGAGCGCGAAGCAGCGACGCATCGGCGGCGAGCTCGACAACATCCGGCTCTTCGTCGGCATCACGACCTCGGGCTCGCCCTGGTGGTGGCTCAAGGTCATCGGCGACCCCGGCCGCAGCCTGTTCATGAAGGGGCTGCGCCCGCTGTACGCGCGGCGCTGCGCGATGCGCTGGTTGCAGCTCTACGACATGAACCACGTGACGCAGGGCGAGCGCGAGGCGTTCGTCGCGCGCGTGCGGCGCGAGCTCGCCGCGCTGCCGCTGCGCTGACGCGCGTCCGCCCAGGAGAACCGCCATGAGCGACCCCGACGACATCGCCCGCCCGCTCGCCCGCTACTCGGCGTGGCGCCGCGCCGGCGACTTCGTCTTCCTCTCGGGCGTGATCGCGGTCGACCCGGTCCGGGCCACGATCGTGCGCGGCTACGCCGACATCCCGCCCGAGGCGCGCCGGCTGCTCGGCGAGACCGGCGAGTTCTCGACCGACATCCGCGAGGGACCGATCCTGGCGCAGAGCTGGTACGTGCTGGACCGCATCCGCGCCACCGTCGAGGCCGCGGGCGGGCGCATGTCCGACGTGATCAAGCTGGTGCAGTACTTCCGCAATCTGGACCACTTCCCGCACTACAGCCGCGTGCGCAAGCACTTCTTCCCCGGCGAGCCGCCGTGCTCGACGGTGGTGCAGGTGAGCGCGATGCTGCCGAGCGACGACATCCTCATCGAGGTCGAGGCCACGGCGCACCTGCCGCACGATCGTGGTGCCCATTGATGCACCGGCCGCGGGAGTGTGCACAATCTCGTGGCTTCGGTCGCCTTGATCCCGCCAGGTGCGCACCGCGGGCGTGCGCCGCCCGGTCGCGCCGCGCGTCTCGCCGGCCGTGGCATGACGATTGCACGCCCGTCCGCGCCGCCGTTCCACCTGCCGCAGGAGCCCCGATGACCCCCATCCGCCGTCGCGCCCTCTCCGCCATCGCCGTCATCGCCGGCCTCGCCGCAGGCGCGGCGCAGGCGCAGGAGAAGTTCACCTACCTGACCAACTGGTATGCACAGGCCGAGCACGGCGGCTTCTACCAGGCGCTGGCCACCGGGCTGTACAAGAAGGAGGGGCTCGACGTCACCATCCGGATGGGCGGGCCGCAGGTCAACATCATGCAGCTGATGGCCGCCGGCCAGGTCGACTGCGTGATGGGCTACGACGTGCAGACGATGAAGGGCTGGGAGCAGGGCATCAACTCGGTCACGGTGGCTGCCGCGTTCCAGAAGGACCCGCAGGTGCTGATCGGCCACCCCGGCGTGCTCAACCGGATGGAGGACCTGAAGGGCCGGACCATCCTGATCAGCGCGGCGGCCAACACCACCTACTGGCCGTGGCTGCGCGCGAAGTACGGGCTGAGCGACTCGCAGGTGCGTCCCTACACCTTCAACATCCAGCCGTTCATCGCCGACAAGAACGTCGTGCAGCAGGGCTACCTGTCGAGCGAGCCGTTCGCGATCGAGAAGGAGGCCAAGTTCAAGCCCAACGTCTTCCTGCTCTCCGACCACGGCTGGCCTCCGTACAGCACGACCATCGTCTGCATGGAGAAGACCGTGCGCGAGCGCCCGAAGGCGGTGGCCGCCTTCGTCAAGGCCAGCATGGAAGGCTGGAAGAGCTACCTCAAGGGCGATCCGTCGCCGGCCAACGCGCTGATCAAGAAGGACAACCCCAACATGACCGACGACAAGATCGCGCACGGCATCAAGCTGCTCAACGAGACCGGCATGGTGTTCGGCGGCGATGCGGCGACGATGGGCGCCGGCGTGGTCACCGACGCGCGGATGAAGGCGACCTACGACATGCTGGTCGAGATGAAGCTGCTGGATCCGGCGAAAGTCGACCTGCGCAGGACCTACACGACCGAGTTCGTGAAGAACCTGCGCGTGCTGCCCTGAGCGGGCGGGTCGTCAGGGCGGCGGCAGCGACGATGGAGGGGCAGGGCACGGGCGACGCGCCGCCGGCGGTCGAGATCCTCTCGGTCGAGAAGACCTACCCGAACGGCACGCGCGCCCTGCTGCCCGTCGACCTGCGCGTCGCCGAAGGCGAGTTCGTCACGCTGCTCGGGCCGTCGGGCTGCGGAAAGAGCACGCTGCTGAAGATGGTCGCGGGTCTGCTCGCGCCCAGCGACGGCCGGCTGCTGCTGTGGCGGCGGCCGGTGTCCGAGGTCGAGGCCACCGGGCACCGGCTGTCGTTCGTCTTCCAGGAGGCGACGCTGATGCCCTGGGCGCGCGTGCAGGCCAACGTGCGCCTGCCGCTCGACCTGGCCGGCGTGCCGCGCGCCGAGGCCGACCGCCGCGTGCACGACGCGCTGGCGATGGTCGGGCTGGAGAAGTTCTCGCGCCAGCTGCCTCGCGAGCTGTCGGGCGGCATGCAGATGCGCGTGTCGATCGCGCGCGGGCTGGTCACCCGGCCGACGCTGCTGCTGATGGACGAGCCTTTCGGCGCGCTCGACGAGATCACGCGCAACAAGCTCGACGGCGACCTGCTCGAGCTGTGGCAGCGCAACCGGCTGACGGTCGTCTTCGTGACGCACTCGATCCACGAGGCGGTCTTCCTGTCCAACCGCGTCGTCGTGATGGCGGCGCGCCCCGGGCGCATCGTCGACGAGGTGGCGATCGACGAGCCCTACCCGCGCGGGCCGGACTTTCGCGTCTCGACCGCCTTCAGCCACTACGCCAAGCGGCTGCAGGACAGCCTGCTGCGCGCCAGCGGCGCCGATGTCGAGCATGCGCTCGCCTGACGCCGCTCGGCCGATGCCGGCCGCCGCCGGTCGGCCTCGCTCCGCGGCCACCTCGACGCCGGCCGCGCGGCCCTGGCTCGCGCGGCCGTCCGTGCAGCGCGTCTTCTATCCGACGCTGGTCGCGGTGGTGCTCGTCGGCCTGTGGCAGGGGCTGGTGGTGGCCTTCGAGATCCCGCCGTTCCTCGTGCCGTCGCCGCTGCGCGTCGCCGAGGTGCTGGTCGCGGATGCCGCGCTGCTGTTCGGCGCGCTGCTCACGACGCTGAAGATCACGCTCTTCGCGTTCGTCTGCGCCATCGTCGTCGGCGTGCTGGTGGCGTTCGCGTTCGTGCAGAGCCGGATCATCGAGACCGCCTTCTTCCCCTATGCGGTGCTGCTGCAGGTGACGCCGATCGTCGCCATCGCGCCGCTGGTCATCATCTGGGTCAAGAACCCGACCGCGTCGCTCGTCATCTGTGCGACGCTGGTCGCGCTCTTTCCGATCATCGCCAACACGACGCTCGGGCTGCGCAGCGTCAACCCGGGGCTGGCGGCCTACTTCAGGCTCAACCGCGCGACGCGCTGGCAGACGCTGGTGCGGCTTCGCATTCCGAGCGCGCTGCCGTACTTCTTCGGCGGGCTGCGCATCTCGAGCGGGCTGGCGCTGATCGGCGCGGTCGTTGCCGAGTTCGTCGCCGGCACCGGCGGCACCGGCACCGGGCTCGCCTACCAGATCCTGCAGTCGGGCTACCAGCTCAATATCCCGCGCATGTTCGCGGCGCTGGTGCTGATCACGCTGACCGGTGTGCTGCTCTTCGTCGCGATGGCCGTGCTGTCGCGCTGGGCGCTGGGCAGCTGGCACGAGAGCGAGCAGTCGCATGACTGAGTCGCCCCCGTCGCTGCTGGTGCGCGGCGCTGCGGCCCTGTGGACCGGGCGGCCCGGCGCCGCGATGCGCGCGGCCGGCGGCACCGACCTGCGCATCGAAGGCGGCACCGTCGCCGCGGTCGGCCGGCTCGCGCCGCGCCCCGGCGAACCCGTGCTCGACGCCACCGGCTGCGTCGTCTACCCGGGCTGGGTCAACACGCACCACCACCTGTTCCAGAGCCTGCTCAAGGGTGTGCCGTCGGGCATCGCGCTGCCGCTGCTGGACTGGCTGGCAGCCGTGCCGGTGCGTTACCGGCGCTTCTTCGACCACGAGCACGCGTTGCGCGTCGCGGCGCGCATCGGGCTCGTCGAGCTGATGCTGTCGGGCTGCACGACGGTGGCCGACCACCAGTACCACCTCTACCCCGGGATGCCGTTCGACGCCTCGGCCGCGGTCTTCGACGAGGCGGCGCGGCTCGGCCTGCGACTGGTGCTCGCGCGCGGCGGTCAGACGCTCGCGCGCGAGGCCACCGACGCGTCGGCGCCGCCGCAGGTCGCGCCGGTGACGCTCGAGCAATTCCTCGCGTCGGTCGAGCACGACGTGCAGCGCTTCCACGACCCGGGCCCGCGCGCGATGCGCCGGGTGGTGAGCGCGATCACGACACCCTCCTGGAGCTGCAGTCCGGACGAGCTGCGGCCGATGGCGCGCGAGGCGCGGCGGCTCGGCATCCGGCTGCACAGCCACCTGTCGGAGACGCACGACTACGTGCGCTGGGCGCGCGAGGTGCACGGGTGCCGGCCGCTCGAGTTCGTCGAGCGCCACGAATGGCTGGGCGACGACGTCTGGTTCGCGCACATGGTGCACCTCGACGACGACGAGATCCGCCGCTGCGCCGAGACCGGCACCGGCGTCGCGCACTGCCCGCAGAGCAATGCCCGGCTCGGATCGGGCATCGCGCGCGTGCCGGAGATGGTCGCCGCCGGGGTGCCGGTCGGGCTGGCGGTCGACGGTGCGGCATCGAACGAGGCGGCCGACATGCTCAGCGAGGCGCATGCCTGCTGGCTGCTGCACCGCGCCGACCCGCGTGCCGGCACCCGCGCCGGTCCCTGGGCCGCGCGCGCGGCAGGCCGGCAGCCGGGCGGGCATGCGGCGGCGCTTTCGGTCGAGGACGTCGTGCACCTGGGCACCGCCGGCGGCGCGCGCCTGCTCGGCCTGCCCGGCGTCGGCACGCTCGAGCCCGGCCAGTCGGCCGACCTCGCGGTCTGGGATCTCGACGGCCCGCGCTTCTTCGGACTGCACGACCCGGCCATCGGCCCGGTGGCCAGCGGCGGCCGGCCGCGGCTGCGCGCGCTGCTGTGCGCCGGCCGCATCGTCGTCGAGGACGATGCCGTGCCCGGCCTCGACCTCGCCGAGCTGCGCCGCGAGGCTGCGGCCCTGGTGGCCGCGATGCTCGACCGCTGACTGCTCGCCCATCGACCGACGCTTCGCGTCCCGACCATGTTCGACCGCACCCGCACGCAGCAAGCCACCGCCGCCCTCGCCACCGAGCTGCCCGGCCTGGAATGGATCACCGACAGCCGCGTCGAGCGGCTGAGCCAGGACTTCTACTGGTTCAGCCCCGTGCTCAAGCGCCAGCTCGCCGAACTGCGCGCCGACGCCGTCGTGCGCCCGCGCACCGAGGACGAGATCCGCGCCGCGGTGGCCGGCTGCGCGCGCGCCGGCATTCCGATCACCGTGCGCGGCAGCGGCACCGGCAACTATGGCCAGTGCATGCCGCTGCACGGCGGGGTCATCCTCGACCTGTCGGCATACAACAGGCTGCTGTGGGCGAAGCCGGGCGTGGCGCGCGCGCAGGCCGGCATCCGGATGATGGAGATGGACCGCCAGCTGCAGCAGGGCGTGGCCGGTCCCGACGGCCGGCCGGGCGGGGCCTGGGAGCTGCGCTGCGTGCCGAGCACCTTCCGCAGCGCCACGCTGGGCGGGCTGTACGGCGGCGGCTTCGGCGGCGTCGGGTCGATCAACTACGGGCCTCTGGCCTCGACCGGCAACGTGCTCGGCGTGAAGGCGATGACCGTCGAGCCCGAGCCCAAGACGGTCGAGCTGCGCGCGCCCGAGGCGCTGCTGCTGCACCACGTCTACGGCACCAACGGCCTCGTGCTCGAGCTCGAGGTCGCGCTCGCGCCGGCCCACCCGTGGCTCGAGGCCATCGTCTGCTTCGACGGCTTCGACGAGGCGATCGGGTTCGCCGACGCGCTGGCGTCGGCGCCCGGCATCGTGAAGAAGAGCGTCACGCTGCTGGCCGCGCCGATCCCCGACCTGCTGATGGCGGCGACGCCGCTGATGGCCGGCAGCATGAACCCCGGCTCGCACGCCGTGTTCGTGCTCGTCGCCGAGTTCGCCGAGCCGGCGCTGCAGCAGCTGGTGGCCGAGTTCGGCGGCGGCGTCACGCTGCGCAAGACCGCCGAGGAGGTGACGCGCAGCAACCGCACCATCGTCGAGTACACGTGGAACCACACGACGCTGCACGCGATGAAGGTCGACAAGTCGCTCACCTACATCCAGAGCGGCTACGACGCCGGGCGGCACGTCGCGCAGGCGAAGGCGCTGCGCGAGCGGCTCGGCGACGAGGTGCTCGTGCACCTCGAGTTCATCCGCACGAAGGAAGGCGCGATGAACTGCTCGGGGCTGCAGCTGGTGCGCTATCGCGACGACGAGCGGCTCGACGAGATCATGCGGATCCACCGCGACCACGGCGTCTTCATCGCCAACCCGCACGTCTACATCGTCGAGGACGGCAAGCAGGGCCAGGTCAACCCCGACGTCGTCGCGACCAAGATGCGCTTCGACCCGGCCGGGCTGCTCAACCCGGGCAAGCTGCGCGGCTGGGAGGTGCGCGAGCAGATCATGGCCGACGCCGCGGCCGGCCGCGTCTCGCTGGCGACGTTGCCGCGCTTTTGAGGCCGGGGCGGCTCGGGTGCGGTGCGCCCGAGTTCCGTGCACCGAGGGCCGTGCGCCGAGGCGCCAGGGATGTCTGCGCCGTGCGGAGCCCGGCTGCGGATGCCGGCCACGGCCGTCGCAGGTGAAGGGCAGCTTGCTGGCGTTCCGGCACAGCGGGAACCGTGAGCCATCGGGTGGCCACGGCGACTCGGCCGCGTGTTCGACATCGACATGCAGCACGGCCCGAACTGCGCCCGCGGCGAGCTCGAGATCATCGCGGTCATCCTCGAGCGGCGGGTGATCCCGAAGACCCTGGAGCACCTGGGCCTGGACCCTGCAGCCCCAGCCGCCGCCCATGGGCCGGGCGTGCGCGGCGGTCCGGCACCATGCCGAAAGAACCGAGACCAGCGTCGAATGCACCTCGGCACGGGCATCGCTGCCGCGCTGCAGCCGGGGCGGCGCGGCACGCCGCGCGGGCACAACGCCGTCGACGGCAGGGTCATCAACCCTGGGGTCGAGTCATGAACCGGCCCGCTGGAGCGGTCGAGGACCTGCCGAACCGGCCCGAGGCGACAGCGCCGGCCCCGACGTCAGGCCACCTGGCGCGCCGCAGGCCGGACCCGGGCTCGTCCGGGTCTCGTCTCGGGCGTTGCGGAGGGCGATTCATGGCGGAGGGCGCTTGAAACCCCTATGCTCGCTTGCAATGGGCCGAGTGCGCGATGTGCGTTGTGTGCGCGTGGGGCCCGATAGGCTCGTCCACCTCCTTTCCGATCTGCCCCATGGCGGGATCGTGCGACTCGAACCCGCGCCATGCCAATGCCGTGGCAGCGGCCGTGCGGGCACTTGCCGCGACGATCGTCTTGATGCTCTCCCAGCCGGCGCATGCGAATGCGCAGGCGCCGGTGCCGGTGCCGGTGCCGCAGCTCTTCGGGCTCGAGCTCGTGCACGCGGGCGTGCGGGCGCGCGTCGGCGGCGAGCGCGTGATCGGGCGCGAGCAGCCCGAGGCCTTCCGCGA
>JALORQ010000029.1 GCA_025458805.1 Rubrivivax sp.
CCGGCGACGGCCCCGACCCCGTCGCCGACGCCGGCTGCTCCGGCACGCGACGACCGCAAGGCGAGCAAGCAGGCGCGCGCGAAGCTCGCCGAGACCACGAGGCCGCTGCGCATCGAGCTGCAGCGCATCGACGAGCGCCTCGCTCGGCTGGCGACCGAGAAGGCCGAGGTCGAGGCGCTGCTCGCGGCGCCGGCGGGCGCTGGCGAGGACTTCGCCGAGCTCGGCCGGCGGCTGCATCACGTCGCCGCCGAGACGGCGATGCTCGAGGAACGCTGGCTCGAGCTGCAGACCGAGCTCGAGGCGCTCGGCGCGGCATCGTGACGACGCGGCGCCGGGGCTGGCACGCGGCGTGGGCGTTCGTGGCCTGCGTCGCGGCAGCCGGCTGTTCGCGCGACGCACCGCCGCTGGCCGGCTGCACGCTGCCGGCCGACGGCACCGTGCTCGCGGTCGGCGATTCGATCACGCGCGGGTTCGGTGCCGACGGCCGCGGCTATCCGGAGCAGCTCCAGGCGCTGCTGGCGGCGACACCCGGCCGCGCCGGCGTCACGGTCGTCAATCGCGGCATCGACGGCGAACGCAGCGCCGGGCTGCTGGCACGCATCGGCGACGAGCTGTCCGAGCACCGGCCGGCGGTGGTCCTGCTGACGATCGGCGGCAACGACTTCCTGCGCCGCGTGCCCGAGACGCAGACGCGCACGCAGATCGATTCGATCGTCGATCGCATCCGCGAGAGCGGCGCCTTCCCCATCGTCTTCGCGATCCCCGAGCCGGGCCTCGGCGCCGTGGTGGGACGCCCGCAGGAGCACCCGCTGTACGCCGAACTCGCCCGGCGCGACGGGCTGCTCGTGATCGAGGATGTCGTCGCCGAGGTGCTGGGCGACGAGACGCTGAAGGCCGACGCCATCCACCCGAACGCCGAGGGTTACGCGGCGATGGCGCGCGCGGCCGCCGCGGCGATCGCGCTCTGCCGCTGAGGCCCGGCGAGGCCGGTTCGGCGCCGCATCCGCGGATCGCCCAGAATCCCGCAGCTGCGGGGACGACGGGCCGACCTCGGCTCGCCGTCCGACCGCGGCGCGTTCCCTTCACGATCCAGAGGAGTCCGAGATGCCCATCGACCAGGCGCTGTACACCGCCCGATCCACTTCCACCGGCGGACGCGCCGGCACCACCGAGTCGTCCGACGGCCGGCTCAAGGCGCAGCTGTCGACACCGAAGGCACTGGGCGGCGACGACGGCCCCGGCACGAACCCCGAGCAGCTGTTCGCATCGGGCTACTCGGCCTGCTTCATCGGGGCGATCAAGGCGGTCGCCGGGCGCCAGAAGATCAGGCTGCCGGGCGAGGTCACCATCACCGCCGACGTCGCGATCGGCCCGATGACGGGCAAGGCCGGCGCGTTCTCGATCGCGGTCGAGATGACGGTCTCGATCCCCGGCATGCCGCGCGCCGACGCCGAAGCGCTGGTCGCGGCGGCGCACGAGGTCTGCCCCTACTCGAACGCGACGCGCGGCAACGTCGACGTGAAGCTCTCGGTCGCCTGACCGGCGACGGGCATCACCCCCTCGGGCAGGGGGGGGACGACGATGTGGCGTGACGTTGTCACGGAAGCGTCACGGACGGTGCAGAGCATCCCGGGTCTCGTCACGAACCCGGAACGACCCCGTCATGAAGACCCTGCGCCGAACCCTCGTCGCCGCCGCTGCCGCGGCCGCCGCCCTGCCCGCGCTCGCGGCGGGCCCCTTGCAGTGGAGTCAGGCCTGGTCGTTCGCCGATCCATCCGGCGCGCTCGGCAGCACCGCACGCTCCGAGATCGGGTCGTTCGCCGCCGCCACCGGCGAACTGTGGATCGGCGACTTCCTCGGCGTCTCGATCCGCGACGCCTTCACCGGCGAGTTCAAGGGCACGCTGGCGACCGGCTTCGGCGAAGTCAACAGCGTGGCGGTCTTCGGCAACACCGCGGCAGTGGCGGTGGCGGCATCGAACAAGACCGACCCGGGGCAGGTGCTCTTCTACGACCTGCCGTCGCGCAGCCTGACGCGCAGCGTGACCGTCGGCGCGCTGCCGGACATGCTCACCTTCACCCCCGACGGCAGCCGCGTCGTCGTGGCCAACGAAGGCGAGCCGAGCAGCCTGGTCGACCCGCGCGGCAGCCTGAGCGTGATCGACGTCGCCAGCGGCGCCGAGACACGCGTCGGCTTCGGCGGCTCGATCCAGTACAAGGGCAGCCACATCCGCACCTTCGACGGCATCAAGGGCGGCACGACGATGGACTGGGAGCCCGAGTACATCACGCTCTCGGCCGACGGCAAGAAGGCCTTCGTCACGCTGCAGGAGGCCAACGCGATCGCGACCGTGGACCTCGGCGCGGCGACGCCGCGCGTCACCACCATCACCGGACTCGGCGTCAAGGACCACAGCCTGCCGGGCAACGGCATGGACCCGAGCGACCGCGACAGCGGAAACCTCGCGCTGCGCAACGTGCCCGTCAAGGGCCTGTACCAGCCGGACGGCATCGCGACCTACACCAAGGACGGCGCCACGTACCTGGTGATGGCCAACGAGGGCGACGCGCGTGCCGACGGGCAGGACGAGGCGCGGGCGAGTTCGCTGGGCGCCAGCGGCGAACTGTCGCGGCTCACCGTCTCGACGCGCGAGTCGACCAAGGACGATCTGTACGCGTTCGGCGCGCGCTCGTTCTCGATCCGCGACGCCGACGGCAACATCGTCTTCGACAGCGGCGACGAGCTCGATGCCGAGGCGATCGCGCGCGGGCTGTACGACGAGGGCCGCAGCGACAACAAGGGCGTCGAACCCGAGGGCGTGGCGCTGGCCGAGATCGCCGGCCGCACCTACGCCTTCATCGGCCTGGAGCGCACGACCAAGTCGGCGGTGGCGGTCTACGACATCACCGACCCGGGCAATGCCAGCTTCGTCGACTTCATCGTCGACGAGAACGGCCTGCGTGCCCCGGAAGGCCTGACCACCTTCACGAGCGGCGGCAAGACCTACCTCGCGATCTTCAGCGAGGGCATCGAGACCGAGGTCGGAGGCATCGACAGCGTGCTGCAGGCCGGTGTCGCGGTCTACGAGGTCAGCGCGATTCCCGAGCCGGGCACCTGGGCGCTGCTGCTGGCCGGGCTCGGAGCGGTCGGAGCGCTTGCGCGTCGCCGGCGCGCGGCCTGACGTCGGGCGCCCCGGGCCGGGCACCGTTCAGTCCGGGAGCGCGAGCAGGTCGAGCCTCAGCTCCACGACCGCCTGGGCCGGGGTCAGACCGCCGTACGACGGCAGGCGCCCGTCGCCGGTGCCGATGACGCCGCCGAGCGTGCAGCGCGACGCGCGCCGGACCTGCACGCCACGCGCCATCGCACGTCGCGCCGCTTCCTCCAGCGACGCGTGCGCGGTGCCGTTTCCGGTGCCGGCGATGACGATGCCGCGGGCGCCCGCGGCCACCAGCGCGTCGATCGTCGCGCCGCGGGCCCCGGCGTGGCTCGTCACGATGTCGACCGCGGGCCAGTGCCGGGGCGGCTCGACCAGCGCGCGGTCGGCGCCCGGATGTCGGCGCGCGGGCGGGCGTTCGCGGAGCAGCCGCGGCGTGCCATCCTCGAAGATCGCCAGCGGAGAGCCGTCGCCGGCGCCGAAGGCATCGAGCCGCCAGCCGTGCACCTTGCGCACGTCGCCCGCCGCGATGACGCGCCCGCCGAGCGCCGCGTTGACGCCGTGCAGCGCGGCGATGCGCGCGGCCACCACCGCCTCGAAGAGGTTGAGCGGTCCGTCCGCCGACATCGACGTCGCCGGACGCATCGAGGCGGTCAGCACGACCGGGCGTGACGGCGCCACCACGCGTTCGAGAAACCAAGCGGTTTCCTCGAGGGTGTCGGTGCCGTGCGTCACCACGATCCCGGCCACGTCGGGCCGTCCCAGATGGTGCAGACAGCGCGCGGCGAGCGTCTGCCAGATCTCGGGCGTCATGTCCTTGCTGTCGACCTGAGACACCTGCTCGGCTTCGAGCGCCATGCCGCTCAGCGCCGGCACGGCATCGACGAGCGACTGGACGCCCAGCGCCGCCGCCCGATAGCCCGCGACGCGGTCGGCGCGCAGCGCGACGCCGGCAATGGTGCCGCCCGTGCCGAGCACGACGACGCGGCGGTCACCTGCAAGGGCTTGCACCGCCGCCACCTCTGTATAGAATCACACCACTGGACAAACGTCCAGACGCCGCGTTCGTTCGCGCTGCGCCCGCAAGGGCCGGAGCCGTCGTCGCGGGCCACCGAGAGCGAGGCCGCCGCATGACCGAAGAACCCAAGCTCACGCCGCGACAGCAGCAGATCCTGGACCTCGTGCAAAGCGCCATCGAGCGCACCGGCGCGCCGCCGACGCGCGCCGAGATCGCTGCCGAACTCGGCTTCCGGTCGGCCAACGCCGCCGAGGAGCACCTGCAGGCGCTGGCCCGCAAGGGGGTCATCGAACTCGTCGGGGGCACGTCGCGGGGCATCCGGCTCAAGTCTGACACACTGCGTGCGCTGAATGCGGCGCGCCTGGCCGGTCACGGCAAGCAGTTCTCCCTGCCCCTGCCCAGCCTGGCGCAGCTCACGCTGCCGCTGGTCGGGCGCGTGGCGGCCGGCAGCCCGATCCTCGCCCAGGAACACGTCGACCAGACCTTCGTCGTCGAGGCCAGCATGTTTCCGCGCCGCCCCGACTTCCTGCTCAAGGTTCGCGGCATGAGCATGCGCGACGCCGGCATCCTCGACGGCGACCTCCTCGCCGTGCAGAAGGCCACCGACGCCAAGAACGGACAGATCGTCGTCGCGCGGCTCGGCGACGAGGTCACGGTCAAGCGCCTGCGCCGCACCAGGGTGGGCATCGAGCTGATCCCGGAGAACCCCGACTTCGACACGCTGCACGTGCCTCCCGGGACGCCGGACTTCGCGCTCGAGGGCATCGCCGTCGGGCTGATCCGCAACAACATGATGACCTGACGGTGAAGCCGGCGGGCGACCCATCCGGTGACGACCGCGCGCTGCTCGAGCCAGCGCGCGTGCCGTCGTACGGCACGGTCCGGCGGGTCGAGCCGCGACGCCCCGCGGGCCCGCGCAAGGCGGCGCACGCGGGCGAATGCAAGCGGCTCGAGCAGCTCCCCAACATCGGCGCCTCGATTGCTCGGGATCTGCGCCAGATCGGCATCGTCGAGCCAGGCGACCTCGCCGGCCGCGACGCGCTGGACCTGTATCGCGCTCTCGGCGAGGCCCTCGGGCGCAGGCAGGATCCCTGCGTTCTCGACACCTTCATGGCCGCGGTCGACTTCATGAACGGTGCGCCTCCGCGGCCCTGGTGGACCTACACCGCCGAGCGCAAGCGCCGTCACGGCGTGACCTGACCACCCGGGCCGCCGGGCCGGGCGGGCCGCGGCGAACTGCCCGGTCCGCGGCCCGCTGTTCGCTGTTTCCGCGCCACCGGCGGGCCCCAAGAATGGCTCAGGTCGGCACGCAGCGTGTCCGATATCACGGACATGAGCACGCTCCGACTGATCTTCCGCAACACGCCGCGAACCACGCTCGCGGACCCGAGCCGGCTGCGCCCGGAGGCGATGCCGCCGTCGCTGCGCTGCGCGCCCGGATCGGCCTGGCAGCGGCTGCTGTTCTGGCTTCTGGCGCCGTCGCCGCAGGACGCCGCCCCGCCGGTCAGTCGCCTTCCCGCGGTGCGCGACGAGTTCCTCGTCGCGCTGGTCGACGTGGACGGAGACGATGCCGATGCGCTGCGCAAGCGCGTCGCGAGCGCGCGTTCGTTGCGCGAGCTCTGGCATCTGCGACCTGCCATCTACCACGCGGTCGGCGTCGGACACGACCAGGCCGAGGCGGAGCGACGCGTTGCCGATCTCGACCGCCACTTCCCGACCCGGGCTCCGCGTTCGGGCTTCGTGCCTCTCTCGCCGCGATGACCGCCGCAGCACCCCGGCACTACGTGAGCGTTCCGGGACTCCATGGGGCCGGGTTGCCCCAGGATCGCCTCGCCCGAATCGCCGCTCGACAAGCGTTCGTCGACCTGAAGGCGTCGTTCCTCGACGCAGTCGCCGCGCTTCGCCCGGGCCGGCGCGCCGACTGGCTGCGCGCGCAGGTCCGCGCCGCCGAAGAGCCGGTCGATCTGTGGCTTCTGCGTTCGGCGATCTTCGCCGAGCTCGACCACCCCGACACCGACAGCCGCCGCCTGCGCCACGCGATGCGCCGGCGGCTCGACGCGGTCTTCCTCGACAGCGGCCCGCCGAGCGGCTTCGCCGCGCTCTGAACGGCCGCCCTCGCGATCAGCCGGGACGCAGGCGCGACTCGAAGGTGCGCCGAAACTTGGCGACCTTGGGCTCGACGACGAAGGCGCAGTAGCCCTGCCCCGGATTGCGCGCGAAATAGTGCTGGTGGTAGGCCTCGGCAGGCCAGTAGTTGCGGCGCGGCGCGAGCTCGGTGACGAGCCGGCCGCGGTGCGCCGCATCGGCCTCGGCACAGACCTCGCGCACCACGGCCGCCTGCGCGTCGTCGTGCCAGTAGATGGCCGACCGGTACTGTGGCCCGACGTCGTGCCCCTGCCGGTTGGGCGTCGTCGGATCGTGGATCGCGAAAAAGATCTCCAGGATCTCGCGCAAGCCGATGCGCGACGGGTCGAAGCTCACCTGCACCACCTCGGCATGACCGGTGTCGCCGCCGCAGACCTGTTCGTACGTGGGCCGCTGCACGTGCCCGTTGCTGTAGCCCGACTCCACCGCGACCACCCCGTCGACCAGTTCGTAGACTGCCTCCAGGCACCAGAAGCAGCCTCCGCCGAGCGTGATCGTCTCGGTGCCTGTCGTGCTCGCGTCCATGCGAGGTCCTCCTGCATCTTCCCGCCCAGCGGGTCGCCCCCGGACGGCGCAGCCGCGTGCCCGGTGGCATCATCGGAACCCGGCATTGCCCGGAGCCGCCCCTTGGCCCGGGTCGGCCGGAATCCGGAACCGATGGAGAGGATAGCGATGATCCGAAGTGCGGCCACGCGCCGGGTGATCGGCCTGGTCGGCGTGCTCGCGGGCACGATCGCGTTCGCCCAGTCGCCTGCACCCTCGGCCCCTCTGAAGATGGGCCAGGGCAGCGGCGCGCTGCTGACCCGCGAACAGCTCCGCAGCTGCCTGAGCGGGCAGGACGAGATCAACCGGCGCATCGGCGGCCTCGGCGACCAGCGCGCCGCTCTCGACGCCGAGCGTGCGACGCTGGTCGCCGAGCGCGACGCGCTGACCGCCGAGCGAAGCGCGCTCGATCAGCGACGGCAGACGCTGGACGCCTTCGCAGCCAAGCAGGCGGCGTTCAAGCAGCGGGTGGACGACTACAGCGCGCGCGTCAAGGCGTTCAACGAGTCGGGCGGCAGCGGCCCCCGGGCCGACCGCGAACGCAGCCAGCTCGAGCGCGACCGGCGCCAGATCGAAGCCGACCAGCAGGCGCTCGAGGGCGAGCGCGTGCAGTTGGTTTCTGCCACCGAGGAGGCGATCCGCGCGTTCAACGCGCGTGCCGAAGCGCTCGGCGCGCGTGAGCAAGGCTGGAACGAGCGTAACGCAGCGCTGAACACGACCGTGCGCACGATCGAAGAGGACCGAGAGCTCTGGCTCAAGGAGTGCGGCAACCGCCGCTACCGCGAGGACGACGAGATCGCCATCCGACAGGGGCGCTGAAGAGGACCACCATGACCACGCATCCCCCGCCGCTGCCGGCCACGTCCACCGGACCGAATCCGCTGCTTGCAGACTGGCGCACGCCGTTCGGGCTGCCGCCGTTCGCCGAGGTGCGGCCAGCGCACTTCGTGCCGGCGTTTACCGCCGCGATGAAGGCGCACCGCGACGAGCTGGCGGCGATCGCCGCACAGGCCGCGGCGCCCGACTTCGACAACACGCTGGCCGCGTTCGACCGCTCCGGCCGACTGCTCGAGCGCGTCGCGTCGGTCTTCTTCAACCTGACCGCGTCGGAGACCAGCCCCGAGCTGCAGGCAGTGCAGCGCGAGATGGCCGCTCCGCTGGCGGCGCACTACAGCGCCGTGTACATGGACCAGGCGCTGTTCGCGCGCGTCGACGAGCTGTCCGCGCGCGCGGACACGCTGCGGCTCGACGACGAGCAGCGCAGGCTGCTCGAGCGCGTGCACCTCGACTTCGTGCGCTCGGGCGCCCGCCTCGCCGCTCCCGAGCGCGAGCGCTATGCCAAGGTGATGGAGGAGCTGGCCGAGCTCACCACGCAGTTCGCGCAGAACGTGCTTCACGACGAGTCGGCCTTCGAGCTTCGGCTCGGCGACGAATCCGAGCTGGCGGGTCTGCCCGGCTTCGTGCGCGACGCCGCCCGCCAGGCGGCGGCCGACCGCGGGCACGCCGAGGGATGCGTGATCACGCTGGCGCGCTCCCTCATCGTGCCCTTCCTGACCTTCTCCGAGCGCCGCGACCTGCGCGAGCGCGCCTGGCGGGCCTGGGTGTCGCGCGGCGAACACGAGGGCGAGCACGACAACCGCGAGATCGCGCGGCGCATCCTGCGGCTGCGGGCCGAGCAGGCGCGCCTGCACGGCCACGCCAGCTATGCCGACTATGCGCTCGCCGACACGATGGCGCGCAGCGTCGGCGCGGTCGAGCAACTGCTGGGCGAAGTCTGGCCGCGGGCCCTGGCTGCGGTCGAGCGCGAGCGCCAGGCGCTCGTCGAGACGATGCGCGCGGCCGGCGCCGACCACGAGATCGAGGCCTGGGACTGGCGCTTCTGGGCCGAGAAGGTCCGCCAGCAGCGATACGCACTCGACGACGCCGAGGTCAAGCCCTACTTCCCGCTCGAGCGCGTGGTCGAGGCCGCGTTCGACTGCGCGTCCCGCCTGTTCGGGCTCGCGTTCAGGCCGCGACCCGACCTGCCGGTCTACCACCCGGATGTCCGGGCCTACGAGGTCTGCGACCGCGACGGCCGCACGGTCGGCATCTTCCTGCAGGACAACTTCGCGCGCCCGACCAAGCGCAGCGGCGCCTGGATGAGCAGCCTGCGCGACCAGTCGCGCAACGGCGTCGAAGGCATCGAGGCACTGCCCGTCATCCTCAACAACAACAACTTCGCCAAGGGCGCGCCCGGCTCGCCGACGCTGCTCTCGCTCGACGACGCGCGCACGCTGTTCCACGAGTTCGGCCACGGGCTGCACGGGCTGCTGTCGGACGTCCGCTACTCGCGGCTCGCCGGCACGCAGGTGCTGCGCGACTTCGTCGAGCTGCCGTCGCAGATCTTCGAGCACTGGATCGAGGAGCCCGAGGTGCTGGCGCGCCACGCGCGGCACGCACTGACCGGAGAGCCGATCCCTGAGCGGCTCATCGAGCGGCTCGACGCCGCGAGCCGCTTCAACCAGGGCTACGAGACCGTGCGCTACGTGGCCAGCGCCATCGCCGACATGGCGGTGCATGCGCGGCGGGAGGCCGAGCCGCCGGCCGACCTGAGCGCCTTCGAGGCCGAGTTGCTGTCCGCGCGCGGGCTGCCGCCCGCGGTCGGCACCAACCACCGGCTGGTGCACTTCCAGCACCTGTTCTCGGGCTCCGGCTACGCGGCCGGCTACTACGTGTACCTGTGGGCCGAGGTTCTGGATGCCGACGGCTACGACGCCTTCCGCGAAGCCGGCAGCCCGTTCGACCCGGCAGTCGCGGAACGGCTGCGGCGCTACGTCTACGCCAGCGGCAACAGCCTGGAACCTGGCGCCGCGTACCGCGCCTTCCGCGGGCGCCCGCCGACGGTGATGCCGCTGCTGCGACAGCGCGGCCTGGTCGAGCACGACACCGCGGCAACCCCGGCCTGACGGCGTCCCGGCGCCTTCACGGCGCCGGGCCGAAGCGTGCGTCGATCGCACCCATGAAGGCCCCGAGGTCCAGCGGCTTGGTCCAGTAGCCGGCCATGCCAGCGTCGAGCGCACGCCGGATGTCGTCGGGCATGGCGTTGGCCGAGAGCGCGACGCACGGGATGCCCGCCGTGCGCGCATCGGCGCGCAGCCGACGCAGGACCTCGAAACCGTCCATGTCGGGCAGCTGCATGTCCAGCAGCACCAGCTCGGGCCTCAGATCGACCGCGCACGAGATGCCGCCGGCACCGTCGGCCGCGACATGGACCTCGAGATCCGGCCTTCGGGCGAGCAGCTCGCGGATGATGAGCGCGTTGACCGGGTTGTCCTCGACGTAGAGCACGGCCCGTCGCCGGCGCCCTGCCGGCGACGGCATGGCCTCTTCGGGGGGCGCAGCGGCCGCGAGCGCCCGGTCCGCGGGTGCCGAGGGCGGGATCGCGGCCGCCGGCAGCCAGACCGTGAACTCGCTGCCGACGCCGGGCTCGCTGCGCACCTCGATGTGCCCGCCCATGCGCTCGACGATCGATCGAACGATGACCAGCCCGATGCCCGTGCCCTCGATGCCCTCGCGCTCGATGCCGAGGCGGTTGAACGGCTCGAACAGGTGCTGCAGCTGGCCGGCCGTCATCCCACGGCCGTCGTCCCGCACGCGCAGTCGCACCTGGTGATCCCGCCGCGCCGCGTCGAGGCGCACCCGTCCGCCCGGGCGGTTGTACTTGACCGCATTCGACAGCAGATTGAGCAGCACCTGCCGCAGACGGGTCGCGTCGCCCGTCACCGCGATGTCGTCGCCGACCGTCGCCTGCAGCACGACCGCGCGCGCCGCGGCCTGCGGCTCGACCAGGGCGCGTGCCGCGTCGACCAGCGGCCGCACCGCCACCGCCACCCGGTCGACGCGCATCTCGCCGCTCTCGAGGCTGGTCAGGTCGAGAACATCGTTGATCAGGGACAGCAGATGCCGGCCCGCATCCTCGATGAGCGACAGCCGGCGCCGCCTCTCGACGGCGTCCCCTCGCCCGGAATCCTCGTCGGCGACGAGGAGCTGCGCAAAGCCGAGCACCGCGTTGAGCGGCGTCCGCAGCTCGTGACTCATGCGCGCGAGGAAGCGCGACTTCGCCTGGCTCTCGCGCTCGGCGACCTCCCGCTCGCGCTGGGCGGCCTCGGCGACGCGGCGGTCCGTGACGTCCCAGTTGACGCCGATGCGCCGCAGCGGGGCGCCGGCATCGTCGGCGACCGTCGTCGAGCGCGACGCCAGCCAGCGCACGGTGCCATCGGGCCACACGACCCGAAACTCGTGGCTGGCCGGACCGGAGCGGGCGACGATCTCGTCAACGACGCGCCCGACCGCCTGGCGGTCGTCGGGATGCACGACCGCCAGCCGCCCGGCCTCATCGGGCGCATCGGCCCGCGGCTCGAGCCCGCGAAGACGCCACATCTGCTCGTCCCACACCGCCCGTCCGGTGTGCAGGTCGAGCTCCCAGGTGCCGATGCCCGTGCCTGCGGCTGCCAGCGCGGCGCGCTCGTTGGCCTGCCGCAGGGCCCGCTCGGCCAGCCGACGCTCCGTGACGTCGATGACGACGCCGAACAGCCAGGGCGCCGGCCCGCCGATCTCGACACGCTGGTGGGTCAGCACCTCGCGCACCTCGCCGTCCGGGCGAACCAGTCGCATCTCGAGCAGCAGGTTGCCGCTCGACCCGCGGCTCCACTCGCGCAGCCGGCCCGCGACCTCGTCGCGATCGCCGGGGTGCACATGGTGCTCGAGCCACTCGTGCAGCGTGGGCACGGGCGCGTCGTCGGGCAGCCCGTGGATGGCGCGCAGCTCGTCGCTCCAGTTCGCGCGCTCTTCATGCCCCTCCAGCACCCAATAGCCGATGCCGGCCGAACGTGTCACCAACTCGAAGCGGCGCGCCAGCTCCTCGCCGCGCCTCGAATCGGCGACGCGCGCCCCGATGTCGAGCACCACGCCGACGAAAGCCAGGGGCCGGCCGTCGGGATCGCGCTGCAGCACGCGGCGCGTCATGACATGCCTCCAGCCACCTCCGGGCAGGCGGTGCCGGGCCTCGGCGTCGAACGTGCCGCCCACGGCCTCCAGCGCCACGCGACCCACCTCGAGCACGCGCGGCAGGTCCTCCGGATGGATCAGCGCCCGCAGCGCGTCGACAGGCAATACGCCCGGCCCTTCGCCGAGGCCGAGAAGCGCGCGCGCCATGCCGTCGAGCTCGATGAGTCCGGTGCGCAGGTCGTGGCGCCACAGCCCGAGGTTGGACAGCTGCACGGCGAGCGCGAGCTGCGACGAGGTGGCCGCGTGCTCGCGCGCCAGGTGCCAGGTCTCGGTGTCGTCGAGCACGGTTCCGACCGCGCGGGCGGGCCTGCCGTCGGCGCCGGGGAGCACCTTCCACTGCGAGTGCACGTGACGAAGCTTGCCGTCACCGCCGCGCAGGCGGTAGCGCGACTCGTAGTGTCCGCAGGCCTCGCGCGAGCGCAGGAAGGCCTCGGACACGCGCGCCCGGTCCTCGTCGACGACCGCTGCCATCGCCGCGTCGAACTCGGGCGTGCCGGCGCCATCGGGCAGGCCCCAAAGCCGTTGCAGGTGTCGGTCCCAGTGCCCGCGCAGCGTCCGCAGGTCACGTTCCCACACGCCGAGCCGACCGTACTCCTGCGCCGCGTCGAGCCGCTCGCGCAGCGCGTCCGCCGGCGCCGAGGCCGCATCCGGCGACGAGATCCGCTCGTGCAGCAGCAGCAGTGCCGCGCCGCCGTGCAACGGTGTCAGTTCGACCGCGGTCACGGCGGCGCCGCCGCGATCGATGTCGATGCACGTCGGCGTGCCCGCCACGCGGGCCGCATCGAGCGCGGCGGCCGCCTGCGGCGACGGCTCGAGGGCGGTGGGCAGGGAGGCCCGCGGTCCCGCGCGCGGCAGCAGCCGGCGCGCGGCGTCGTTGCACCAGTCCACGACACCGTCGGCGCCGAGCAGGAGCGCCGCAGTCGGGCTGCCGCCGAAGACCGACTGCAGTGCGGCAGACAGATCGCGGCCAGTCTGGGGCTCGGGCGGGTTCACGGAGCGGGCGCGCTGCAGCGGGCGACGTCGGGAGTGTGGCCGGAGGGGCGCGTCGGAGCAGCAGCTGTCGGACGGTCAGC
Source organism: Rubrivivax sp. (assembly GCA_025458805.1). GTDB lineage: Bacteria > Pseudomonadota > Gammaproteobacteria > Burkholderiales > Burkholderiaceae_C > Rubrivivax. The sequence continues at coordinate 12,980 of JALORQ010000029.1, forward strand.
CGCCCCGGTTGCGCATGAAGTCCGCGGTGCCGAAGAAGGCCTCGGCCAGCCGCCCGGCCAACTGCGTCTCCACGCCGGCCTCCTGCATGGCCGACATCATGCAGGCCATCCACTGGTCGCGCTCGGCCAGCCCGATCGGGTACGGCAGATGTCGCGCGCGCAGCCTCGGGTGACCGAAGCGCTCGATGTAGTGATTCGGCCCGCCGAGCCAGCCGCAGAGAAACCAGAACAGCTTGTCGCGCGATGCGTCGAGATCGGCGGGATGCAGGCGCCGTATGCCGGCGAAGGCCGGCTCCAGGTCCATCAGGTCGTAGAAGCGGTCGACCAGCGCGCGCACGCCCGGCTCGCCGCCCAGCCGGCCGAACGGCGTCGGCGCATCGCCGTCGGCGCGCCGCCCGGTGTCGTCGGCGGGCGGGCTCATCCCGGCTGCCTCGCCCTGCAGGCCGGCCTCACGACGTGCGCTCCAGCCAGCGCGAGGCGAGCCCGACCATCGCGATCGCCGCCGGGCTGCCCGGCTGGGACTCGAGGAGCAGCGCCCGCCGCTGCACCGACTCGCGCACGCAGGGGTCGACGGGCAGTTCGCCGAGCAGTTCGATGCGCACCGGCGCGTCCAGCGACGGGTTCACGTAACGGTCGACCACCTGCTGCAGTTGCTGGCGCACCGCGCGTCCCTCGCCGGCACGCCGCGCCTGGTTGACGACCAGCTGCACGCGACGTCGGCCCTGCGTCGCCGCGAGCACCTTGATCGTCGCGTACGCGTCGGCCAGCGAGGTCGGCTCGGGGGTCGCGACGACGACCACCTCGCCGGAAAGGGAGACGGTGTAGAGCACCACGTCGGAAATGCCGGCGCCGGTGTCGAGCAGCACCCGGTCGAAGCGCGGCGCCACGTCGGCGATGACCTGCCGCAGGCGATCGCCCAGCTCGGGCGTCATGCGCGAGTACTCGACCATGCCCGACCCGGCAAGCAGGACCTGGAAGCCGCCGGGCGCGGGCAGGATCGCATCCTCGAGCCGTGCCTTGCCGGTGAAGACGTCGTGCAGCGTCAGCTTCGGGAACAGGTTGAGCACCACGTCGAGATTGGCAAGCCCGAGATCGGCATCGAGGACGAGAACGCGCTCGCCCTGCCGCGCGAGCGCGGCCGCGAGGTTGGCGGCGACGAAGGTCTTGCCCACCCCGCCCTTGCCGCTCGTGATGGCGACGATGCGCGGGTGCGGGACGGCGACGGCCGGAACGGGGGTCATTCGAAGTCCTGGAACTGCGACGCGTCGAAGAGCAGCCGCTTCTCTTCGTTGCTGACGATGGAGACGGTCGCGGGCTCGAGCTGCACGGTGTTGCGGCCCAGCGCCTTCGCGCGATAGAGCTGCTGGTCGGCACGCTCGATCCACAGCGCCGCGGTCGAGCGCACCCAGGCCGGCGCGAAGGCGCCGCCGACGCTCACGCTCACCTGCACGGACGGCCCGGCCGCGAGCGACACCGGGGTGGCCTCGACGCGGCGGCGCACGCGCTCGGCCACCGTCTCGCCGAAGGCCGTGGCGCAGTTCGGCAGGATGATCGAGAACTCCTCGCCTCCGGTGCGCGCGACGAGATCCATCGGGCGGACGCTGTCGGCGAGAGAACGAGCCACGCAGCGCAGCACCTCGTCGCCCGCGGCATGGCCGTACCGGTCGTTGATGCGCTTGAAGTGGTCGATGTCGAGCATCAGCAGCAGCGCCGGCTCGCCGCTGCGCGCGACGCGGTCGAGTTCGCGCGCCAGCGCCACGTCGAACGCGCGCCGATTGGCCAGCCCGGTCAGCGCGTCCCGGCTGGACAGGTCGACCAGCGCGTCGATGACCGCCTGCATCCAGACCGGGCTTCCCGTCTCGACCGGTGGCAGTTCGTGCCCCGACTGGCGCAGCAGGCGCAGCGCCTGCTCGAACTGCAGCGGCGCAGCAGGCATCTCCGCGGCGGACGGAGGTCGATCCGGGGGACGGTCCAAGCGGGTGGGCGCGGCCGGCTGGGCACGGCGCACGTAGCGATGGCAGCGAGTGTAGCGAGCGGGCGGGCGCATTCCGCCGGAACTGCGGTGCGCCGGCGCCGCTGTTCCGCGCGCAACGACGGACAGCCGCCGACGAGACTGCGGATCTCGCGTCGATCGCCGTTACCGACAACCCTGCCCGATGTCCCTCGCGCCGATGCCCGTCGCCGAAGCCGAGTTCGCGCTCGCCCCGGCCGACTTCGAGCGCATCCGCGCGCTGATCCACCGGCGCGCCGGCATCAGCCTGCACGCCGGCAAGCAGGCGATGGTGTACAGCCGCCTGTCGCGCCGGCTGCGCGAGACGGGTCACCGCAGCTTCCGAGACTACCTGGACGCTCTGGAGCACGGGGGCGGCGGCGACGCCGAGTGGCAGGCCTTCGTCAACTGCCTGACGACCAACCTCACCGCCTTCTTCCGGGAGGAGCACCACTTCGTCGAACTGCACGGCGACCTGCGTGCGCGGGCGACACGCCCGCTGCGCATCTGGTGCAGCGCAGCCTCGACGGGCGAGGAGCCCTACTCGATCGCGATGACGGTCGTCGAGTCGCTGGGCGTCGGCGCCGCGGTGCGGCTGCTGGCCAGCGACATCGACACCGAAGTGCTGGACGCCGCGCGTCGCGGCGTCTACGCGGCGGACGCGCGCGGCCTGACCCCCGAGCGCCTGAAGCGCCACTTCCTGCGCGGCACGGGTGCCAATGCCGGACGCATCCGCGTGCGCCCCGAGCTGGCGCGCATGATCGACTTCCGGCCGTTCAACCTGATGAGCACGTCGTGGGCGGCCCTCGGCGAACCGTTCGACCTCGTGTTCTGCCGCAACGTGATGATCTACTTCGACGGGCCGACGCAGCACCGGGTGCTCGAGCGCATGCATGCCGCGCTGCGTCCGGGGGGCCTGCTCTTCGTCGGCCATTCGGAGAACTTCACCGACGCGCGCGATCTGTTCAGGCTGCGCGGCAAGACGGTCTACGAGCGGATCTAGCGGCCCGAAGCGGGTGGCTCAAGTGCGCCGGCCATCGGGCCGATAAGCCGACATGCCCGTCACTGCCGCGAGCGGCCTGCCTGCCGGCCGCCCGTTCACCCCCGCCCCCGCCGCCTCGACCGCGCCGAGCCGGCTCGAGACGCTGAAGGCGCGGCCGAGGCGTCCGGGCGAGGCGTCGTTCTTCTTCTTCGATGCGCACTTCCGCAACGACGCGGTCAAGGTGCTGCCGGGGGAGTACTTCGTCCACGACGAGGACATCCTCGTCATGACCACGCTGGGCTCGTGCATCGCCGCCTGCCTCTGGGACCGGCAGCGACGCATCGGCGGCATGAACCACTTCATGCTGCCCGATGCCGCCGGTGGCGCCGACAGCGGCCGGTACGGCTCGTACGCGATGGACCTGCTGATCGGCGAGATGGTCAAGCGCGGCGCCACGCGCTCGACGATGGAGGCCAAGGTGTTCGGCGGCGGCGCGGTCATCAGCGGGATGAGCACGCTGAACGTCGGCGAGCGCAACACCGCGTTCGTGCTGGACTACCTGCGCACCGAGCGCATCACCGTCGTCAGCAAGGACGTGATGGACGTGCACCCGCGCAAGGTGTGCTTCCTGCCGTCCAGCGGCAAGGCGATGGTCAAGCGCCTGGCCGCGACGCAGGGCGACGCCATCGCGGCCCAGGAACGCGCGGTGCGCAGCGCCCCGCCGCCCGACGCCGCGGGCGGCTCGGTCGACCTGTTCTAGCCGCGGCCGCAAGGACATGAAGACGCGCGTCATCGTCGTCGACGACTCGGCGCTGGTGCGCGGGCTGCTGGCCGAGATCATCAACCGCCAGCCGGACATGGCCTGCATCGGCGCCGCCGCCGACCCGCTCGCGGCGCGCGAGATGATCCGCAGCCTGGACCCCGACGTCATCACGCTCGACGTCGAGATGCCGCGCATGGACGGCATCGACTTCCTGTCGCGCCTGATGCGGCTGCGGCCGATGCCGGTGGTGATGGTCTCGACGCTCACCGAGCGCGGCGCCGAGGTGACGCTGAAGGCGCTCGAGCTGGGCGCGGTCGACTTCGTCGCGAAGCCGAAGATCGGCGTCGCCGACGGCCTGCGTCAGCTCGGCCAGGACATCACCGACAAGATCCGCGCCGCGGCGCGGGCGCGCGTGCGGCGGCTGGCCGCGCCGGCGCCCGCGCCCTCGGGCATGCCGGCGGGCGAACGGTCACCGGCACCGACCGCGATCGGACGCATGTCGACCGAGAAACTGATCTTCGTCGGTGCCTCCACCGGCGGCACCGAGGCCACGCGCGAGGTGCTGGTGCAACTGCCTGCAGACGCGCCGGCGGTGCTGATCACGCAGCACATGCCGCCCGGCTTCACGCGGAGCTACGCCGCCCGGCTCGACGGCCTGTGCCGCATCCGCGTGAGCGAGGCCGTCGACGGCGAGCGCGTCCTGCCGGGCCACGCCTACATCGCCCCGGGCGGCCTGCACCTGACGGTCGAGCGCTCGGGCGCGAACTACATCGCCCGCGTGCGCGACGGCGAGCCGGTCAACCGCCACAAGCCGAGCGTCGAGGTCCTGTTCGAGTCCGCCGCGCGCGTGGTCGGTCCCAACGCGCTGGGCGTGATGCTCACCGGCATGGGTGCCGACGGGGCGAAGGCGATGCGGGCGATGCGCGACGCCGGCAGCTGGAACGTGGCGCAGGACGAGGCGAGCTGCGTCGTCTTCGGCATGCCGCGCGAGGCGATCGCCCAGGGCGCGGTGCACGAGGTGCTGCCGCTGGCGCAGATCGCCGCGCGCCTGATCGAACGGCTGCGCAGCACCGCCGGGCTCGCGACGACGCGGGTCTGACGCGCGCAGGCGGCGGCCGCCGCGGCGTTCAGCCGGCGGCGTCGGGCAGGAACAGCTGCTGCACGTCGGACAGGAAGTCGAATCCGCGCGCGGTGGGCTCGACACGCGTGCCATCGCGTCGCAGCCAGCCGCGCGACTCGGCCACGGCGAGCGCCGGCTCCAGCACCTGCGCGCCGAGCCCGCAGCGCTCGGCGAACAGCCGCAGGTCGACGCCCTCGCGCAGCCGCAGCGCATTGAGCATGAACTCGAAAGGCAGGTCGCGCGCGGCGACCTCGTACTCGTTGGACACCGGTGCGCCGGCCAGCGCGCGCTCGATGTAGGTCGCGGGCTCGCGCCAGCGGACCTGGCGCACGATGCGTTCAGGGAAGCTGAGCTTGCCGTGCGCACCGGCGCCGATGCCGACGTAGTCGCCGAAGGTCCAGTAGTTGAGGTTGTGCGCCGAGCGGTGCCCGTCGCGCGCGAACGCCGACACCTCGTAGCGCCCGAGTCCGGCGGCTGCGGTTCGTCCGACGACGAGGTCGAGCATCTCGCTGGCCAGGTCGTCGTCGGGCAGCCCGGCCGGGGGCCGTGCCGCGAATGCCGTGTTCGGCTCCAGCGTGAGGTGGTAGACGGACAGGTGCGGCGGCGCGAAGCCGAGCGCGGTGTCCAGGTCCTGCGCGAGCGCGGCCGGGCCCTGGCCGGGCAGCGCGTACATCAGGTCGAGGTTGAAGGTGTCGAAGCAGTCCGCGGCCTCGGCCACCGCGGCACGGGCCTGCGCACCGTCGTGCACGCGGCCGATGGCGCCGAGCATCGCGTCGTCGAAGCTCTGGACGCCGATCGACAGCCGCGTCACCCCGGCGTCCCTGTAGCCCCGGAAGCGCTGGCGCTCGAAGGTGCCCGGATTGGCCTCGAGCGTGATCTCGCAGCCGGGCTCGAATGGCAGGCGCGCGCGCAGGTCCGACAGCAGGCGCGCGATGCGCTCGGGGTCGAACAGGCTGGGCGTGCCGCCACCGATGAAGACGCTCGTCGCGCGGCGGCCCCAGACCAGCGGCAGCGCGGACTCGAGGTCGGCCACCAGCGCCTGCAGGTAGCGGTCGAAGGGTGGCTCGCCGTCGCGCGGCTCGTGGCTGTTGAAGTCGCAGTACGGGCACTTGCGCAGGCACCACGGCAGGTGCACGTACAGCGCCAGCGGCGGCGGCGCCGGCAGCCGCAGCGCGCCGGGCCGCACGAAGCGCATCGCGGCCGCGGCGGCCTCGGTGCCCCCCGGTGCCGCCGCGCCGCTGGCGGCGACGCCGGTCGCGCCGCGCGCCGCGGTCACGGCCGCCAGGCCTCGCGCAGCAGCTCGCGCAGGCGCGCCGCCGCTCGCGCGCGATGGCTGTGGGTGTTCTTGGTGGCGGCGTCGAGCTCGGCGACGGCCGCGCCGAGCGCCGGCACGAGGAACAGCGGGTCGTAGCCGAAGCCGCCGCTGCCGCGCGGGGTCTCCAGGATCATGCCGGCCCAGCGCCCGGTGGCGACGAGCGGCTCCGGGTCGTCGGCATGGCGCAAAGCGACCAGCGTGCTGACGAAGGCGGCGCTGCGGTCGGCCGCCCCGGCCAGGCGTTGCAGCAGCAGCGCGTTGTTGGCGGCATCCTGCAGCCGCCGCCGGGCCTCGCGGTCGGCAGGCGGCAGCGCGTCCTCGGGCCAGGGCGCGAAGTGCGCCGAATCGACCCCGGGCGCCCCGCCCAGCACATCGACGCAGAGGCCGGAGTCGTCGGCCAGCGCCGGCCCGCCGCAGGCGCGCGCCGCGTGCCGCGCCTTGGCGAGCGCGTTCTCGACGAAGGTCGCATGCGGCTCGTCCGCCTCGGCGATGCCGAGCGCCCCCTGCGCGACGAGCTCCACGCCCGGCAACGCGATCAGCGCCCGCAGCTCGCCGAGCTTCTTGGCGTTGTTCGACGCCAGCACGAGCCGCATCGGCGTCAGCCGGCGAGCGCGGCGCGCTGCGCGGCGACGAGCGCCGCGATGCCGCGCGCAGCCAGGTCGAGCATCGCGTCCATCTGCGCGCGCGAGAACGGTGCGCCCTCGGCCGTGCCCTGGATCTCGACGAAGCCGCCGGCACCTGTCATCACCACGTTCATGTCGGTGTCGCAGCCCGAGTCCTCGGCATAGTCGAGGTCCAGCAGCGGCACGCCGCCCGCGATGCCGACCGAGACCGCGGCGACATGGTCGAGGATCGGCGAGCGCGCGATGCGGCCCTGCGCGAGCAGCCACGACACCGCGTCGTGGACCGCGACGAAGGCCCCGGTGATGGCCGCCGTGCGCGTGCCGCCGTCGGCCTGCAGCACGTCGCAGTCGACGACGATGCTGCGCTCGCCGAGCGCCCCCAGGTCGACCACGCTGCGCAGGCTGCGCCCGATCAGGCGCTGGATCTCCTGCGTGCGGCCGCTCTGCCGGCCCTTTGCCGCCTCCCGGTCGCCGCGGGTGTGCGTGGCGCGCGGCAGCATGCCGTACTCGGCCGTCACCCAGCCCTCGCCGCTGCCGCGCTTGTGCGGCGGCACCTTCTCGTCGACCGATGCGGTGCACAGCACGCGCGTGTCGCCGAAGGCGACGAGCACCGAGCCTTCCGCATGCCGGGTGTGGCCGCGCTCGAGGGTGACCGGACGCAGCGCGCCGGCATCGCGGCCGTGGGATCGTGTCGGGGTCATCGTGGGTGTCCAGCGGGGCTCGGCGCGTCGCACCGGGCCGGGTTCAGCGCCGCTTCTGGGACGAGCGCTGGATGGCTTCGTTGATCTCGCGGATCGAGCGCTCGATCTCGGCGTCGTCGAGGTCGTCGGCGGGCGCGCCGGCCCCGAGGCTGGCCTGGATCGTCGATGCGAAGGTCTCTTCGCCGAGCTCGAGCGTCGAGATGCCGCTCTCGCCTTCGCCGCCGCCTTCCCATTCGATCGCCAGCGCGGTGACGTTGTCGCTCTTGTCGCCGGCGCTGCGCAGGGCCTGCTCGACGAGCTCGGGCACCGCGTCGGCCACCGTGCGCGCGGCGAGCTGCCCGCAGATCTCGGTGTCGGCCACGCTGCCCCACAGGCCGTCGGAGCACAGCAGGACGCGGTCACCGGGCTGCAGCCGCAGCGGGCCGGCGGTGTCGATGACGGGCTTGCCGGGGCTGCCCAGGCAGGTGAAGAGCACGTTGCGGTTGAGCCGCTCGCCCATGGGCACGACATGCGACAGCGTCTCCTGCAACTCGGAGTACGAATGGTCGCGCGTGCGCGCGACGAGACGACCGCCGCGAACCACGTAGAGCCGCGAGTCGCCGCAGTGCGCCCAGTGCGCCGCCCCGTCCTGAAGCACGCAGGCCACGACGGTGGTGCGCGGCGTGTCGTCGAGGCCCCGCTCGCTCGCGTGGCGCAGCAGCTGGTGGTGGCCGGCCACCACGCCATCGTGCAGCCAGCGCTGCGGGTCGGACAGTCGCGGGCGCGCATCGCGCTGGAAGAGCGCGGACAGCGTCTGCAGCGCGATCTGCGCCGCCACCTCGCCGTCCGGATGGCCACCCATGCCGTCGGCCAGGGCGAACAGGCCGGCGTCGCGGGTGTAGGTATAGCCGACCCGGTCCTCGTTCTTCTCGCGGCCGCCCTTGCGGCTGACCTGGTAGACGGCGAACCTCACCGTCCGGCCCCGTGGACGGGCATCAAGGCTTCGCCCCGCTCTTGAGCGTCTCGAGCTGCAGCTTCAGGCGTTCCGAGAACGTGAGCTTGGTGTAGCGACGCTCGGTCTCGCGCGCGAGTTCCTTCTGCAGCGCGAACACCGACTGCGGACGCGACAGCGGGTCGAGCGACATGCACCACTCGGTGACCTCGATCAGGTTGTCGGAATAGACATTGCGCAGCCGTGACAGGCTCAGCGCGAGACGGTCCTTCTCGAGGCGCTGCGGCGCATCGTTGGGCGGATAGCCCTGCATGCAGGCATAGATGCAGGCACCGATCGCGTAGATGTCGGTCCACGGGCCGAGTGCGCCGTCGCGCCGGTACATCTCGGGCGCGGCGAAGCCGGGCGTGTACATCGGCCGGATGAAGTTGCCCTCCTTGCTCAGCACCTCGCGAGCGGCACCGAAGTCCAGCATCACCGCCTTGTTGTCGTTGGTGATGAAGATGTTCGCCGGCTTGATGTCCAGATGCAGCATCTTGTGCTGGTGCACGATGCGCAGGCCGCGCAGGATCTCGTCGAACAGGCTGCGGATCGTGCTCTCGCGGAACACCTTGTCGCGCTTGAGGTCGCGCGCGGTGACGATGAAGTCCTGCAGCGTGTCGCCCTGCAGGTAGTTCATCACCATGTAGACGGTCTCGTTCTCGCGG
>JALORQ010000158.1 GCA_025458805.1 Rubrivivax sp.
AGGCCGTCGCCACGGCCGACCGCATCCTCGACGACCCGCTCGTGCGCGCCTTCTGCAGCCCGGTGATGCGCGAGGCGCGTGCCCTGGGCGCCGCGTTCGGCATTCCGATCGAGCAGGAGCCCGAGGAGCGGCACGCCGTGACGCGCCGGCTCGGCGCCTTCCGGACCTCGATGCTGCAGGACCTCGAGGCAGGCCGACCGCTCGAGCCCGGTCGCCGGCAGATGCGCGAGCGTTGTCGGCGGGCGTACGCATCGACCTTCCTGTTGCCCGCCGCCCTCAACCGCCGCCCAACGCTCGCGCGGCATGGTACGTGGCCCCGGCTGCGGCGTAGGCGAGCACGAAGAGATAGCCGGTGATCAGCGCCGGCATGCGCCAGCCGCCGGTCTCGCGTCTTATCGCCGCGATCGTGCTCAGGCACTGCGGCGCGAAGACGAACCAGGCCAGCAGTGCCAGCGCGGTGGCCAGGCTCCACTGGCCGGCGATCAACGGCACCAGCGCGTCGGCAGTGCCGTCGCCGGCGGCTGACAAGGCGTACACGATGCCGAGCGCGCTCACCGCCACCTCGCGCGCCGCCATGCCGGGCACGAGCGCGACGCTGATCTGCCAGTTGAAGCCGATCGGCGCGAAGATCACCTCGAGCCCGCGGCCAAGTAGGCCGGCGAAGCTGTACTCGATGGCAGCCCCCGCGGCCCCCGGCGGTGGCGCCGGATAGGAGGTGAGGAACCAGATCAGGATCGTCAACACGAGAATGATCCCGCCCACGCGCTTCAGGAAGATCATCACCCGCTGCCACAGGCCGAGCAGCACATTGGGCAGGTGCGGCCAGTGCCAGGCCGGCAGTTCCATCATCAGCGTGCGCACCTGCCCGCGAGTCGTGAAGTGCTTGAGCACCCAGGCGACTGCCGCAGCGCCGGCGATGCCGGCCAGGTACAACACGAACAGCACCAACCCCTGCAGCCCGATGCCGATGCCGAGCGGCGCGAACGCCTCGCGCTCGGGCACGAAGGCGGCGATCAACAGTGCGTACACCGGCAGTCGGGCCGAGCAGGTCATCAGCGGCGCGAGCGCGATGGTGAGCAGACGGTCGCGCGGATCGGCGATGGTGCGTGTGGCCATGATGCCGGGGATCGCGCAGGCGAAGCTCGACAGCAGCGGGATGAAGCTGCGGCCGGACAGCCCCAGCCCGCTCATGAGTCGATCGAGAAGGTAGGCCGCGCGCGGCAGGTAGCCGCTGTCCTCGAGCACCAGGATGAAGGCGAACAGGATCACGATCTGCGGGAGGAAGACGAGCACGCCGCCGACGCCGGCGACGATGCCGTCGACCAGCAGGCTGCGCAGCCAGCCCTCGGGCAGCAGGCCGGCGACGTGTTCGCCTGCCCATGCGGTGCCGGCCTCGATCCACCCCATCGGCGCCCCGGCCCAGGCGAACACCGCCTGGAACATCAGAAACAGCAGCAGCGCCAGCAGCAGCGGGCCGTACAGCGGGTGCAGCACGATGCGATCGATACGGTCGCCCGGTTCGTCGGGCACGAGATCGGCGATGCCGAGCACAGTGAGGATCTGCTGCACACGCGCCGCATCGTCGGCCGGATCCGCCGCGGCGGCGGTGAGGTCGCTGCGCGCTCGCCAGCTCGCCGGATCGTCGAGCGCGCGCGTCAGCTCATCGAGCCCCTGTCCGCTGATCGCCACGGTGCGGACCACCGGCGCGCCGAGCAGTTGCGACAGTTTCGCGGCGTCCACAGCGAGGCCGAGCGACTCTGCGCGGTCGGACATGTTCAGCGCCACCACCATCGGCAGGCCGAGCCGCCGCGCGGCCAGCACCAACCGGAGCTGGCGCCGCAACTGCGTCGCGTCGACGACCGCCAGCACCAGGTCGGGCCTCTTCTCGCCAGCAGCGCCGCCGGCCAGCACGTCGCGTGTGATGCGCTCGTCGGGGCTGCGCGGCACGAGGCTGTAGGCCCCGGGAAGGTCGACCAGGCGCAGTGCGCGACCGGCGGCGGTCGCGAAGCGGCCCTCCTTGCGCTCGACGGTCACACCGGCGTAGTTGGCGACCTTCTGCCGACTGCCAGTGAGGCGGTTGAACAGCGCAGTCTTGCCGCAGTTCGGATTGCCCAGCAGCGCGACCAGCGCGCCCGCCGGGTGGACATGAATCTTGGCTTCGCGGATGGCGGGCATGGCTGGCATCGGTGTCGGCAGTACCAGCGGGTTCAGCCGTCGATCGGGTGCACCTGCACGCAGGCGGCTTCGGCGAGGCGCAGCGCGAAGGTGCCGCTGCCGACGCGCACGACCAGTGGATCGCCGCCGAGCGCGGCGCGGCGGAGCACGCGTACCGGCTCGCCGGGCGTGAACCCGATCTCGGCGAGCTGGCGCGCCCAGTCGCTCTGGTGTTCCGCCTCGAGCACGCGCACGACGAGTGCGGCGCGATCGGCCTGAAGTTCGGACAGGGTCATCGGAAATCGCCTTCGTTCGATGGCTGGATCGCGCGAGCCGGCGGCACGGCGGCGAGCGCCACGCGCGAGCGGCGGGAGCGTCGCCTCTGGGCCCAGATCACGACGCCGGTGACCGACAGCATCGCGACGGCCACGCCGACTATTGTCACGAACAGCTGCATCGGCAGGCCCCAGAAGGCCGCCATGTGCAAGGCCAGCAGCCACGTCGTGACGGTGTCGCCGGCAGCCTTGCCGGTCGGCACGAAGCTGCCGATCAGCCGCCCGTCACGTGCGTCGACCACGACGCCTGTCTGACCGTGGCGCTCGGCGACGTCTCGCGTGCTGCGCACGCGCAGGTGAAACACGCCCTTGTCGGCGTGGTAGGCGAAGTTGCTCTCCTCGACGACGGCGAAGCCTTCGCGAGCTGCGAGGCCGGCGACGTGAGCGCGCGCGGCGGCCAGCCCGTCGATCCACCCCATCGGTGGATGTGCCAGCGGCTCGGGCAGCACTGGTGCCCGGTCGCGCGGGTCGCCCTGCATCGTGAACAGCGTGCGCATCACCGGGTGGTAGACCTCGTCACCGAGGTTGAAGGCCACGCTGCTCCACGCCAGCACGAGGAGCATGGCCCAGGGCCACAGCCCGCCGGCGCGATGGAGGTCGAAGTTGACGCGCATTGCTCCCCCGCGCCAGCGAACCGCCCAAGCGGGCGCCCATCGGGCCCACCAGCTGCGGCCACCGAGGCGAGATCTGCGCAGCGGCAGCGTGAGCCAAGCGGCGACGAAGCAGTCGATCGTCCACAGCAGCGCGACGACGCCGAGCACGATGGCGCCGATGCGGCCGAGTGCCAGCTCGAAGTGCAGGCGGTAGACGAAAGGCATCAGGTTGGTCAGGCCCGCGCCGATGTCGCCCCAGCGGCGTGCGCCGACGATGAAGCCGGTGTGCGGATCGACAAAGACCTCGTCGTGGACCAGCGGCGCGGCGCCGGGGAGGGGCTCCAGATAGAAGGCCGCGTTTTCGGCGGGCTCGCGCTTCAGGCCCACGTAGTGCACGAGTGCGTCCGGCACCTGCGCCGCCACCCTTTCGCGCAGCACCAGCGGGTCGAGCGCCGAGTTGCCCGCGGGCACTGCGGCAGCACGCATCAGCGCCGGGTTCAACGCACGGTCGAGCTCGTGGTACCAGGCGAGCAGGGCGCCGGTCAGGCCCACGACCACGAGGAAGCCGGCCATCACCAGCCCGACCCAGCGGTGGGCGAGGACCCAGGTGCGGCGCGGCATCGGGCGTCCCGCCTCAGAACCGCAGCGAGGCGGCGAAGCGCACCGTGCGTGGATCGCCGGGGAAGACGCGCCCGTAGTTGTAGCCCCCGCTCCAGTGGACTTCGTCGGTGACGTTGTCGACGGCGAGCTGCAGCGCCAGGCCATCGCGCTGCCAGTACAGCGCGACGTTGCCGACGGTGTACGCCGGCAGTTGCAGCGGCCGGTCGAAGGTCTCGCGCTCGCCGACGTGCGTGAGGCCGCCGCCGATGCCGAAACCGTTCGCGAAGTCGTAGCGCACGAACACCGTACCCGCCACCCGCGGCGCCCCCTCCTTGACCGCACCGACCAGCGCCGGGTCCTCGTCTTCGACGATGCGGGCGTCGTTGTACGCCAGGTTGGCCAGCACCTGCAGCGCCGGGATCGGGCGCCCTGCGGCCTCGAGCTCGACGCCGCGCGCCCGCTCGCGGCCGCGCTGCCGGTACACATCCTGACCATCGATGAAGCCGACGTAGACGATGACGTTGTCCTTCACGATCTCGTAGGCCGACGCCGTGATTAGCAAGCGATCGTCGAACAGCCGCTGCTTCCAGCCGACCTCGAACAGTCGGCTGTCCTCGGGGTCGAAGGGCCCCCCGCGCTCGGGCACGTTGGCGTAGGTTTCGGGCGGCTGGAAGCCTGTCGTGTAGACGCCGTAGGCGCTGGCGTCGGGCGAGGCCCGGTAGACGACGCCGAGCCTCGGCAGCGTGATGCGGCTCGTCTGCTTCGGCTCGCCGAGCGGCGTCGTCTCGTAGCGCTGGTGCCGCAGGCCCACCAGAACGTCCCAGTGGCCGGCGCTGACCGTGTCGTGCACGAATACGCCAGTCGTGCGCAGTTCGCCGCCGTACTGGCCGCGGATGTACTGGTAAGAAGCGAAGTCGCGCGATGTGTACGTTGGCGCCAGCAGGTCGAACGTGCCCACCGTGTCGCTCGGGGTGTAGGCATCGTCCTGGAAGTCCTCGCGGCGTGCTGCGTCGGCGCCGATCACCAGCGTGTGCTGGACCTGGCCCGTGGCCAGGACGCCGACGGCGCGCACCGTCGCGTTGGTCGTGTCGGCGCGCGAGTCGCGGTCGGTCGCGTACAGGTCGATCAAGCTCGGCGTGATGTAGTAGTTGAGCCCGTGCTCCTGCAGCTTCTCGCGGTAGCGGTAGCGCATCAGCGCGCCTGACACCGTCCAGGCGTCGCCGATCGCCTGCTCCACGCTGAGCGCGACCGAGGTGTCCGTGGTGTCCAGGCGGTCCCCCGGCTGCGTGACCATGACTTCGATCGGCACCAGGCCGAGCTCGCCGGCGCCGTCGATGTTGGGCTGGCCGCGGTCGAGCACCGAGCGGTCGTCGACGTGCACGATGTCGAGGTTCATGCGCGTCGTCGGCGTGGGCAGCCAGGTGATCGATGGCGCGAGCAGCCAGCCCTTCTGGAAGTACTGGTTGCGAAACGACTCCGAGTCCTCGACGGCCGCGTTGAGCCGGTACAGCCAGCGCGAATCCGCGTCAGCCGCGCCCGTGAGGTCGATCGCGGCGTAGGCCTTGCTGTAGCTGCCGAGCCGCAGTTCGACCTCGCGCCGCGTCTCGGCCAACGGCTTCTTGGTCACCAGGTTGACGGTGCCGCCCGGGTTGGCGTCGCCGAACATCGCCGACGCGGGACCCTTGATGATCTCGACGCGCTCGAGGTGCGCGATGAAAGGCTGCTTCCAGAAGCTGTTGTAGGTGCGCAGGCCGTTGACGCGGCGGTCGTCGTAGTTGCGGAAGCCGCGGATCGTGATGTCGTCATAGACGGAGAACTCGTTGACGCCCGCCACGAACGGCGCGATGTCGTTCAACCGAAGCAGCCCCTGTTCGCGGATCACCTCCTTCGTCACCGCGCTGACCGACTGCGGGATCCGCAGGATGTCGGTCTGCGTGCCGGTGACCGACAGCGTGCTCTCGGCGAACGGATTGCGCTCGACCCGCCCGGTGATCTCGATGGTCTGGCTGCCCGCGTCGGCAACGATGATGGGCTCGGCGGCGATCGCGGCCTGCGTGGCCATCGCGAGCACGGCGACGGCGGGACGTCGCCCGCGACCGCGGCGCTGACGGGATTGCGGGGCTGGAGTGCGGGTCGCGTTACGGGCGGGTGGCGGTAGTTCGGAGACAAGAGGGTTCATCGTCGGTCAGGCAGGTTCAGGTGGTGGGGCAACGGCCAAGCGCGGCAGGCGGTTGGCGGGTGCGTGGTCGCCGTCTGGGTGGCTGGTTCGTCGGATCGGCTTTCCACGCGATGCGGGTCGCAACCGGTAGATGACGGCAGATCTGCGCGTCGTGCTCGATCTCCAAATGCCCGCAGAGAAGCTCGCGGCTCGACACGCGGCGCGGCTGCACAAGCGCGGGCGGCGCGGCGGACAACGCCGGGGCGTGACCCAGTGCGACGACCACAGGTGGCGCGAGACCGCGCTTCATGCCGCCGGCGCCACCGCACCGCAGCGAGCAGCGCCTGGGCAGGCTCCACGGTCGCCCCTGCCAGCATGCGCGCCGAAGCAGGACTGTGCGTGCTCGAGGCAGACGCTGCAGGCGGTACCGACACGCATATCGTCCCGCGCCGCGTCGAAGCCGCCGCACCCGGCATGCACTCGGCATGCACTCGGCGGGCGATGTCGCGATCCCTTACCCGATGAGAGACACCCGCTTTCATGAGTTCTGAATAATAACGCGAATGATTCGCGACTGCAACTGAAGTTGACCGGCCTCTCGCCCCGCGTCAGCGGAGCATCGCCCTGACTCAGTGCCGTGCCGTAGGGACGGCCATTGCCACTCTCGCCGCCCTGGGCTCTGCCCCGCCGCTGTGCGCGCAGGCGCCGCCGATCGGCCTCGCCGTGCACTACCCGCCCGGCAGGCCGCTCGACATCGCGGCGCGTACGCTCGCCGAGCGCGTCAAGGAGAGCATCGGCAACGTCGTCGTGGAGAACCGGTCGGGGACCGGCGGCAACCTGGGTGCCGATCTGGTGGCCAAATCGCCGCTCGAGGGCCAGACGCTATTGATAGGGGCCGTCGCGACCTAAGCCATCAACCGCTGGTAGCCGCTGTCGCGCCGCGGTCGACGTGATCGCGAGCTGGCCGCATGCGTCGAATCCTGATCCGAAGGACATCATGGCGACGCAGCGCGCCCTCGTCACGCTGCCGCCGGCAATCCGCCGCGGCGAGGCGCGGCTCGACGGCGAACTGGTGTTCGCCGCCGACCTGCACCCGGCGATCGCTGCCAACCCCTACCTGGTGTTTCCGCTGCGGGTCGATGGCGACGGCACGCTGACGGTCGACTGGAGCGGCGACCGCGGCTTCGCCCACCGCGAGCGCGTCGAGATCATCACCAAGTGAAGCCGGCGGCGCTTGCTCTACTGCTGTTCGTGGCGGCGGCCATGGCGGGCGAGCCGCGCCGCTCCGGCATCGACGACATGAGCCCGGCGACCCAGGCGATGCAGCGCGACGACGCGGCCAACCCGGCTT
>JALORQ010000030.1 GCA_025458805.1 Rubrivivax sp.
GCACCGGCCGCACCCGTGATTCCCGACGACTGGAATCCGTTCGCGCCGGAGCCACAGTCCTCCGCGCGCCCGGTCATGGGCCCGGCCGCCGGACTCGGGCTGCCGATCGCGGCGCCGCCTCGCGCCGAGTCGATCGACGACCTCTTCGGCCTGGGCCCGATGACGCCCGGGACCGACCCGCTCGGCGCAGCGCCGGCGCAGGCGCTGCGCCTGCAGCCGGGGACGGCCGGCGACGCCGATCCGCTGCGCGCGCTGGCGCAGGGCCCGCGTCCGGCGCCGCCCGCGACCATCGGCGACGAGGGTTCGGAACTGCACACGCCGATGCCACTGCCGCCCGCCGCCGCGGTCGACGTGCCGGTTACCGTGATCAAGCCCGCCGGCGCCGTCTTCTCTTGGGACGAGGCCGCTCCTGTCGAGCCGCACGCGGCGCCGCGCACCGTGCCCGGCGTGCGGCGTGCGTCGCCGGAGCCGCCGGCGCGTCCGGCCGTGGCCCCGTCGGTGCAGGCACCGGCGCCGGCGAGGCCGGCGCCAGCGGCCGCAGCCGCGCCCGACGAGCTGCTGGCCGCGTTGCTCGACGGGCTCGGTGCGCCGGGTCTGCGCATCGAGGCATTGACCCCGGCTCGGATGCACCTGGTCGGCGAGCTGCTTCGCGAGTCGGTCCGCGGCGCGGTCGAACTGCTGGTCGCACGGGCGGCGCTCAAGCGCGAGATGCGGGCGCAGATGACGATGATCGTGGCGCGCGAGAACAACCCGCTCAAGTTCTCGCCCTCGGTCGAGGTCGCGCTGCAGCACCTGCTCGGGCCGCCCGCGCCCGGCTTCATGGCGCCGGCGCCGGCGGTGCGCGACGCGTTCGACGACCTGCGCGCGCACCAGCTCGGCGTGATGGCGGGCATGCGCGCCGCGCTCGAGGGCGTGCTGCAGCGATTCGACCCGGCGCAGCTGGAGGGCCAGCTCACCAGGGGGTCGGCGCTCGCGAGCCTGATCCCTTCGACGCGCAAGGCGCGGCTGTGGGAGCGCTTCCAGGAGCTGTACGCCCAGCTCAACCGCGAGGCCCAGGACGATTTCGACGAGCTCTTCGGCAAGGCCTTCCTGCGCGCCTACGAGGAGCAACTCGAGCGGCTGCAGCACGAGCCGCGCGGCTGATGGACGGGGCAGCGGCGATGCTCGCTCTCGACGTCGCACTGGTCAGCGACCGTGGCGGTCGCCGCCACAACGAAGACGCCTGCGGGCACTGGCGCTCCGAGCGGGCGTTGTGCTGCGTGCTCGCCGACGGCGCCGGCGGCCACGGCGGCGGCGACATCGCCTCGCGCATCGTCGTGCAGGAGCTGATCGGCCGCTTTGCCGAGCACCCGACGCACAACGCCGCCGAACTGTCCGAGACGCTGCGCCGCACGAACGAGGCGCTGATCGGTCAGCGCGTCCCCGGCACGCCGCGGCAGGACATGCACAGCACCGCCGTGTGCCTGGTGCTCGACTTCGTCGATCACCGCGCGCACTGGGCGCACGCGGGTGATTCCCGCCTCTACTGGTTCCGCGACGGCCGCGTGCTGCGGCGCACGCTCGACCACAGCCTCGTGCAGTCGCTGGTCGACGCCGGGCTGATCGCCGGCGGCCAGCTGCGCACCCATCCCAAGCGCAGCGAGCTGCGCTCGGCGCTCGGCATCGATGGTCGGCTGCTCGAGGTGAGCGGCGGCGACGGCGACGACGAGGTGCGTCCGGGCGACACCTTCCTGCTGTGCACCGACGGCCTGTGGGAGTACATCGACGACGGCGACCTCGAGCGCCTGCTCGCGGATGCTGCCGATGCGCGGTCCTGGCTCGCCGCGCTGGCGTCCGAGGTCGGGCGCGCCGCCGCTGGCAAGCCGAGCCATGACAACTTCACCGCGCTCGCCGTGCGGGTGGGCGCGGCGGCGCCGGCCGGCGGCTGAGGCGCCGGGCGCCGACGCGAGGGGGGACCGACGATGCCGATGCAGGTGTGCACCGGGGCCCTGATGATGTGCAGCTTCGGCGTCGCGCCGAGCACCTTCTCGGCGACGCCGAAGACCGTGCAGACGAACATGATGGACGCCGGCAACATCATGGACAACGTGCCGTTCACCAACATCCCGCCGTTCGGCATGTGCACCAGCATGGCCAACCCGGCGGTGGCGTCGGCGACCGCGGCGGCACTCGGCGTGCTGACGCCGATGCCTTGCACGCCCGTCATCCCGGCGCCCTGGACGCCGGGGTCGAGCACCGTGCTGGTGGCGAACATGCCGGCGCTCAACAACACCTGCACGCTGAACTGCGCCTGGGGCGGCGTCATCACGATCAGCTACCCCGGCCAGACGAACCACATGATTCCCTGACCCGGCGGCGACGCGTCGCACGCGTCGCCCGGTTCGCGCGGAATCAGGACGGGGGCGTCGCGCGTCCGATCTCGACGCGCCGGTTCTCGGCCGCGAACGGGTCGCGCGAGTTCTTCGGCGCATTGGCGCCGAGTCCGACCGGCTGCAGGATGGATGGGTCGGCACCCAGCGACACCAGGTAGTCGCGCACCGCCTCGGCGCGGCGCTGCGACAGCGTCATGTTCCCGGCGGCCGAACCGGAGGCATCGGCGTGCCCTTCGATGCGCACCACCTTGTCGCTGCCCTTGCGGCCCTTGAGCACCTCGGCGAAGACCTCGAGCTGCTTCTTGAGCAGATCGGGCAGTTCCGCCGATCCGAGCGCGAACGACGTCGCCGGCAACGAATAGCGCACGGCCGGCTTGAACCCCATGCACTTGTATCCGGCCGCCTTGAGCTGCTCGCATTCGTCCTCGGGGAACAGGCCCTCGGCGATGGCCTTGCGGTCGGGGATGTTGCTGCCGACGTCGACGGCAGGTGCGGGCTGGGCGATCACGGTCGCGGTCAGCGCCAGCAGAAGCGCCGGACCGACGAGGAGGTGGAGGCGAATCGACATGGCAGGGACCCTTTCGCTGCACGTGGCACCAACCGCACGCCGGGCGGCGGCGCCGGGACCGCGGCGCCGGCAATCAGGGGGCATCGCCGGTCGCGACACCGCGACGGGCACGGGCCTGCCGTGCCCCGGTTCGTCGATGATCATAGCTCCGCACGAGATCGCCTCGCGCATTCCCATCCGCGGCCGGGGACGCCGCCTCTCGACGACAGGTGACGCGTCCCGGGGCGCCGTGTATCGTTGGCCGTCCGGCACAAGGCTGCCCACCGCCCCGCGACCCCGAACGATGACGTGGCACAACAAGGTGATGTGGACGGAGGGCATGTTCCTCCAGCCGCAGCACTTCCAGCAGCAGGACCGATTCACCGCGCGGCAGCTCGATGCGCGCGTCGTCGCCACGACGGCCTGGGCCTGGGGTTTCTCGGCGCTGCAGATCGACGATGCCGCACTGCACCTGGGCCGGATCGCGATCGCCTCGGCGCGCGGCGTGCTCCCAGACGGCCAGGCCTTCGCCGTGCCCGCCGACGACGCGGCGCCGCCGGCGCTCGAGGTGCCGGCCGACGCGCGCGACCAGCTCGTCGTGCTGGCGGTGCCGAGCGCCCGGCCCGGCGTCGCCGAGAGCGATGTCGAGGGCGGTGGGGGCGCGATGCCGCCGCGCTTTCGTGCGCTCGACATCGACGTCGCCGACAGCCATGCGGCCAGCCTGCGCGAAGCCCCGCTGCAGATCGGACGGCTCAACCTGAGGCTTCTGCTCGCCGGGCAGGCCAACGAGGGCTATACGACGCTGGCCGTGGCGCGGCTCGTGGAGCGGCGTGCCGACGGCCGCGTGGTGCTCGACGCGCAGCACGTCCCGCCGATGCTCCATGCCCCGGCACAGGCGGTGCTCGACGGTTACCTGCGCGAGGTGCACGGCATGCTCGCGCAGCGTGCCGAGGCGCTGGCCGTGCGGCTCGCGCAGCCGGGCCGCGCGGGCATCGGCGAGATCGCCGACTTCCTGCTGCTGCAGGTCGTCAACCGCTTCCA
The DNA here is from genome assembly GCA_025458805.1 of Rubrivivax sp. GTDB lineage: Bacteria > Pseudomonadota > Gammaproteobacteria > Burkholderiales > Burkholderiaceae_C > Rubrivivax. The sequence continues at coordinate 3,961 of JALORQ010000030.1, forward strand.
GCCGCTGTTCGCGCACGCGCAACGGCTTCCGGTGCTGCACCCCGAGCGTCTGTACGACCTGTGCCTCGGCCTGGCCGGCGAACTGTCGACCTTCCGCGAGGCGCGGCGGCCGCCGGCCTACCCGGACTACAGGCACGACGACCTCGCGGCGTGCTTCCGGCCCCTGATCGGCGACCTGCGGCAGTCGCTGTCGATGGTTCTCGAGCAGACGGCGATCCCGATCGACCTGCAGGACCGGCGCCACGGCGTGCGCGTCGCACTGATCCCCGACATCGAGCTGCAGCGCACCGCGAGCTTCGTGCTCGCGGTGAGCGCGCAGATGCCCGGCGAGGCGCTGCGCGCGCGCTTCCCGACGCAGATCAAGATCGGCCCGGCCGAGCGCATCCGCGACCTCGTCAACCTGCAGCTGCCGGGTGTGCCCTTGCGCCCGCTGCCGGTGGCCCCGCGGCAGATCCCGTATCACGCCGGGTTCACTTACTTCGAGCTGGAGACGCGCGGCAACGACCTGTGGAAGCAGCTCGAGACGTCGGGCGGCCTCGCGATGCACATCGCCGGCGACTTCCCCGGACTCGTGCTCGAGTTCTGGGCCATCCGCACCTGACGGGCGAAGCGGCTGGCCGGTGCCGACGCAGCGAACGGGAGTGAGACCTTGACCGACCCGAACGACGCACCGGATCCGTTCTCGGCCTTCGAGTCCGAGCGCACCGTCATCAAGCCGAGCGCCGGCCGTGGCGTGCCGGGTGCGGCACCGGCCGCCGCTGCGCCAGCGGCCGGCTGGGCCCCCGCCCCGCCGCCCCCCGCGAACGCCGCGCTTCCCGACCTGCCGCCCTGGGCGAGCCTCAATCCGCTCGTGCAGGCCGCGGCGCCGCTGCTGTCGGCCGCGCCCAGGCTGCGCGGCATGGCCCGGCATCCGAACCCCGGGGTGCTGCGTGCGTCGCTGGTCGACGCGGTGCAGCGCTTCGAGACCGCGGTGCGCACCCAGGGCCTGCCCAACGACCAGGTCATCGCCGCACGCTACGTGCTGTGCACCTTCCTCGACGAGGCGGCGTCGAGCACGCCGTGGGGCGGCTCGGGCGCCTGGTCCTCGCAGAGCCTGCTCGTGCAGTTCCACAACGAGACCTGGGGCGGCGAGAAGGTCTTCCAGCTCCTGACCCGGCTGGCCGAGAACCCCTCGCAGCATCGCAACCTGCTCGAGCTCGTCTATGTCGTGCTCGCGCTCGGGTTCGAGGGGCGCTACCGCGTCGAGACCGACGGCCGTGCCAAGCTCGACGGCGTGCGGCAGCGGCTGGCGCAGATGCTGAAGGGGCAGGCCGGTCCGGTCGACCGCTCGCTCGCCACGCAGTGGCAGGGCGTGCAGGCGCCGCCGCCGCGGCTGCGCGACGGCATTCCCGTCTGGGCGGTCGGCGCGGTCGCCGCCTTCGCGCTGATGCTCGTCTTCGTCGGGCTTCGGCTGTCGACGAACGCACAGACCGACGACACGTTCCACGCCCTGCAGTCCCTCGCCGCGCAGGCGCGTGCCGCACCGCCGGCGCCGCCTCCGGTGGTGCCGCCGCCGCCGCCGGCACCGCGACTGGCGGCCTTGCTGAAGGCCGACGTCGACGCCGGTCGGCTCGAGGTGAAGGACCTCGCCGATCGCTCGATCGTCACGCTGCGCGGCGACGGCGTCTTCGACCCCGGCAGCGCCGTGGTGTCGGCGCGGTCGCGCGAACTGTTCGGTCGCATCGCCGGGGCGCTCAACCAGCTGCCGGGCACGGTGGTCGTCAGCGGCCACACCGACAACCAGCCGATCCGCTCGCTGCGCTATCCGTCGAACTGGCACCTGTCCAAGGACCGGGCGCTGGCCGTGCGCGACCTGCTCTCGGCCACGGTGAAGCCCGAACGCATCACCGCCGAGGGCCGCGCCGACACCGAGCCGGTGGCGGACAACGGCACGCCGGCGGGCCGCGCGGCCAACCGGCGCGTCGAGATCACGCTCGCCGCCGCCGCGGGCTGAAGGCCACGGGGGCTCCACGATGAAGAACTTCCTCGGCTGGCTGCTGTCGCCCCTCGTCATCGGCACCGTCGGCCTGCTGGCGTTGTCCGCCCTGGTCTGGTGGGTGCTGCCGCTTCTGCCGCTGGGCGAGCCGCCGATCTTTGCGGGATTGGCCCCGCGCGTCGGCCTTCTGGTCCTGATCTGGTCGATATGGGTCGGCGTCTGGGCCTGGAAGGCCTGGAGGCGCCGTCAGACCAACGCCGCGCTGCTTGCCGGCCTGAGCGGCGGCCCGAGTGCCGCCGACCGCGAGGCGCAGGTGCTGGCGCAGCGCTTCGAAGAGGCGCTGTCGAGGCTCAGGTCGTCGGGTGGCCGATCGCGCGTGGTCCAGGCGGTCGGCGGCCGGCAGTACCTGTACGAGCTGCCCTGGTACGTCTTCGTCGGCGCCCCGGGCTCGGGCAAGACCACTGCGCTGCTCAACGCCGGGCTGCAGTTCCTGCTCGGCGAGGGCGAGAAGGCGTCGGTGCGCGGCGTCGGCGGCACGCGCAACTGCGACTGGTGGTTCACCCAGGACGCGGTGCTGATCGACACCGCCGGCCGCTACGCGACGCAGGAGTCCGACCGCGACACCGACGCCGCGGCCTGGGACCGCTTCCTCGCGCTGCTGCGCCAGACGAGGCCGCGCCAGCCCATCGACGGCGTCCTGCTCACCGTCAACGTGCAGGACCTGCTGCAGCAGGGCGCCGCCGAGCGCGCCGAGCACGCGGGCAAGCTGCGGGCGCGTCTGCAGGAGCTGCAGACCAAGCTCGGCGTGCGCGCGCCGGTGTACGTGCTGGTGACGAAGGCCGACCTGATCGGCGGCTTCAACGAGACCTTCGAGTCGCTGAACCAGGACGAGCGCAACCAGGTCTGGGGCTTCACCTTCGACCCGGAGATGCCGCCCGGCGAGGATCCGCTGCGCGACTACGCGGCGCTGTACCAGCAGTTGCAGAAGCGGCTGGTCGAGCAGCTCGTCGACCGCCTCGAGGCCGAGCGCGACGTGATGCGGCGCAGCGCGATGTTCGCGTTCCCGCAGGAGTTCGCGGCGCTGCAGGGCGTGCTCGGCGAGTTCCTGCGCGCGGTCTTCTCGGGCGGGGGCAAGGTCGAGACCGCGCCGCGCGTGCGCGGCGTCTACTTCACGAGCGGCACCCAGGAGGGCTCGCCGATCGACCGCGTGATGGGCACGATGGGCCGCGCGCTCGGGCTGGAGGCCCGCGGCGGCGCCGTGCCCGGCGGCCGCGGCAAGAGCTTCTTCCTGCACCGCCTGCTGCGCGAGGTGGTGTTCGCCGAGGCCGGGCTCGGTGCGGTCAACCCGGCCGCGGTGCGCCAGCGCCGGATGCTGCGCGCTGCCGCGTTCGCCTCGATCGCCGTGGCGTCGGCCGCAGTGCTCGTCGGCTGGGTCGCGAGCCGGTCCAACAACCTCGACCATTCCGCGCAGGTGGCGGCGCGCCTGCCCGAGCTCAAGCAGGCGGTGCAGTCGCTGCCGCCGCCGACCAGCGCCGACGTCTCGCCGCTGCCCGCGCCGCTGGCCGCGGTGCGCGACGCGGCGGGCATCGAGGGCCTCGACCTCGACGACCCGCCGCTGCTCCACGGACTGGGCCTGTACCAGGGCGACAAGCTCGACGCGGCGGCGCAGCTCGCCTACCACCAGCTGCTGCAGAAGTCGCTCGCCCCGAGGCTGGCGCGGCGCCTCGAGGAGCGCCTGCGCGCCACCGGCAAGGCCGACCTCGACAACGCCTACGAGGCCCTGAAGCACTACGTGATGCTGCACGCGCCCGAGCACTTCGACGCCGCGTCGATGCAGGCCTGGGTCGCCGCCGACTGGGACGCCAACCTCGGGCGGATGGCACCCGCGCAGCGCGAGCAGCTCGACGCGCACCTTGCGGCGTTGCTCGCGCTCGGCCCGCTGCGCGACGCGCCGGCGCGCGACGATGCGCTGGTCGCCTCGACGCGCGAGATGCTCGCCGCCTATCCGCTCGAGTACCGCGCCTACAGCCGCATCAAGCGCGGCTGGCGGCCCGGAACCCAGCCCGAGTTCACGGTCGCCGGCGCGGCCGGCCCGAACGGTGCGCAGGTCTTCGAGCGCGCGAGCCGCGAGCCGCTCACGCGCGGAGTCCCCGGCTTCTTCACGAAGGCGGGTTGGAACGATGCGCTGCGGCCGGCGGTCGACGATGCCGTCGCGCAGCTGGCGCGCGAGGAATCCTGGGTGCTCGGCGCCGGCAGCGCGAAGCCCGATGTCGATGCCCTCGCCACCAAGGTCGAGCGGCTCTACCTCGAGGAGTACATCAAGACCTGGGACGCCTTCCTCGCCGACGTGCGTCTGGTGCGGCTGGCCGGCCTGGACCGCAGCATCGAGGTCGCGCGCATCGTCTCGGCGCCCGACTCGCCGCTGGTCAAGTACCTGCGTGCGGTGGCCGAGCAGGTGACGCTGGTGCCGCCGAAGGAGGCACCGGGAGCCGGGGACAAGCTGGCGGCCAAGGCCGGCGCTGCGATCGGCAAGGCGACCAAGGGGCTGTTCAAGCCGCGCACCGGTCCCGACGGCGCACCGATCGAGCGCATGGTCGACGACCACTTCGCCGGCATCCGTCGACAGGTCGAGGGTCAGCCGGCGCCGATCGAGGACACGGTCAAGCTTTTCAACGAGGTCTACGTGCAGCTCAGCGCCACCAAGGCAGCGCAGACCACCGGCGCACCGCCGCCGGCGGGTGGTGCCGGGGGCGGCGCCGCTGCCGCGGTGAAGGTCGCCGCCGGCCAGCAGCCCGAGCCGATCCGCTCGATGCTGACGCAGCTGGCCGATGCCGGTGCGAGCCAGAGCCGCGACGTCGAGCGGGCCGGGCTCACGGCCGAGCTCAAGCCGATCGCCGACTTCTGCGCCAAGGCGGTGGCCGGCCGCTACCCGTTCGCGAGCGGCTCGAAGGCCGACGTGCTGCCCGACGACTTCGGCCAGCTCTTCGGCGTCGGCGGGCTGTTCGACGACTTCTTCCAGCGGCGCCTCGCGCCCCTGGTCGACACCAGCACGCCGGCCTGGAGCTATCGTCCGCTGGCCGACGGGACGCGGCCCGTCGCACCGGCGGCACTTGCGGAGTTCCAGCGCGCGGCGCGCATCCGCGACGTGTTCTTCCGCGCCGGCGGCAAGGCGCCGGCGCTCCGTTTCGAGATGCGCGTCGTCGAGCTCGAGCCGTCTCTCAACGAACTGCAGCTCGACATCGACGGCCAGGTCCAGAAGCTCACGTCGGGCGGGCCTTCGATCATCGTCACCTGGCCGAGCGTGCGGCTGGCCTCGGTGGTCCGGCTCACGACCGGGCTGGGCAACGCGGGGCCCGCGCTGATGTTCGAGGGGCCGTGGGCGCTCTTCCGGCTCTTCGACCTGTTCGAGATGCAGCCGTCGACGCAGCAGCCCGAGCGCTTCTCGGTGGTCATGAACCTGGACGGCCGACGCGCTCGTGTCGAGGTCATTTCGGCGAGCGTGTTCAACCCGTTCCAGTTGCGTGAAGTCAAGCAGTTCCGCTGCCCGACCGCGCTGTGACCGCGACGTGAGCGCGAGCGCCTGGCCGCCCGGCTGGCACGGCAAGCTGCCGTCGCTCGGGGACTTCGCGTCGCGTCGGCTCGACGCGGCCGTCGTCGAGGGCTGGGACGGGTGGCTCGCCGCCGGCCTGCAGGCGCTGCGCGATGCCGATGCCGTGGGCTGGCTGCCGCGCTACCTCGCGAGCCCGAGCTGGCGCTTCGTGCTGATGCCTGGTGCATGGCCCGGTGCGCGTGCCGGCGGGCCCGGCGACGAAGCCGCCGCTCAGGCCTGGGCCGGGGTGCTGATGCCCTCGGTCGACCGCGTCGGCCGCTACTTCCCGTTCACGCTGCTGTGGCGGCTGGGCCTGCCGCCGTCGTCGCCGGACGCGCTGATGATGCTGTGGGGCGCGCTGGCGCGGCTCGACGAGCTGGCGGCCGAGGCGCTGCAGGACGACTGGTCTCCCGAGCGGCTGGAGGACGAGCTGGCGCGCATGCGCGAGCCGGTGTGCGCCGGCGAGCCGATGCCGCTCGCGCTGGCGGCCGGGGCGGTCGTCGAGGCCGCGACCAGCGTCGATGCAGCCGACCCGGCGGGCGTGCTCGCCGCCACGGGGTTCGCAGCCGGCCTCGGCGCACTGCGCGGCACCTCGTGGTGGCATGCGCGCCCGGACGCGGGCCCGCCGCGTCTGGTGGCGTGCCGCGGCACGCCCGCGCCGACGCTCGTTGCGCAGCTGCTCGGCGCGGCGACGCTGGCGCGGTGACAATCGGCGCCGCCCACGACCGAGACATGAGCGCCGACGACGACCGCACCGTGATCCGGCCGACCGGCCCGCCGGCGCCGCCGTCGCCGTCGCCGACAGACGACCGCACGCAGCAGGTCGGTCGTCCGGCGCCTGTGCCCGACCACGGCAACGGCCTGCCGGTCGGCATGCGGCTGGGCGAGTTCGAGATCACGCGGCTGGTCGGCGAGGGCGGATTCGGCATCGTCTACGAGGCGCACGACCACTCGCTGCAGCGCCGCGTCGCGCTCAAGGAGTACATGCCGTCGGCGCTGGCCTCGCGCGCAGGCGGGTCGCAGGTGCAGGTGAAGTCCGAGCGGCACCGCGAGACCTTCGAGGTCGGGCGCAAGAGCTTCGTCAACGAGGCGCGGCTGCTCGCGCAGTTCGACCACCCGTCGCTGGTCAAGGTCTACCGCTTCTGGGAAGCGAACGGCACCGCGTACATGGTGATGCCGTTCATCGAGGGCGTGACGCTGAAGGACGCGCTGCGCGAGATGGACGGACGCCCCGACGAAGCCTGGCTGCGTGCCCTGCTCGAGCCGCTCACCGAGGCGCTGATGGTGATCCACGCCGAGCAGTGCTACCACCGCGACATCGCGCCCGACAACATCATCCTGCTGGCCGGCACCGGTCGGCCGCTGCTCGTGGACTTCGGCGCCGCGCGTCACGTGATCGGCGACATGACCCAGGCGCTGACGGTGATCCTGAAGCCCGGCTACGCGCCGCTCGAGCAGTACGCCGAGATCCCGGGCATGAAGCAGGGGCCGTGGACCGACGTCTACGCGCTGGCCGCCGTCGTCTACCACGCGATCACCGGCCGTACGCCGCCACCTTCGATCGGACGCCTGGTCAACGACACCTTCGAGCCGTTGTCGCGTGTGGCGGCCGGGCGCTACGGCGAGGCCTTCCTGGCCGCGATCGACCGCGCGCTCGCGGTGCGGCCGGAGAACCGCACGCAGAGCGTCGAGCAGCTGCGTGCCGAGCTCGGCTTCGGTGCCCCGGCGCCTGCCGGCCCGCGTGCGGCCACCGCGACCGCACCCGTGGCCGCGCCGCCCTCGGCAGCGCTGGCCGGCTGGGCGACCCCACCCGCCGCGGCGCCGGCACCGTCGTCGACTGCAACAGCGCCTTCGCCTGCGCCGTCCCGCGCGTCGCGCTCGCCGCTCGTGCTGGCCGGAGCCGCCGGGGCGGTGCTGGTCGCGGGGGCGAGCACATGGTTCCTCCTGGCCCCGTCCCCGACGCCTGCTCCGGCGCCGCCTGCGCCGTCTGCCGAAGCCGCGAGCGCGGCGACTCCGACGTCACCGCCGCCACCGGCGGTGGCTGCGGCACCCCCACCCCTGCCGCCGCCTGCGGCCCCGGTGGGCCTCGACCCGTCCTTGGAGTTCGAGCGGGTCGTGGCCGGCCAGACGCCCGGCTTCGGCGTTCGCGCCTCGGCGCGCAGCAACGTGCTGCGGATCGGCCGCGACGACCTCGCGTTCACGGTCGACAGCGACCGCCAGGGCTACCTCTACGTCTTCGCCTTCGGCGCCGATGGCGCGCTCGTGCAGCTGCTGCCCAACACCGTCTCCGGTTCGGTGCGCGTGCGCCCGGGCCGGACGTTCCGCTTCCCGACCGGGGACGGGGTCGTGCTGACGGCCTCCGATCCGCCGGGACCGGGGCAGTTGCTGGTGATCGTCTCTGCGCTGCAGCGCGACCATGGCGCGCTCGACCCGAAGCGCGAGGGCGCGTTCCGCTTCTTCCCCACCGGCGCTGCGGCGGCGCCGCTGCTGGCCAGTCTGTCCGGCGGGCCGCCGCCTTTGGCCGGGCGCGCGATCTGCCCGGCCAGCGGTCCCTGCGACGAGAGCTACGGCGCGGCGGTCATCCTCACCGAGGCCGTGCGCTGAGGCGGCGCGGCAGCCATTGAGCAAGGCCTTCACGCGCGAGAGCGAGGCAGCGTCCGACGACGACGAGGACGCGGCACTGCCCGCCTTGCCGGCCGGCGCCCGCAACTACATGACGCCGGAGGGCTATCGGCGGCTGCGTGCCGAGCTGATGCACCTGCTCGATGTGGAGCGGCCGCGCGTGGTCGAAGTCGTCTCGTGGGCCGCGAGCAACGGCGATCGCTCGGAGAACGGCGACTATCTGTACGGCAAGAAGCGCCTGCGCGAGATCGACCGACGCATCCGCTTCCTGACGCGGCGGTTGGACATCGCCGAGGTCGCCGATCCCTCGGCACACCACGGCCGCGACCAGGTGTTCTTCGGTGCCACCGTGACCTATGCCGACGCGCGAGGCGACGAGCGCACGATCACGATCAAGGGCATCGACGAAGCCGACAGCCTGCGCGGGGAGGTGAGCTGGGTGTCGCCGGTCGCGCGCGCGCTGCTCAAGGCACGCGTCGGCGACAAGGTGACGCTGGTGACGCCGGCCGGCGCCGAGCGCATCGAGGTCGTCGACGTGCGTTACCCCGCTGCGGGCGGCTGAGGCGCCCCGCCGCGGTCAGGGCTTGGCGCGCGAGACGCGCAGCACGACGCGGCTGCGCCGAAGCGTTCGCAACACGTCGGCGAGATGCTGGCGGTCGCGCACGCCGAGCAGCAGCCGCAGCTCGGCCGTCTCGGCCCCGGCGGTCTCGGACATCTCGATGTGCGTGATGTCGGCCTCGGCCGCACTCACGGCGGCGGCGACCTGCGCGAGCGCTCCCTTGCCGTTGGCGACCAGCACGACGACCCGGGTCTCGAAGGTGCGCGCGAGCTCGTCGGCCCACGCGACCGGGATCCAGCGTTCGCTGTCGCGCTCGAAGAGGCGGCGGCCGGTCGCGCAGTCGGCCGTGTGCACGAGCAATCCCTCGCCGCGGCCCAGGTAGCCGACGATGGCGTCGCCGGGCAGCGGGCGGCAGCAGGTCGCCAGCTGGATGGATGCGCCCTCGCTGCCGTCGACGAAGACCGTGGCCGGGGCCGCGCCGTCGCCGCCACCATAGCGCGACAGCGTCAGCGTCACCGCGTCCGGGCGCCGCCCGTGCTCGGCCATGATCTGCGCCAGCCGCTTGGCGACGATGATCGCGATCTTGCGGCCCAGGCCGACGTCGACCAGCAGCTCGCCGCGGTGGCGGTTGCCGCTCCAGCGCGTGAGCTGCTGCCAGATCTGCGCCGCCTCGGCGTCCGAAGGGTCGGCCGACGGCAGTTGCAGGCCCTCGGCGCGCAGCGCCTGGGCGAGCATCTTCTCGCCCATCGCGCGCGACTCGTCGCTCTCGAGATTCTTCAGGTAGTGGCGGATCTTCGACCGCGCGCGCCCGGTGCGCACCATGTTGAGCCAGGACGGGCTGGGCCTGGCGCCCGGGGCGGTGACGATCTCGACGACATCGCCGCTCTTCAGCTCGGTGCGCAGCGCCACCGGCTCGCCGTTGATCTTGGCGGCCACCGTGTGGTCGCCGACGTCGGAGTGGATCGCATAGGCGAAGTCGATCGGCGTCGCGCCGCGCGGCAGCGCCAGGATCTTGCTGCGCGGCGTGAAGACGTAGACCGCATCGGGGTAGAGGTCGATCTTGACGTGCTCGAGGAACTCGGTCGCATCGCGCGTCTCGTCCTGGATGTCGAGCAGCGACTGCAGCCACAGCGCGCCGAGACGCTGCGCTTCGGCGGCACCGCCCTTGTCGCCGTGCTTGTACAGCCAGTGCGCCGCGATGCCCTTCTCGGCCACCGCGTGCATCGCGGGGGTGCGGATCTGGAACTCGACGGCCGTGCCCAGTGGACTGACCAGGGTCGTGTGCAGGCTCTGGTATCCGTTCGCCTTCGGGATCGCGATGTAGTCCTTGAATCGGCCCGGGACCGGCTTGTAGAGCTGGTGCAGAACGCCCAGCGACAGATAGCACTCGGGAAGCGTCGGGACGACGACGCGGAAGCCGAAGATGTCGTTGACCTGCGAGAACCCGGCGTGCTTCTCGCGCATCTTGCGATAGATGGAGTAGACGGTCTTCTCGCGACCCGAGATCTCGACGCGGATCTTCTGCGCGGCGAAAGATGCCTCCACGTCCTTGCGCACGCGCTCGACGATGTCGCGGCGGTGTCCGCGCGCCCGCGCCACCGCCTTCGCGAGGGCGGCGTGGCGCCAGGGGTGGAGGTACTCGAAGGACAGCTCCTGCAGCTCGCGGTAGGTCTGGTTGAGCCCCAGCCGGTGCGCGATCGGCGCGTAGATCTCGAGCGTCTCGCGCGCGATGCGGTGGCGCTTGTCCGGCGCCATGGCCGACATCGTGCGCATGTTGTGCAGCCGGTCGGCGAGCTTGACGAGGATCACGCGCACGTCGCGTGCCATCGCCAGCAGCATCTTGCGGAAGCTCTCGGCCTGGCTCTCCTCGCGCGTGCTGAAGTGGAGCTTGTCGAGCTTGGTCAGTCCGTCGACCAGATCGGCCGTCGGCGCACCGAAGCGCTCGATCAGCTGGGTCTTGGTGACGCCGCGATCCTCGATCGTGTCGTGCATCAGCGCGGCCATGATGGCCTGCGCGTCGAGCCGCCAGTCGGCACACAGCCCCGCCACCGCGATCGGGTGCGTGATGTAGGGCAGGCCACTGGCGCGGAACTGGCCCAGGTGCGCCTCGTCGGCGAACTTGTAGGCCTCGCGGACCTGCCGCAGATCGGCCTTCGAGAGGTACGACAGCTTGTCGGCCAGCGCCGCGAAGGACGCCGCCTCGGCCTTCGGATCGGTGGCCGGCGAGGGCGCGAAGGCGACGCGCTGCAGGCCCGTCAGGGCCGACGGCAGCAATTCCGCGGCAAGGGACCGGATGCCCATGCCGTGAATTTAGCGTCTTCGGGACCCCCGGCGCGGCGGGCGCCGAAAAAGCAACGGGCGCCCGAGGGCGCCCGTCCAGCGCAGAGCGGACCGATCAGACCGGGACCTTGCGCAGCATCTCCAGGCCCACCTCACCGGCTGCGACTTCGCGCAGAGCGGTCACGCCGGGCTTGTTCTTGCTGTCGATCTTGGGCGTGTGTCCCTGACTCAGCATGCGCGCGCGATAGGTGGCGGCCAGGACCAGCTGGAAGCGGTTGGGCACCTTGTGCAGGCAATCCTCGACGGTGATGCGGGCCATGGCGGGTCAGGGGGTGGAATGGTGCGGAAGCAGGCCGAGCGCGTCGAACACCTGCGATCGGTTACGGGCCTGCGCGGCGTAGCGCAGGCGCTGCGAGTGGACGATGGTCTTCAGGTCGAACAGCGCCGTCTCGAACAGCGCGTTGATGATAACAAAGTCGAAGTGCCTGGCCTGAGCCACCTCCTCGCGGGCGTTGGCCATGCGCAGCTGGATCGTCGCCTCGCCGTCCTCGCCCCGCCGCAGCAGGCGCTGGCGAAGCTCGTCCCAGCTCGGCGGCAGGATGAAGACCAGCACCGCGTGCTCGAAGATGCGCTTGATCTGCAGCGCGCCCTGCCAGTCGATCTCGAGCACCACGTCCTCGCCCTGCGCGAGACGCGCCTCGATCGCCCGACGCGACGTGCCGTAGAGATGGCCGTGCACCTGCGCCCATTCGAAGAACTCGCCGCGACCGATCATCGCGCGGAATTCGTCCTCCGCGACGAACCAGTATTCGCGACCGTGCTGTTCCTGCCCGCGCGGCATTCGCGTCGTGTGCGACACCGATACCGCGAGGTGCGAGTCGAGCTCGAGCAAAGCCTTGACCAGGCTCGACTTGCCCGCGCCGCTGGGCGCGGCGACGACGAAGAGATTGCCGGGCGTGTCCATCGACCGCGATTGTCCACGCGAAGACGCGGGGCGGCACGGACCGCACGCCGACGGCCGCTCCCGCCGTGCCTCCGTGCCTCCGTGCCGCTGTGCGGCGACGCGTCACTCGATGTGCTGCACCTGAGCTTCGAGTGCGACGCTGAGTGGTTGTCGTGCAGTCACATATGCTCGTTGCCGGCGCGAACACCCCACGGAACCCCCCCCCCGCTCGCTCGTGCAGCGCTTGGTCGATTGGGACGCTTCAATTGCGGGATGGAAGCGCTGTGCCCCAGAAGGTCCGAAAGGCCCGTCATCGCCGGCACCGCGGCCTGCGGCGTCAACACCTTCCGGCCAACGCGCGGACCGAAGGCGCGGGCGGCCACCCGCTCGCGTCGAAGCCTTGGCACGCCGCGGCATCGACATTCCCGACACACTCGACTCCAGCCCGTTCCGACCGCATGGCCGCCAGCCTTCGTCAGTCCTCGACGGCGGCCTGCGCCGCTGCCAGCCGCGCGATCGGCACGCGGAACGGCGAGCAACTCACGTAGCCGAGCCCGGCGCGGTGGAAGAAGGCCACAGAGGCCGGGTCGCCGCCATGTTCGCCGCAGACGCCGACCTCGATGTCCGGCCGCACCGAACGGCCCTTGGCCACCGCCATCTCGACCAGCAGGCCCACGCCCTTCTGATCGATGGTGCGGAAAGGGTCGTGCTCGTAGATGCCGCGCTTCAGGTAGTGGGGCAGGAACTTGCCGGCGTCGTCGCGCGAGAAGCCCATCGTCATCTGCGTCAGGTCGTTCGTGCCGAACGAAAAGAACTCGGCCTGGCGGCCGATGCTCTCGGCCACCAGCGCCGCGCGCGGCGTCTCGATCATGGTGCCCAGCATGTACCGCAGCGTCTGCCCGCGCTCGGCAAAGACCTGTGCGGCGGTGGCGCGGATCACCGCGGCCTGGGCGTTGAACTCGCGCACCGTGCCCACCAGCGGCACCATGATCTCGGCCCGCACCTCGATGCCCTGCGCCTGAACGTTCAGCCCGGCCTCGAAGATCGCGCGAGCCTGCATTTCGGTGATCTCGGGGTAGGTGATGCCGAGCCGGCAGCCGCGGTGGCCGAGCATGGGGTTGAATTCGTGCAACTCCTCCACGCGCATCCTGATCTTGCCCTTCGAGACCTTCATCTGGGTGGCCATCACCGCCTGGCCGGCCTCGTCGTGCGGCACGAACTCGTGCAGCGGCGGATCGAGCAGGCGGATCGTCACCGGCAGGCCGCCCATCTCGCGGAACAGCCCCTCGAAGTCGCCGCGCTGCATCGGCAGCAGCTTGGCCAGCGCCTTGCGACGACCGGCCTCGCCGTCGGCCAGGATCATCTCGCGCACGGCATTGATGCGCTCGCCCTCGAAGAACATGTGCTCGGTGCGGCAGAGCCCGATACCGGTGGCGCCGAAGCGGCGCGCCACCGCGGCCTCTTCCGGCGTGTCGGCATTGGCGCGCACCTCCAGCCGCCGGTAGCGGTCGGCCAGCGCCATCAGCGCGCCGAAGTCACCGCTGAGCTCGGCGTCCCGGGTCGCGATGCGTCCGGCAAACACCTCGCCGGTCGAGCCGTTGAGCGACAGCCACTGGCCTTCTTCGTAGACCGTCTGGCCGATCGTCATGGTGCGCGCCTTGGTGTCGACGTGCACCGCGCCGGCGCCGCAGACGCAGCACTTGCCCATGCCGCGCGCCACCACGGCGGCGTGCGAGGTCATGCCACCGCGCGCGGTGAGGATCCCCCTGGCCACGCTCATGCCCCGCAGGTCCTCGGGCGAGGTCTCCTGGCGCACCAGGATCACCGCCTTGCCCTGCCGGGCCCATTCCTCGGCCTCGTCGGCGAAGAACACCACCTGGCCGCTGGCCGCGCCGGGGGAGGCCGGCAGGCCGCGCGCGATCACGCTGGAGGCCTTCAGCGCCTGGTCGTCGAAGACCGGGTGCAGCAGGTCGTTCAGCCGGTCCGGCGCCACCCGCAGCAGCGCCGTCTTCTCGTCGATCATGCCCTGCTGCAGCATCTCCATCGCGATGCGCACCATGGCCGCGCCGGTGCGCTTGCCGTTGCGCGTCTGCAGCATCCACAGCTTGCCTTCCTGGATCGTGAACTCCAGGTCCTGCATGTCCTTGAAGTGGTTCTCGAGCGTCGTCTCGGCGTGCAGCAACTGCCGGTAGATGTCGGGCATCAGCTCTTCCAGTGACGGGTACTTGCTGCGCCGGTCCTCCTCGCTCACCTGCGCCAGCTCGGCCCAGCGGCGCGAGCCCACCAGCGACACCTGCTGCGGCGTGCGGATGCCGGCCACCACGTCCTCGCCCTGCGCATTGACGAGGAACTCGCCGTTGAACAGGTCTTCGCCGGTGCCGGCGTCGCGCGTGAAGGCCACGCCGGTGGCGCTGTGGTTGCCCAGGTTGCCGAAGACCATGGCCTGCACGTTGACCGCCGTGCCCCAGGACTCGGGGATGTCGTTGAGCTCGCGGTAGACGCGGGCGCGGTTGTTGTTCCAGCTCTCGAACACGGCGACCACGGCGCCCCACAGCTGTTCCCAGGGGTCGGTGGGGAAGTCGCGCCCGATGCGGGCGCGGATCAGGCCCTTGAAGCGCGTCACCAGTTCCTTCAGGTCGGACGCCTCGAGCTCGGTGTCGAGCTGCACGCCCTTCTGTGCCTTGACCATGTCGATGATGACTTCGAACGGGTCGTGGTCCTCCTTGGACACGGGCTTGAGGCCCATCACCACGTCGCCGTACATCTGCACGAAGCGGCGGTACGAGTCCCAGGCGAAGCGCTCGTTGCCGGCCTTGGCCGCCAGGCCGAGCACGGCTTCGTCGTTGAGGCCCAGGTTGAGGATGGTGTCCATCATGCCGGGCATCGAGGCGCGTGCGCCCGAGCGCACCGACAGCAGCAGAGGGTCTGCCGCATGGCCGAAGCGCTTGCCCATCTCCCGCTCGACGATGGCCACGCCCTGCAGCACTTCGGCTTCGATCAGATCGAGCGCCGCTTCCTTGCCCTGCTCGGTGAACGCCGTGCAGGCTTCGGTGCTGATCGTGAAGCCCGAGGGCACGGTGATGCCGAGGCGGCACATCTCGGCCAAGTTGGCGCCCTTGCCGCCGAGCAGGTTCTTCATCGCCGCCGAGCCTTCGGTGCCCGTGCTGCCGAACCGATAGACGAACTTCTTCGTTGCGTTCATGGTCCACTCGTGTGGATGGTGTGGATGGTCTTGCCCGATGACCATCCTCGGCCCTTCGGCCGGGCCATCGCTTGACCTGACTCAAGCCCGGCGGGTGCCGGCGGCCGCGGTCGGCGTGGCCGCGACATGTCCTGCGTCACCAGGCAGACGCCACCCTCCGTGCCGTGAAGGCGCCCGCGATCGCTGGCCGCGCCGACGCCGACGGCGAAGGCGTCGGGTCGCTTGCGGCGCTTGTCGCCGACCGCTCGGCGCTCCGACACACCGCCGCCGATGGTCGCGTTGAGGACAGGGACCTCGAACACTCTTCTTCTCGCCCGTGACCGCCGGGCGGGGCACCCGACGCTCTTGCGTTCGGTCCGCGGCATCGACCGCGACCCGTTGTGTGCCGAAGGCCGCGCCCACAAGCGCCAGCCATTGGGGCCGTCTACGGGACAACCTGACGATCATGGCGCTTCGACTCGCCCCCGAAGAGTCTCAGACGCAGCCGTCCCCTTCGTCACCGGAGCGAGGAGACGCTGCAACGCGCAGGTTGAGCGAGAGCCAGGTCGCCCTGCAGCGCCTTCCCGCGCGCTGGTGCCCGCGGCCGCGGGCGGGCCTGCAGACGCAGGTGCCGGACAGTCACCGCGATCACAGGGTGCTCCAGGATCGCGGCGATGACCTTGAGCTCGCAGCCGCAGTCCGGGCAGCGCTGGAGGTCGAGCTCAAACACGTCGTCGATCGAGGCCCGGGCCGGATCGTCAACCGACCTGCTCCAAACCGGCCGTGCACCAGTACCCGCTCGTGGCCGATTCCGGGTATGCGCGCTTCGCGCCGTCAGCCGACCTGGCTTGACGATCAAGCCACGATGCCCATCACCGGGGGCCGATTGTGGCGCAATCGCGATACACTGCGCCGATGAAGACGACCACCATCCCATCCATCCGCGTCGAGCCCGACTTCCGTGCCGAGGTGGAGGCTGTGCTGGCCGAGGGCGAGACGCTCTCGCAGTTCGTCGAGGCCTCGGTGCGCGCGAGTGTCGAGCGCCGTCGCATGCAGGCCGAGTTCATCGCACGCGGGCTTCGCTCGCGCGACGCCGCGCGGCGAACGGGTGACTACGTCGATGCCGATGAGGTGATCGACGGACTGCAACGCAAGCTCGACGCCGCGCGTTCGCGCCTGGCAAAGAAGGGCAAGTGACGTTCAAGGTCCGGCTGACCCGGGACGCCGAAGCAGACCTGGATCGGCTCTTCGACTTCCTGCTGGAACGCGAACTGAACCGCGACGGCGGTGACCTCACGTCGCCAGGTCAGGCGATCGCTGCGCTGCGATCAGGCATCGCCACGCTAAGGACGTCGCCGTTCACGTGCCGCAAGGCCGGGCAAAGCCCGTTCCTCCGGGAACTGATCGTCCCGTTCGGACGATCGGGCTTTGTCGCCTTGTTCGAGATCGAGGACGAATCCAACGTCGTTGTGCTCGCCGTGCGCCACCAGCTCGAGGACGACTACCACTGACACAGGGCTCTGCGCCTGCAGCGCGCGGGCGGCTAGATCGCCGATACCGTCAGCCAGGCTGCGAGTACCGTCATCGGGTCGCCGAACAAGCAGGTCGATACCGTCAATGCCGTCTCAATCGATCCCAAGCGATCCGCATGACCGTGCAGGGGTCGGCCCTGATGGCCCAGACCGACGAGTCGGACGTCTCGCGTCGGCCAAATCACAGACGGCAAGAACGTCGGTACTTCGCTCGCGACGGGCCGCCGAAGCTCCCGATTGGCCTATGAGCGGCGCCTGCCTGTTGAGAATGGAGTGGGCATGAACGTGTAGCCCGATCCAAGTCCTGAAGACAGCGACTCCACAAACCTGATCCGAGCCGCCGACGTTGGTGGCGAGCGCTCGGCTTCGGCGAACTGCCGCCGTCTGCAATCATGTGCTAGCGGTCACCCGGCGCACCCGCATCGCAGTGTGGCGGGACGTGAAGCGACCGCCCGGTGAGTCGGCCCGCTGATCGCCCGAGAGGCCGATAGCGATGCGCTCGGGGACCTGCCGCAAGGCGCGCCGCCGGCCGACTCGGCGACGCTCGGGCCCGAGCCCCATCGGCGCAGGCATCGCGTTGACCACGGCGCGGAACAGGGCGCGGAACTCCTTCTGAGGGCCGACGCCCACCAGCGGGTCGTCGTTGGAACTGAATGCCGCGTCGATATGCGCCCAGTCTTCCGGCTGCAGGACTATCTCGGCCAGCGGCAGGACCTCCTGCTCTTCCTTCGTCTTGTGCGCCCACTGGAAGTCGGCGTAGGCATCGACCGCGGCGCCGAAGGCGTCGAGCTCGTCGAGCACGGCGCCCGACTCCGGCGCGCGCTCTGCTGCTCACCGCCCGACAGGTTGGCGCCCAGATTGGTCAGCCGCTCGGAAAGGCGCGGGGAGGTCTCGAGCACGCGCGCGTAGGTCCAGGCCTGGCTGCCGTCGCGCCCCGGGCGCGGAGCCATCACGAGGTTCTCGCGCACGGTGAGGTTGGGCAGGTCGATGGCGCGCAGCCGCCGGGCTCCGACTCAGTCGTCCCGCGCCTCGGCCTCGCGCGGCACGAAGCGCACGTCGCCGCCGTCGGCGAGCAGCTGCCGGAT
>JALORQ010000159.1 GCA_025458805.1 Rubrivivax sp.
TGACTTCGACGTCGCCGCGCCTCGCGGCGACCGGCCCGGCCCGGCCCCGCCGGGCCTGCGGTCGGCGGCGATGCCGTCGCCTCGATCCGCCGGTGCCCGGGCTCCCCGGGCGTTTGCCCCGCAGCGACCTGTCCCCTCGGTGCCCCTGCCGGGCGCCGCGGCATGGCTTCGGCCGTGCCGTCTCGCGATCCGAAAGAACGACGATGAGCTTCGACTCCCTGGGCCTGCATCCGGCCCTGCTCCAGGCGCTGGCGACAGCCGGCTACACGACCACCACCCCCGTGCAGGCGCGCGCCATCCCGCCGGCCCTCGCCGGGCGCGATCTCATGGTCAGCAGCAGCACGGGCAGCGGCAAGACTGCCAGCTTCGCGTTGCCGGCGCTGATGCGCGTGCTCGCGGCACGCGACGCGGGGGCGGCCGCGATGCCGCAGGCCGGCGCGCCGCGCCGGCCGCCGCGCGCCGGCGAGCGCGGCCCGCGCGTGCCGCCCACCGGGCCGCGCATCCTCGTCCTCGCACCGACGCGCGAGCTCGCGCAGCAGGTGGCGAAGGCGTTCTCCGACTACGGCCGCCACGTGCCGGGGTTGCGCGTGGCCACCATCGTCGGCGGCGTGCCCTACGGGGCCCAGCTGCGCGCGCTGGCCGGCCCGCTCGACGTGCTCATCGCCACCCCGGGCCGGCTGATGGACCACATGTCGTCCGGCCGCGCCGTGCTGACCAGCGTCGACACCTTTGTCCTCGACGAGGCCGACCGCATGCTCGACATGGGCTTCATCGACGACATCCACCACATCGCCGGTGCGCTGCCCGCGACGCGGCAGACGCTGATGTACAGCGCCACCTTCGCCGGCCACGTCGGCCGGCTCGCGGCCGAGCTGCTGCGCGAGCCGCAGCGCGTCGAGGTGGCGTCGCACACCGAGGCGCATGCCGACATCGAGCAGCGCCTGCACTGGGCCGACGACCTGGCGCACAAGAATGCGCTGCTCGACCACATCCTCACCGAGCGCAGCGTCGAGCAGGCGGTGGTCTTCACGAGCACCCAGCAGGACGCCGACCGCCTGGCCGACCGGCTGGCCTCGATGGGTCACGCCGCGGCGGCGCTGCACGGCGGCATGCCGCAGGGGCGGCGCAACCGGGTGCTCGACGGCCTTCGGCGACGCCACCTGCGCGTGCTGGTGGCCACCGACGTCGCGGCGCGCGGCATCGACGTGCCGACGATCAGCCACGTCATCAACTACGGCCTGCCGATGAAGGCCGAGGACTACGTGCACCGGATCGGTCGCACCGGCCGCGCCGGGCGCAGCGGCCTCGCGGTGACGCTGGCCGAGCGTCGCGACGCCGGGATGATCCAGCGCATCCAGCGCTTCACGACGCAGCGCATCCCGGCGGCGACGATCCAGGGCCTCGAGCCGCGCCGGCCCGAGCCGGTGCCGCCGCGCTTCGAGGTCCGCCCCGGCCCCGGACGCCCGTCCGGACGTCCCGGCTTCGGGTCGGCAAGGCCGGAGGGGGCGAACCGCCGCGGCCGGCCGTCCGGAGGCAAGCCCTGGGGCGGCCGCGCCTGAAGGCGCCCCCGCCGCGGCGCGCCGTGGCTCAGACCGCCAGCAGGTCGACCTCGAACACCAGCGTCGCGTTCGGCGGGATCACGCCGCCGGCGCCGCGCGCGCCGTAGCCCAGTTCGGGCGGAATGACGAGCACGCGCGTGCCGCCGACCTTCATGCCCTGCACGCCCTCGTCCCAGCCGCCGATGACCTGACCTGCGCCCAGCGCGAAGGCGAACGGACTGCCGCGGTCCTTGCTCGAATCGAACTTGCGCCCGCGGCCGCCCGGTGCGTCGGCGTCGTGCAGCCAGCCGGTGTAGTGGACCTGGACGCGCCGGCCGGCGGTGGCCTCGGCGCCGGTGCCGGGCATGGTGTCGTCGTACTTCAGGCCGGAAGCGGTGGTGATCATCGGGATCCTCGGTCGGTGGGCGGCGGCGCCGCGGCCGCGCATCATGCCATCGCGGGGCCTGTCGTCGGCCGGCCGGTCCCGGCAGTCGGGTCGACCCACCGATCGCGCCATGCCGCGGTCCAGAAGGCCAGCGCATCGCCGACGTTGCCTGCCGCCGCGACCGGCAGGCCGAGCACCGTGGCCGCCGACTGCAGCGCTGCGACGGGGTCGCGCAGGTCCGGCGCCGCGGCGCCGTTCTGCTTGCTGAGCTTCTGGCCGTCGGCGCCCAGCACCAGCGGGGTGTGGAGCCAGCGGGGCGGGGCCAGGCCGAGCGCCTGCTGCAGCAGGATCTGGCGCGGCGTGTTGTCGGCGAGATCCTCGCCGCGCACGACGTCGGTGATGCCCTGCCAGGCGTCGTCGACGACGACCGCGAGCTGGTAGGCCCAGCAGCCGTCGGCGCGCCGCAGTACGAAGTCGCCGACCTCGGCCGCGACGTCCTGTCGCCGGTCGCCGAGGCGGCGGTCGGTCCAGGCCACGACGGCGTCACCCGCCCGCCCTGTGTGGAAGCGCCACGCGCGGGCGGAGCGTCGTCCGTGCAGCCCGCCGCGCTCGGGACGGCAGGTGCCCGGGTAGACGAGCTCGCCGTGACGCGCCCGCGCGATGCCGCGCGCGGCCAGCACGTCCTCGATCTCGCGGCGCGAGCAGGCGCAGGGGTACGACTGCCCGCCTGCGATCAGACGGGCCAGCGCGTCCTCGTAGGCGGCGCTGCGCGCCGACTGCCACGACGGCGGCTCGTCCGGCAGCAGGCCGCATCGTTCGAGCTGCGACAGGATCACCGTGTCGGCGCCCGGGACGCAGCGCGGGCGGTCGATGTCCTCGACGCGGACCAGCCAGCGGCCGCCGTGCGCGCGCGCGTCGAGCCAGCTGGCGAGCGCGGCGACCAGCGAACCGGCGTGCAGCGGCCCGGTCGGGGACGGCGCGAAGCGCCCCCGGTAGCCGCCCGTCATGGCGCGAGCCGGCCGGCGTGCCGCTCGAGCAGCGCACGCCGCGTCTGCGGGTGGTCGAGCTGCTCGAGCCACCACTGCAGCGCGCGACCGAGACCGGGCGCACCGCGCTCGGCGCGCCACGCGTAGGACAGGCTGGCGAGATGGTCGCCGCGCGCCGTGGCCTTGCGCACCATGCGGCCGGCCTCCACGTGCGGCCGCGCCAGCGGCTCTGGGACGAAGCCGCAGCCGAGCCCGCGCAGCAGCGCCTCGAGCTTGGCGCGCATCGACGGCACCGTCAGCACGTCCTGGCCGGCGAGCAGGTTGACGGTGAGCGGCGCCAGCCGCTGCGCGGTGTCGGCCACCGCCACCGCGCGATGGTGCACCAGCTCCGCGTCCTGCAGCGGCTCCGTCGCCGCCGCCAGCGGATGATGCGGCGCGACGCAGAACACGAACGGCAGCTCGCCGAGCGGTCGCACTTCGATGCCTGCCGGCGGCCGTCCGGTCGTGGAACTCACGCCGATGGCGAGGTCGACCTGGCCCGAGACCAGCGCTTCCCAGGTCCCGGCGAGCACGTCGCTGCGCAGCTTCAGTCGCGTCGCGGGTGCCTGCTCGCTCGCGCTCGCCGCGGTGTCGCGCGTGCCATCGCGCAGCGCGCAGAAGGCCTCGATCAGCTCGAACACGGTCGGCACCGAGAGCACGTCCTCGATGCTGATCGCCAGTTGCGACTCCCACCCGCCCGCGATGCGGCGCACCCGGTGCGCGACCGCGCCGATCTCCTGCAGCAGACGGCGGCCTTCCTCCAGCAGCTCGGTACCGGCGGCGGTGAACTGCGCTTGGCGCGAGCTGCGGTCGAAGAGCAGCACGTCGAGCTGCTCCTCGAGCTGGCGCACGGCATAGGTCAGCGCCGAGGGCACCTTGCCCAGTTCGCGCGCCGCGGCGGCAAAGCTGCCGGTGCGCGCGATGGTGTCGATCATCTGCAGCGCTTCGGGGGTGAGCGCGAGGTGACGTTGGGGCATCGGCCGGCTCCGGTGCGCTGCGAGGTAGGGTTCATCTTATTTGAACGATCGCGTCAACGGGCCGCCACCCGTCGTGCCGGGGCACGACCTAGAGTGACGGCATCGAAGACGGAGCCCTGCCATGCTGACCTTGCGCAAGTCCTCGGAACGCGGCCACGCCGACCACGGCTGGCTCCAGAGCTACCACAGCTTCTCGTTCGCCGACTACCACGACCCGGCGCACATGGGCTTCGGCAACCTGCGCGTCATCAACGAGGACCGCATCGCGCCGGGCACGGGCTTCGGCACCCACGGCCACCGCGACATGGAGATCGTCAGCTACGTCCTCGACGGCGCACTGGCGCACAAGGACAGCATGGGCAACGGGGCACCCGGCGCCACGAACGGCGGGGTGATCCTTCCCGGCGACGTGCAGCGCATGAGCGCGGGCACCGGCGTGCTGCACAGCGAGTTCAACCACGCCACGGACCGCGCCACGCACTTCCTGCAGATCTGGATCCTGCCTGCCCGACGCGGCATCGCGCCCGGCTACGAACAGAAGCACTTCGACGCCGCGGCCAAGCGCGGGCGGCTCGCGCTCGTCGCGTCGCCCGACGGACGCGACGGGTCGGTGACGATCCATGCCGATGCGTCGATCCGCGCCGGCCTGTTCGACGGCGACGAACGCGCCGAACTGCCGCTCGACCCGCGGCGGCTGGCCTACGTGCACGTCGCGCGCGGAACGGTGCGCGTCAACGACCGCGGGCTTTCTGCAGGCGACGCCGCGCTGCTCGACGGCGAGCCGCGCCTCGTCGTCGAGGGCGGCGACGGTGCCGAAGTGCTGGTCTTCGACCTTGCCCGCTGAGCCGGCCGTCGGCCCGCCGCGGCCCGTCACTTGGCCCGCCCCCGTTTCGTCGAGACCGAATGCGGAGATCCGATCGTGAACACTGCCCTTGCCACCGTCGCCGTGCTCCTCGGCCGGATGCTGCTCGGCGGCTTCTTCCTCTACTTCGGCCTGCAGAAGTTCGGCAGCCTCGAAGGCACCGCCGGCTACATCGCCAGCCAGGGCCTGCCGCTGCCGGCCGTGCTCGCGTTCGCGACGGCCGCGCTCGAGGCGCTGGGCGGGCTGGCGCTGATCGTCGGACTCCAGGCCCGCTGGGCCGCGCTCGCCCTGGCCGCGTTCACGCTGCTGGCGAGCGTGCTGTTCCACGCCTTCTGGGCCATGCCGGCCGAGCAGCAGTTCATGCAGCAGCTGATGTTCACGAAGAACCTCGCGCTCACCGGCGGCCTGCTGATGATCGTGGCCCTCGGCGCCGGTCCGCTGAGCGTGGACACGCTGCGGCGCCCGGCCGCGGCCGCGGCCTGACGACGCCTCTCCCTTTCCCTTCGACTCCAAGGAATCCACCATGTCCAGCATCGTCATCGTCTATCACAGCGGCTACGGCCACACGAGGAAGGTCGCCGAGGCTGTCGCCGAAGGCAGCGGCGGCGTGCTGCTGGCCATCGACGCCGAGGGCAACCTGCCCGAGGGCGGGTGGGAGCAACTGGCTGCGGCGACCACCATCGTCTTCGGCTCGCCGACCTACATGGGCGGCCCGAGCTGGCAGTTCAAGAAGTTTGCCGACGCGTCCAGCAAGGTCTGGTTCACGATGGGCTGGAAGGACAAGCTCGCAGCGGGCTTCACGAACAGCGCCACGCTCAACGGCGACAAGTTCTCGACGCTGACCTACTTCTTCACGCTGTCTCAGCAGCACGGTATGTTCTGGGTCGGCACCGGGATGATGCCGGCCAATCTGAAGAAGAGCACGCGCGACGACCTCAACAACGTCGGCGGCTTCTCGGGGCTGATGACGGCGACGCCGGCCGACGCGTCGACCGACGAGATGGTGCCGGGCGACATCGCCACCGCGAAGGCGTTCGGCCAGCGCGTGGCCGACGCGACGCGCCGCCTCGCCGGCTGACGCGCCGGGTGCCGCGGGGCGGCGCGCCCGCTACATTGCGCGGCCGATGGACATGCTGCTCGCCGCCCCCCGCCTGCTGCCGCCGCTCGACTGGGCGGCGCTGCTGCTGTTCTTCGCGGGCTGGATCGGCTATGCGCTGTTCGCGCGCCGCCGCTCGGCCACGCGTCCGTCGCTCCTCGCGCTCACCAACCGGGAGCGTCGGCGCTGGATGCTGCAGACGACCTGGCGCGACAACCGCGTCATCGACGGCATCGTCGTGCAGAACCTGTCGACCAGCCCTTCGTTCTTCGCATCGACGACGATCCTGATCATCGGCGGCCTTCTGGCGGCCCTGTCGACCGCCGACCGGGCCAGCGAGGTGGTCGCTTCGCTGCCGTTCGCCGCGCGCACCTCGGCGATCGTCTTCGAGATCAAGCTCGGTCTGCTGACCGGCATCTTCGTCTATGCGTTCTTCCGCTTCACCTGGAGCCTGCGTCAGTACACCTTCGGTGCACTGCTGGTCGCGGCCGCGCCGGCGTTCGACCGCTGGCCCGGCGATGCCGAGCGCGAGGCCTTCGCCGACCGCGCCGGCCGCGTGATGGGGCTGGCGGCCGAGACCTTCAACGACGGCCTGCGCGCGTACTACATGAGCTTCGCCGTCTGCGCCTGGTTCTTCTCGCCCTGGGCCTTCGTCGCGGCGACGGCCGGCGTCGTCTGGGTGCTGTACCGGCGGGAGTTTCACTCCGAGGTGCTGGCCGTCCTCGACGGCTGAGCGGCGCCCGTGGCGCGGGCATCGCCGTGACCGGCCTCGGCGCGGGGCATGTCGAGTGCGAGGAAGCGCCTGACCTCGCCCGACGTCGCGGCCGGGTCCTCCTCGTGCGGCACGTGTCCCAGCGCATCGAAGCGGACGACGCGGCTGCCGCGGATGCGCGCCTCGAAGACCGCGGCGGCGGCCGGGGGGACCACCCGGTCGCGGCCGCCCCAGAGCACGAGCGTCGGCACCGCGATCGCGGCGAGGCGCGACTCGTCGATGTCGCTCCCGTCGTCGCGAAGCATGCGCCCGAGCGCCTCGCGGTTGCCTTCGCGCAGCAGCAGCTCCCAGTGGCGCTCGACGCGCTCGGTGCCGATGCGCGAGGGGTCGGCCCAGGCCACCGCCAGCCCTTGCGCCACCAGCTCGCGCGGCATCAGGTAGCGCCCGACGCGGTCGAGGGGCGGCGTGCGCGCGATCAGCCAGGGCAGCGGCACGACC
>JALORQ010000160.1 GCA_025458805.1 Rubrivivax sp.
CGGCCCTCGGACTGGCGCCCCTGCCGCAGGAGCTCGCGCGCCTCGCGCATCCGCTGGCGGTGGTCGATCACGGTCATCTCATCGGCTCCGTCGCCGTCGGTGCGGCGTCTCGAGGGGCTGGAGCGGCGATGCTACGCCGGCAGCGCGGATCGCCCTGGCGCGCAGAGGCGAGGCGCCCGCGGGCCGGAGCGGAGGGCAGGCAAGGGGCTGAAGCGGCGAGACCGGGTGGCGGATCGATCCCTGCCGGCGCGCGACTTCACGTTCGCGGCGCGGCATCGCAGAATGTGGTCGATCCGAAGAAGATCAGGGAGAGACTCATGAAGATGCCGCTGCGGTCTCTGTCATGCGTGCTCGGCTTCGTCGCCGTGCTGTCCACTGCCTCTTCGGCCTGGGCCGCCCCCGCGGGTGCGGTCGCCCCGCCGCCTCCCGAGGTCTTTTACCGCCCGCCCGACATCGAGAAGGCGTCGTTGTCGCCTTCGGGTCGGTGGCTCGCGGTCGCTACGGGCACCGGGCTGCCGCGCGTCGGCCTCGCGGTGATCGATCTCGAGAAGCTGCAGGCGCACGCCATGGCGGCAAGGTTTGGCGATGCCGACAT
This sequence comes from Rubrivivax sp., assembly GCA_025458805.1. Classification (GTDB taxonomy): domain Bacteria; phylum Pseudomonadota; class Gammaproteobacteria; order Burkholderiales; family Burkholderiaceae_C; genus Rubrivivax. Next base: position 596 of record JALORQ010000160.1, read on the forward strand.
CGACGAGTTCCACTGGGTCGACGACGACCTGCTCGTCTTCAGCGTCGTCGACCGCACGCTGGGCAGCGGCGAGCAGCGCTGGTGGCCGGGCCTTTGGGTGGTCGAGCGCGATGGCTCGTCGCTGCGGCAGCTCGTCAGCCTCAACCGCGAGTGGACCAGCCGCGACCGCCGCGTCGCGCGCGAGCCTCTGCCCTACAACCACAGGCTGCTGCACGTGCCCCACGACGGCAGCGGTGAGGTGATCGTCGGCGAGTACGTGTACGACGGCACCGGCGAGTTCCGGCAGGTGATCGCCAAGCGGCTCGACGTGCGGACCGGTCGCGTGCGCAGCCTTGCCGGTGGCGTGCCGCCGAATGTCTGGCGCTGGGTGTTCGACCCGCGTGGCGAGCCGCGGGTCGTCGTCACGCGCGACCGTGGCCGTTCTGCGGTGCACTGGCGTGCCCCGGGCGCGGATCGCTGGCAGCTGCTCGCCGAGTCCGATGTCTTCGACGCCCGCTTCGACCCCCGTTTCGTCGACGGGGCCGGCACGCTTTACGTGGCCACGTTCGACGGGCCGAACGGCACCGAAGTGCTCAGGCGCTTCGATTTCAAGACCGGCCGCCCCGAGGAGCAGCCGATGGTCAGCGCGCCGGGCTTCGACTTCGAAGGCCACTTGATCATCGAGCGCCCCGACGAGCGCGCGCTCGGCGTGCGCCTGACCACCGATGCGGAGACCACGGTCTGGTTCCACCCGCGCGTGGCCGCGATGCAGGACGAGGCCGACCGGCGCTGGCCCGACCGCATCAACCGCCTGAGCTGCAGGCGCTGCGGGACCGACGACATGGTGACGCTGGTGTTCAGCTTCAGCGACCGGGATCCTGGGCGGTACTGGCTGCACGACCGCGCGAGCGGACAGTGGCACGCGCTCGGCGAGAGCCGCAGCGGCATCCGGCCCCAGCAGATGGCGGCCACCTCGTTCGAGCGCATCAAGGCACGCGACGGGCTCGAGATCCCGGTGTGGATCACGCGGCCGCCGGGCCCGGGGCCGCATCCCGCGGTGGTGCTGGTGCACGGCGGCCCGTGGCTGCGCGGACGGGAGTGGTCATGGGACGCGGACGCGCAGTTCCTGGCCTCGCGCGGGTACGTGGTCATCGAGCCCGAGTTCCGCGGCAGCACCGGCTACGGCCAGAGCTTGTACCGGGCCGGCTGGAAGCAGTGGGGCCAGGCGATGCAGGACGACCTCGTCGACGCGCTGCAGCACGTGGTCGGCAAGGGATGGGTCGATCCCAAGCGGGTCTGCATCGCCGGGGCGAGCTACGGCGGCTACGCGACGCTGATGGGCCTGGCGCGGCATGGCGACGCCTTCCGCTGCGGCGTGGCATGGGTCGGCGTGACCGACCCGCGGCTGATGTTCCGCTGGTCCAGCAGCTACGACGTCGGCACCGAGCACCGCGAGCACAGCTACCCTCGGCTGATCGGCGACCCCGAGGCCGACCGCGCGATGCTGGACGCGAACACGCCCGTGCTGCTGGCGGACCGCATCAAATCGCCCGTTCTGCTCGCGTACGGCAGCGCGGATCGTCGTGTGCCGCTGGTGCACGGCGAACGCATGCGTGACGCGCTCGTCGCGGCCGGCCGGCCCCCGGAGTGGGTGGTCTATGTCGGCGAGGGCCACGGCTGGCTCAAGCTCGAGACGCGCGTGGACTTCGCGCGCCGTGTCGAGGCCTTCCTCGCCCGTCACCTGAAGCCCTGATCGCTTCGGCGCGACAGGAGAGAAGTACAAAGGCCTTCCGAAGAAGGCCTTTGCAATCGACAACCTGTCTTGGCTCCCCGACCTGGGCTCGAACCAGGGACCTACGGATTAACAGTCCGGCGCTCTACCGACTGAGCTATCGGGGAACGAAGCCCGCGAGTATAGAACGAATCGTCGGCCGGGGGCCGCGGGCACGGTGGCGTCGTGTCAGAAGCCGGCCTGCAGCGAGACCCGCCACGTGCGCGGCGCGAGCGGGAACAGGTAGGCGTGTTCGAACTGGTACGGCGTGTCGCGCCACGCGCGCTCGTCGGTCGCGTTGTCGAGCGCGACGAGCAGCGACAGGTCGTGTCCGGCCATCCGGGTCGACCAGCGCGCAGCGAGGTCGAGCCGGGTCCACGCCGCGGCGCGCACCGTGTTGTCGGGCAACACCTGGCGCGGCCCCTCGTGCACGACCGCCGCGATCGCCTGCAGTCCCGGCCAGGCGGCGATGTCGTAGGCGACACGGCCCTTCACCGCGCTGCCCGGCACATTCGCGGGTTCGAGCCCGTTGAGTGCCGGATCGACAAGCGCGCCGCTCCGCTCGGCGTCGAGCCACATCGCGCTGGCCTGCAGTGTCCAGGAGCCCTGGCGGCCGCCGATCTCGGCCTCGATGCCGCGATGCCGGGCTTCTCCGTCGACGACGCGGGTGCACAAGCCTCCTGCACTGCATTCGTCGGTCGTTTCCGGCCGCGTGATCGAGAAGGCGGTGAACGCGGCGAGCCAGGGCCCCGCACGGTGCTTGACGCCGGCCTCGACCTGGCGGCTGCGCAGCGCGGGCAGCGGCTGTCCGGCGTTGGCGTAGACCGGCAGCCCGGGCACGACCTCGGTCTCGACACCCTCGCCCCAGCTCGCGTGGAGCATCGTCGCCGGCGTGGCCTGCCAGGCGAGCCCGACCCAGGGCGTGGTAAACGACTGGTCGTAGCGCGTGGGTTGCGCTCCTCCCGGCCCGACCCCGGTCGGGGTGCCCTCGCGGTCGAGCCTCACGTGGCGCAGGCCGGCCCACAGCGACCATTGCTCGCCAAGCTCGATCGTGTCCCGCAGGTACAGCTCGACGCTGCGTTCGTCGCGGTTCGTGGACGCTGCGTTCGTCGCGGTTCGTGTTGTCGATCTCGGCGACCGGGTTGGGGGGCACGCTCACGCTGCCGTCGTCGCGGCCCTGGCCCGCCGGGTTGAAGGCCTGCTGTTGGAAGCGGTCCTCGCGCCGGCTGGCCAGCACGCCGGCCACGAGTTCGTGCCGCCACGGACCGGTCTGCAGCGAGCCGGCGACGTTCAGGTCCGCGGCGTCGGTGCGCCTGCGCTCGCCCTCGCTGCGGAAGTCGTAGAGGTCGACGCGTCCGTCCGGGCAGTAGCGGTCGGCGTAGTAGACGTCTGCGACGGCGTCGTAGCACCCGTACGGGAAGGCGATGCGGTCGTCGCTCTCGAGGCGCTGCGTGCCCGCCTGTGCGCTCAGTTGCCAGTCTGCGCCCAGTCGCTGGCGCCAGCGCAGCGACGCCGTGTCGCCGCGGAAGACGCTCGGCTGGCTCCAGGGCTGGTTGTTGATGTTGATGCGCGGATCGATCGCCTCCGGGTCGGGCAGCGCGTCGCCGCGCAGGCTGAAGCCCGGCACGCTGGGCGCGCTCTGGCGGCTCGTCTCGAACTCGGCCTCGAGTCGCCCGCCGCCCGGGGTCACCCAGTCCCCGGCGACCGCCATCAGCGTGCGCTCGCCGTCGGCGCTGCGTACCGGGGGCCGCAGCGCGGCCGCCTGCGCATTGACGCGCAGACCGAAGCGGCTGTCCTCGCCGAAGCGGCCGCCGACGTCGATGCGCGCGTCGACACCGCCCTGGTCGTTGACCTCGACGAAGGCCTCGCGCGTGGCCTGCAAGGGGCGCTTCACGACCAGATTGACGAGCCCGCCGGGCGCACTGACGCCGGCTTGCACGCCGCTGGTGCCCTTCAGCACCTCGATGCGGTCCTTGTTGGCCAGCCCGATCGCCGTCTCGGCGCTGATCGGCAGCCCGTCGCGCAGGTAGTTGCTGCGGTTGTCGAGCACGAAGCCGCGCACCGACAGGAAGCTCCAGTAGCCTTCCGTGTTGTAGGCGTCCCCAACGCTCGCGTCGAGCCTCGCGAGGCCGGCGATCGACGTCACCCCGGCCTCGGCCAGAAGGGGTGCGCCGAACAGCCCCACCTGAAGCGGTGTCCGCTCGGGAGGCGCGTTGCCGAAGCCGCCGACCACGGGGCTGGTGCGGGCAGTGATGATGATCTGCTCGGTGCCCTGCGCGAACCCGGCGGTCGCGCCGAGCAGCGCGGCGGTGGCGGCGAGCGCCAAGGGTGCAAGTCGTCTTGGTGCCATCGGCTGCCTCTCCTGCGGCGATGGCAGGTCGGCGTTGTCGATGACGGTCGCGCGCGGCGGCGCGACGGCGAGGACGCTGCTTCCCTGCGCGAGGATTACCTCAGTCAGGTTCGAAGGGACTGTCTCAGCCGGCCCCGGTTGCCCGTGGCCAGCACCCCTAGCGGATCGGTGCGCGGCATGCCGCGCGCCGGGTGGGATTATGGCGCGCGCGAGGCTCGCGGCACTGCGCGGAGGTCGAAGCAGTCCTGCGCAGGCGCGCAAGAAACGACGGCCCGCCAGGGCGGGCCGCCGATGCGGTGCCGTGCCGGCGCGCCGCTCAGTCGAAGACGGGTGACTCGACGCCCAGCACCTTGTGCAGCTTCGGGCTCGTCGTCGTGTACTGCAGCAGCACCTTCTTCTCGGGGAAGACGTAGGGGCTGGCGCCGAATGCGGCCAGCGCCGCCTCGTGGAAGCCCGAAAGGATCAGCTTCTTCTTGCCCGGGTAGGTGTTGATGTCGCCGACGGCGAAGATGCCGGGTGTCGAGGTCTCGAACTTCTCGGTGTCGACGACGATCTGCTTGCGGTCGAGCTCGAGCCCCCATTCCGCGATCGGCCCGAGCTTGGGACTCAGGCCGAAGAAGACGAGCAGCACGTCGAGCGGCACGACCCGCGTCACCCCGTCGCCGCCGGTCACCTTGACGGCGGTGAGTCGCCCCCCGGCCTCGTCGAACCCGGTGATCTGGCCGGTGATGAACTGCATCTCGAGCGCTTCGCAGTGCTCGCGCATCTTCGCGACGCTGGCCGGCGCGGCGCGGAACCCGTCGCGGCGGTGCACGAGGATCACGCTCTCGGCCTGGTGCGGCCCTTGCTGCACGAAGTTGAGCGTCCAGTCGAGCGCCGAGTCGCCGCCGCCGACGATGACCAGGTTCTTGCCGGCGAACTGCACAGGGTTCTTGACGCGGTAGAAGAGCTGCGTGCCGTCGAACCGGTCCAGACCGTCGACCTTCAGCGTCCGCGGCTGGAAGCTGCCGACGCCGCCGGCGATGAAGACGGTCTTCGTCAGCAGCCGCGTGCCCTTGGACGTCTCGACGTAGAAACGTCCATCGGGCTCCTTGCGCACCACGCTCACCTCCTGGCCGAAGTGGAAGGTGGCGCCGAACGGCTCGATCTGCTTGAGCAGGTTGTCGGTGAGCTCCTTGCCCGTGCACACCGGCACCGCGGGGATGTCGTAGATCGGCTTGTCGGGGTACAACTCGATGCACTGCCCACCCGGGTAGGCGAGCGAGTCGATCACGTGCGCCTTGATCTCGAGCAGCCCGAGCTCGAAGACCTGGAACAGCCCGACCGGGCCGGCGCCGACGATCACCGCATCGGTCTCGATCGGCCCGTCGTGGTGGCGGGCGGTGTCGGCGATCTCGGCGTTCGGGTTGGGTTCCATGGGCAGGGCAGGTCAGCGTTGAGGGGGCACGGTGGGCTGTGCGCAGTCAGCGCTTGAGCTCGCCGAGCTTGTCCTTGCGGTCCTTCCAGTCGTCGGCGTCGGGCAGCGGGGCCTTGCGCTTGGTGATGCTCGGCCACTTGCGCGACAGCTCGGCGTTCAGCTTGATGAAGTGCAGCTGCTCGGCGGGGACGTCTTCCTCGGGCAGGATGGCGTTGACCGGGCACTCCGGGATGCACACCGCGCAGTCGATGCACTCGTCGGGGTCGATGACGAGGAAGTTGGGCCCCTCGCGGAAGCAGTCGACCGGGCAGACATCGACGCAGTCGGTGTACTTGCAGCGGATGCAGGATTCGAGGACGACGTGGGTCATGGCGGGCTCGGGAATGGAGGCGTTGCGAACCGGAGCAGCCACCCGACCCCGCGGCACGCGGCAGGCACGGCAGACGACGACGACCCTGGTCGGCGCCGATTTTAAGGGCCGAGGGTTTACGCCGACTCTTGACCTTGATCATGTATCGCCGGGCTGACAGCGTCGCCTGTCGTCCGCGCGCCACCCCCGACGGGTGCGGCCCCGGCACCCACCGTGACCACCGCCGGCCGGCCGGCGTGCAGCAGCGCGGCCACCGGCCCGGCCGCCAGCTCGTCGACGCGGTGCTGGCTGGACAGCCTGTCGGGGCAGCCCGCGCGCGACACCACGAGGACAGGCGAATCGCCGGGCCAGCCGGCCTCGAGCAGCTCGCGACCGAGCCTCGCGAGCTGGCGCCCGGCCATGTAGAAGACATCGGTGTCGGCGCTCCGGGCCGCGCGCAGGCGGCCTTCGCTCGTCATCGCGGTCGTGAGCGCGACGCTGCGGCCGCGCCCGCGGCGCGTCAGCGGTCGCAGCGAGTCGGCCGCTGCGGCCGCCGCCGCGGTGACGCCGGGGACGACCTCGCACTCGACGCCGGCGGACCGAAGCACCTCGAGCTCCTCCTCGAGACGGCCGAAGATGCTCGGGTCGCCGCCCTTGAGGCGCACGACGACGCTCGCTCGGCCCGCGAACCGCACGAGCAGCGCACCGATGGTCGCCTGTGCCGTGGCCTGCGCGAAGCCTCGCTTGCCGACGTCGATCCAGCGCGCCGCAGGCGCCAGATCGCGCAGCGCCGGATCGATCAGCGCATCGTGCAGCACGACCTCGGCCTCGGCCAGTCTGCGCATTCCGCGCAACGTGATCAGGTCGGCGCTGCCCGGCCCGGCCCCGACGAAGACGACCCTGCCCATCGTCCGCGCTCAGACGCGCGCCCGCGGCGCGGCGTGCAGGCCGCACTCGCGGGCCGTGCCCTGTTCCCACCACCAGCGACCGGCGCGTTCGTCCTCGCCGAGCGCCACGGCGCGGGTGCAGGGGGCGCAGCCGATGCTCGGATAGAAGCGGTCGTGCAGCTCGTTGTACGGCACGTCGTGCTCTGCCACGTAGTGCCAGACGTCGGCGAGCGACCAGTCGGCCAGCGGATAGAGCTTCTCGCGTCCGTCGGCGCCGATCTCGCGAGAGGGCACGGCCGCGCGCTCGGCCGACTGCGCACGGCGCAGGCCGGTGACCCACGCCGTGCGCCCCACGAGCAGCCGGCGCATCGGCTCGACCTTGCGAATCTCGCAGCAGGCGCTGCGCAGTTCGACGCTCTCGTACATCGGCCGCTCGCCGTGGCGGCGCACGAAGCGCACCACGTCGGTAGCCGCCGGTCGCACGACCTCGACGTCGACGCCATAGCGCGCGGCGATGCGGGGCAGGAGCGCAAGCGTCTCGGGGTGGAGCATCCCGGTGTCGAGCGTGGCCACGGCGATCGGCAGCCGGTGGCGCGCGATCAGGTCGGTGATCACCATGCCCTCGATGCCCAGGCTGCTGGCCTGGACGATGCGGCCCGGGTGCGCCTCGGCCGCCGCCCTCAGCAGGGCCAGCGCGGCGTCGACGCGCGCGTCGAAGCCGGCCGTCGGGCGCGCGTGGAGCTCGATGGCACGCACGGCGGTCAGGCGGCTTCGAGCCGCTCGAGGGTCATCGCCGCGCGGGCATCCGCCTGGTAGTGCGCGGCGAAGAAGCCGAGCGCCGCAGCCGCCGCCCCGGCGTCCTGATCGTCGCGCAGCCGTGCGGCATCGAAGCCGGTGCGAGACAGCAGCGGCAGCATGTCGACGAGCACGTCGCCGGCGGCGCGCAGTTCGCCGGTGAAGCGGTGCCGCGTGCGCAGCAGGCGGGCCTGCGAGTAGGCCCGGCCGTCGGTCCACTTCGGAAACTGCAGTACCACCAGCGCGAGCCGCGGCACGTCGTGCGCGATCGTGGCGACGTCAGCCGTGTTGGGGACGACGATGCCGGTGGGCAGGCCGACTGGCCAGTGCGCGCGCACCGCCGACCACTGCTCGAGCGTCAGGAGCAGGTGCCCGCGCACGGCAGGCGCGGCTTCCTCGGCGGCCGGCGCATGCCAGCGGTCGTGATGCGGATCGACGAGTCTCATCACGGGTCCTTCAGGGTTGTCCCAGGGCGGCAGCGGCGGTGCTGCGGCGGATGGCGTCGACCGCCGCGCGGAACGGCGCGACTCCGAGGCGGCGCGCCGCGTCGACGAAGCGCTCGCCGGAGCGCCTTTCACGGCGGTACGTCCCGATCACGGCCTCGATCGCATCGGGCACCTCGTCGGCGGCGAACGCGGGACCGATCACCTTGCCCGGGGTCGCCGGGCCGCCGACCGTCGCGCCGTCCGATCCGCCGACGGTGAGCTGGTACCACTCGCTGCCGTCCTTGTCGACGCCGAGGATGCCGATGTGCCCGCTGTGGTGGTGGCCGCAGCTGTTGATGCAGCCGCTGATGTGCAGGTCGATCTCGCCCAGGTCGAGCAGCGCGTCGAGGTCGTCGAAGCGCTCGCGGATCGCGGCCGCGACCGGGATCGAGCGGGCATTGGCCAGGGCGCAAAGGTCGCCGCCGGGGCAGGCGATCATGTCGGTCAGCAGGCCGACGGTCGGCGTCGCGAAACCCGCGTCGCGCGCGGCGGTCCAGAGCGACCGGAGCTCGGCCGCACGCACCCAGGGCAGCAGCAGGTTCTGGTCGTGCGTGACGCGCAGTTCGCCATGGCTGAATCGGTCGGCCAGGTCGGCGGCCGCGTCCATCTGGGCGGCCGTCACGTCCCCGGGCGCCAGGCCGGCGCGCTTGAGCGACAACGTCACCGCCCGGTGGCCGCCGATGCGGTGCGCGTGGACGTTGCGCGCGAGCCAGCGGAGGTAGGCGGTCTCCTGCGGTGCTTCGTCGTCGTCCGCCAGCTCGGGGATGTGCGCGACCGGCGGCGCGAAGTGCGCCGCTGCGCGCTCCAGCTCGGCCGGGTCGACGAGCTGCGTGCCGGCCAGCGCGTCGTCGGCGAGCAGCGCGGCGAACTCGGCGTTCACGGCGTCGACGAACCGCTGGCCCTCGGCGCGCGCCATCACCTTGATGCGCGCCTTGTACGCGTTGTCGCGCCGTCCGCCGAGGTTGTAGACGCGCACGATCGCCTCGATGTGGACGAGGATCTGGCGCCAGGGCACGAAAGGGTGGATGACGGCGCCGATCATCGGCGTGCGACCCATGCCGCCGCCGACGCGGACCTCGAATCCGACCTCGCCGCGCGCGTCGCGGTGCAGCCGCAGGCCGATGTCGTGCCACCCGGTCGCCGCGCGGTCCTCGCGCGCGCCGGTCACCGCGATCTTGAACTTGCGCGGCAGGAACGCGAACTCCGGGTGCAGCGTGCTCCACTGCCGCAGGATCTCGCAGAACGGGCGCGGATCGACCTCTTCGTCGGGCGCGACGCCGGCCAGCGCGTCGGTGGTGATGTTGCGGATGCAGTTGCCGCTCGTCTGGATGCCGTGCATGTCGAGTTCGGCGAGCCGGTCCATGACGTCGGCCGAGCGCTCGAGTGGAATCCAGTTGAACTGGATGTTCTGGCGCGTCGTGAAGTGCCCGTACCCGCCACGCTGAGCGGGCCCGCCCGCGTCCTGCAGGTCGAACTCGCGCGCGATCGACGCCAGCCCGCGCAACTGCCCGCTCGCCAGTTCGCCGTACGGAATGGCGACCCGCAGCATCGGCGCGTGTCGCTGTACGTACCAGCCGTTCTGCAGGCGCAGGGGCCGGAACTCGTCGTCCGAAAGGCGGCCCGAACGCCAGCGGGCAAGCTGATCGCGGTACTGGGCGGCGCGCGCGCGCACGAACTGGCGATCGAACTCGGAGTAGCGGTACATGGCGAGACGGCGGGGGGCGACGGCACCTGCG
>JALORQ010000161.1 GCA_025458805.1 Rubrivivax sp.
CGCGAGTTCCGACGACAGCAGCCCTGCCTGCGGCGCGGCCAGGTGCGGCAGCACCACCGGCACCGTCTCGACCCACCACGCGAGGCCGCGCAGGTGCGGCTGCACGAGCGCGAAGTCGCGGCCGGCCAGGTGCATGCGCGCGAGCATCGCGCCGACCTGGGCCACGTGCGGCGCATCGGGAGCCATGCGGTGGCTGCCGGCCAGCCGCGTCACCACGGCCGCCGGCTTGTCCGCGAGCAGGTGCAGCAGCCCGCCCGCGGCATCGGCCTGCGGCACCGGCACCGGGATGCCGTGGCCGGCCAGGTGCTGCATCAGCCGCAGGTAGTACGGCAGCTGCTCGGCGTGCAGCCGCTCGAACAGCGTCAGCACCCAGGCGCCGCGCGTCGTCGTCGCGTAGTAGTTGGTGTTCTCGATGCCCGAGCGGATGCCCTGCAGGTCGGTCAGCCGCCCGAGGCCCAGGCGATCGAACAGGGCTTCGGCCTCGGCGAAGCCGACCGGCGTGTAGACCGCCATCGCGCCGCTAGAAGGCGAACAGCGTCCAGACGCTGCGCCCGGTGGCGCGGCGGTCCTCGGCGCGGTCGCTGGGCGGCGTGCCGCTGACGATCTGGTAGCGCGAGACGGCGCCGCCGAAGCGGCTCTCCACGGTCAGCGTCTGGGTCTGGCCGCGCACGCGCAGCTCCTCGATGCGGGTCTGGTCGTCCTCGAGCACGATGCGGCGCACCTGGGGCTCGCCCCCGCGCTGCGGCGGCGCGGGCTCGGCGACCGGCGGCGCGGCCGGCGTCGGGGCCGTCTGCGCCAGGAGCTGGGACGACGCGACGGCGCCGAGGCCGAGCACGAAGCCCGCGATCCAGCGCGCGGCACGGCGGGGCGGGGCATGGCCGGGCATGCGGCGCATTCTACGCAGCGGGTGGAGCGCCGGGCGCGGGCCACAATCGCCGCATGGCTGCCCCGACCCTGCTGCTCGTCGACGGCTCGAGCTTCCTCTACCGCGCCTATCACGCGCTGCCCGACCTGCGGTCGGGCGACGGCTTCCCCACCGGGGCGATCCACGGCTTCGTCGCGATGCTGAAGGGGCTGCGCGAGCGTTACCCGGCCGCGCATGCGGCCTGCGTCTTCGACGCCAAGGGGCCGACCTTCCGCGACGACTGGTACCCGGCGTACAAGGCGCACCGCACGCCGATGCCCGAGCCGCTGGCGCAGCAGATCGGGCCGATCCACGAAGTCGTGCGGCTGCTCGGCTGGCCGGTGCTCGAGGTGCCCGGCATCGAGGCCGACGACGCGATCGGCACGCTCGCGCGCGTCGCCGCCGGGGCTGGTCACGACGTGCTGATCTCGACCGGCGACAAGGACCTGGCGCAGCTCGTCGGGCCGCGGGTGACGCTTGTCAACACGATGGCGCGGCCGCCCGAGGTGCTCGACGAGGCCGGCGTGCGGGCGAAGTTCGGCGTGCCGCCGGATCGCATCGTCGACTACCTGACGCTGATCGGCGACGCGGTCGACAACGTGCCCGGCGTCGACAAGGTGGGGCCCAAGACCGCGGCCAAGTGGATCGCCGACTTCGGCTCGCTCGACGGCGTGGTGGCGGCGGCCGACGCGATCAAGGGCGTGGCTGGCGAGAACCTGCGCAAGGCGCTCGACTGGCTTCCGCAGGGGCGGCGGCTGATCACGGTCGTCACCGACTGCGACCTCGGCGGCCACGTCGACGGCTGGCCGTCGCTCGACGCGCTGGCGCTGCGCGAGGTCGACCGCGACGGGCTGCTCGACTTCTACCAGCGCTACGGCTTCCGCACCTGGCGCCGCGAGCTCGAGGGCGAGCTCGGCGCGGCGCAGGCGCAGCGCGCCGCGGCCGGGGAGGGGTCGGCCGGTGTCGCGTCAGGCGCCGGCGACGACCCGCCGCCGGCGCCGCACGCGCCGGTGGCGCGCGAGTACGAGACGGTCACGACGCTCGAGCGCCTGGACCACTGGATCGCGCGGCTGCAGGCGGCGGAGCTGTCGGCGCTCGACACCGAGACCGATTCGCTCGACGCGCTGCGCGCGCGCATCGTCGGGATCTCGTTCGCCGTCGAGCCGGGTCGCGCGGCCTACGTGCCGACCGGGCATGTCTACCCGGGGGCGCCGGAGCAGCTCGAGCTCGACACCGTGCTCGCGCGGCTGCGGCCCTGGCTCGAGGACGCGTCGCGGCCGAAGGTCGGCCAGAACGTCAAGTACGACCTGCACGTCTTCGCCAACCACGGCATCGCGGTGCGCGGCGTCGTGCACGACACGATGCTCGAGAGCTATGTCCTCGAGGCACACCGTGCGCACGGCCTGGAGAGCCTGGCCGAGCGTCACCTCGGCCGTCGCGGCCTGAGCTACGAGGACGTCTGCGGCAAGGGCGCGAACCAGATCCCGTTCGCCCAGGTCGAGATCGGTCGCGCGACCGAGTACTCGGGCGAGGACAGCGAGATGACGCTGCAGGTGCACGAGGCGCTCTGGCCGGAGCTGGTCGCGCAGCCGCGGCTGCGCGAGGTCTACGAGCGCATCGAACTGCCTGTGGCCGCGATCCTGCAGCGCATCGAGCGCCACGGCGTGCTGATCGACGCGGGCGTGCTGGCGCGTCAGAGCCAGGAGCTGGCCGCGCGGCTGATGGTGCTCGAGCGCGAGGCACACGAGATCGCCGGGCAGCCGTTCAACCTCGGCAGCCCGAAGCAGATCGGCGAGATCCTGTTCGGCAAGCTGGGCCTGCCGGTGAAGAAGAAGACCGCCAGCGGCGCACCGTCCACCGACGAGGAGGTGCTCGAGGCGCTGGCGCTCGACTACCCGCTGCCGGCGAAGATCCTCGAGCACCGGGGGCTGGCCAAGCTCAAGGGCACCTACACCGACAAGCTGCCGCAGATGGTCGACCCGGCCACCGGCCGCGTACATACGAACTACGCGCAGGCGGTCGCGGTGACCGGGCGGCTGGCGAGCAACGACCCCAACCTGCAGAACATCCCGATCCGCACTCCCGAGGGCCGCCGCATCCGCGAGGCCTTCGTCGCACCGCCGGGCCATGAGATCGTGAGCGCCGATTACTCGCAGATCGAGCTGCGCATCATGGCCCACATCAGCGAGGACCCGGGCCTGCTGCGCGCCTTCGCCGAGGGCGTCGACGTGCACCGCGCGACCGCCGGCGAGGTGTTCGGCGTCCCGGTGGCCGAGGTCTCGAGCGAGCAGCGGCGCTACGCGAAGGTGATCAACTTCGGGCTCATCTACGGCATGGGCGCCTTCGGGCTGGCGAGCAACCTGGGCATCGAGCAGAAGGCCGCCAAGGACTACATCGACCGCTACTTCGCGCGCTTCGCCGGGGTCAAGCGCTACATGGACGAGACGCGGGTGCGCGCCAAGGAGCAGGGCTACGTGGAGACCGTCTTCGGCCGCCGCCTGTGGCTGCCCGAGATCAACAGCGGCAACGGCCCGCGCCGCAGTGCCGCCGAGCGGCAGGCGATCAACGCGCCGATGCAGGGCACGGCCGCCGACCTGATCAAGCTGGCGATGATCGCCGTGCAGCGGGCGATCGACGAGGAGCGCCGCGCGACCCGCATGGTGATGCAGGTGCACGACGAACTGGTCTTCGAGGTGCCCGAAGGCGAACTCGACTGGGCGCGCGGGGCAATTCCCCGGCTCATGGCCGGCGTGGCGACGCTCAGGGTGCCGCTGCTCGCCGAGGTGGGCGTCGGGCGCAACTGGGACGAGGCGCACTGAGCGCCGCGCCCCGCGCCGGCCCGGCCGGTCAGCGCCGGCGCGAATTGATGCGGGCCCGCCGCAGCGCCGAGTAGGTGCCGGTGACGATCATCAGCGGCCACAGGCACGAGCAGATCAGCGTCCACATCAGCCGCGTGTCGAGCGGATCGCTCGCCACGTTGCGGCGCGCCGTGGTGCCTTCGCTGAACAGGTGCCGGCGCGAGTAGGTCGCGAGGCCGAACAGGGCACCGAAGGCAAGGAAGAGCAGGATCGGGGTGGTCATGGCGCGCGCCTCCACCGGCGGCCCGATGGGTGGCCCCGGTCGCCGCATTCGACACCCCGAATTCGGCCCCGGCATTGACCGGGATCAATCGCCGCCGCGGCGAGCCTGCCTCAGCCCGCCTGCGCGACCTCGTGCTGCGCCATGATCTCGAAGGCCCGCACCAGCGCCGAGTGGTCGAGTTGGTCCATGCCGTGCGCCGCGCAGGCCTGCATCAGCTGCGCGGCGCCGGCGGTCTGCGGCAGCGCGACGCCGAGCGCGCGCGCACCCGCCAGCGCCAGGCCCAGGTCCTTCTGGTGCAGCGCGATGCGGAAGCCGGGGTTGAAGGTGCGCTTGATCATGCGCTCGCCGTGCACCTCGAGGATGCGGCTGGCCGCGAAGCCGCCCATCAGCGCTTGGCGCACCTTGGCCGGGTCGGCGCCCGCCTTGCTGGCGAAGACCAGCGCCTCGGAGACCGCGGCGATGTTGAGCGCGACGATGATCTGGTTGGCGACCTTGGTCGTCTGCCCGTCGCCGTTGCCGCCGACGCGCGTGATGTTCTTGCCCATCTTCTGGAACAGCGGCAGCACGCGCTCGAACGCGGCCTCGGGGCCGCCGACCATGATCGTCAGCGACGCCGCCTTGGCGCCGACCTCGCCGCCCGAGACCGGCGCGTCGAGGTAGTCGCAGCCCAGCGCATTGATCTTCTGCGCGAAGCGCTTGGTCTCGATCGGCGAGATCGAGCTCATGTCGACGACCACCTTGCCCGGCGACAGGCCCATCGCCACGCCCTGCTCGCCGAACAGCACGGCCTCGACGTCGGGGGTGTCGGGCAGCATCGTGAAGACGATGTCGGCCCGCTCGGCGACGCCGCGCGGCGTCGTGCACTGCGTGGCGCCGGTCTCGGCGATCGCCGCAGGCACCTTGCTGCGGGTGTGGACGAACAGCTGGTGTCCGGCGGCGATCAGGTGGCCGCACATCGGCGCACCCATGATGCCCAGGCCGATGAAGCCGAGCTTGAGGGGTTGGTCGGTCATGGTCGTGGTCTCCTGTGCAGGGTCTCGGCGCGTCCGCGCGCGAAAGCGGTCAGCGCGCCCGCGCGCGCTCGAGCCAGCCGATGCCGGCCTCGGTGGTCGTCTTCGGCTTGTACTCGCAGCCGACCCAGCCGGCGTAACCGATGCGGTCGAGGTGGTCGAAGAGGAAGTCGTAGTTGATCTCGCCCGTGCCCGGCTCGTGGCGCCCCGGGTTGTCGGCGAGCTGGACGTGCGCGATGCGCGCCAGCTGCTTCTGCATCGTCGCCGCCAGCTCGCCCTCGGTGCGCTGGGCGTGGTAGATGTCGTACTGCAGGTACAGGTTGTCCGATCCGACCTCGTCGATGAGCGCGATCGCCTGGTCGGTGCGGTGCAGGAAGAAGCCGGGGATGTCGTAGCGGTTGATCGGCTCGACCAGCAGCTTCAAGCCGGCCTCCTTCGTCGCCGCGGCGGCGAAGCGCAGGTTGTCGACCAAGGTGCGGCGCAGCACCGCCTCGTCGGCGGCCGCGGGCATCTTGCCGGCCAGGCAGTTGAGCTGGGGCACGCCGAGCGCGCTGCCGACCTCGATGGCGCGCGCGACGCCGGCGCGGAACTCCTCCACCCGGTCGGGCAGGCAGGCGATGCCGCGCTCGCCGGCGTCCCAGTCGCCTGCCGGCAGGTTGTGCAGCACGAGCTGCAGGCCGTTCGTCTTCAGCCGCGACCGGATCTCGGCGGTCGGGAACGCGTACGGGAACAGGAACTCGACGGCCTGGAAGCCGGCGGCGGCGGCGCGCTCGAAGCGGTCGAGGAACGGCACCTCGTTGAACAGCATCGTCAGGTTGGCGGCGAAGCGGGGCATGGCCTGATCTCCGGCGGTGAAAAAGCCGGGCGCGCGGCCCGGCGGTGGCATCGTGACGTCGGCGCAGGGGCCGCCGGGCTCACTCGAGCAGGCCGGCGAGCTCCAGCCCCTTGCGGCCCTCGGGGTGGCGGCAGTCGATGTCCTCGAACTCGTTGACGTTGTCGATCTCGGTGCCCATCGCGATGTTGGTCACCTTCTCGAGGATGCATTCCACCACGACCGGCACGCGGTGCTTCTGCGCCAGCGCCACCGCCTCGCGCAGCGCGCCCTCGATCTTCGCCGGGTCGGTGACGCGCAGCGCCTTGCAGCCCAGGCCCTCGACGACCTTCATGTGGTCGACGCCGTAGCCCTGCAGCGCCGGGTCGTCGACGTTCTGGTTGTCGAACGCCAGCTGCACGCAGTAGTCCAGGTTGAAGCCGCGCTGGGCCTGGCGAATCAGGCCGAGGTAGCTGTTGTTGACCAGCACCTGCACGTAGGGCAGGTTGAACTGCGCGCCGACCGCGAGCTCCTCGCTCCGGAACTGGAAGTCGTAGTCGCCCGACAGGCCGACGACGGTCTTCGTCGGGTCGGCGGCGACGACGCCGAGCGCGGCCGGGATCGTCCAGCCCAGCGGGCCGGCCTGGCCGCAGTTGATCCACTGGCGCGGGCCGAAGACGTTGAGGAACTGCGCGCCGGCGATCTGCGACAGGCCGATCGTCGTCACGTAGACCGTGTCGCGCGGGAAGACCTTGTTCATCTCCTCGTAGACGCGCTGCGGCTTGATCGGGATCTGCTCGAAGTGCGTCTTGCGGTGCATCAGGCGCTTGCGCTCCTGGCAGCGGAAGACCCAGTCGCCGTAGTCCTTCAGCGTGCCGGCAGCCTTGCGCTCCTTCGCGACCTGCACGAAGAGCTCGAGCGCCGCCTTCGCGTCGCTGACGATGCCGTAGTCGGGCATGAAGACGCGGCCGATCTGCGTCGGCTCGATGTCGACGTGGACGAACTTGCGGCCCTTCGTGTAGACCTCGACCGAGCCGGTGTGGCGGTTGGCCCAGCGGTTGCCGATGCCGAGCACGAAGTCGCTGGCGAGCATCGTCGCGTTGCCGTAGCGGTGGCTGGTCTGCAGCCCGCACATGCCGGCCATCAGCGGGTGGTCGTCGGGGATGGTGCCCCAGCCCATCAGCGTC
>JALORQ010000162.1 GCA_025458805.1 Rubrivivax sp.
CGCACGGTCGACATGCTCGAGTCGTTGCCGCTGCCCACGGTCGCGCGCCTGCACGGTGCGGCGCACGGCGGTGCGACCGACCTCGTTCTGGCCTGCGACTGGCGCATCGGCGTGACGACGATGACGCTGCGCATGCCCGCCGCACGCCTGGGGCTTCACTACTACGCCTCCGGGCTGCAGCGCGCGGTCGCCCGGCTCGGCCCGGGCGCCGCCAAGCGGCTGTTCCTCCTCGCCGAGCCGGTCGACGCCGCCGAGCTGCTGCGCCTGGGCGTCCTCGATGCACTGGTCGCGCCGGAAGCGCTCGACGAGGCAGTCGCGCGTGCGGCCGATGCCCTGGCCGCAGGCGCGCCGCTGGCGGTGCGCGGCATGAAGCAGTCGATCGACGAGATCGCTCAAGGCCGCGCCGACACCGCACGGCTGCGCGAGCGCGAACGCCGCTGCGCGGCCAGCGCGGACCTGCGCGAGGGTCTGGCCGCCTTCGCCGAACGCCGCACCCCTCGGTTCACCGGGCGCTGAGCCCGCGCCGGGCGACGGCCGGCGCCTGCCGCGCGCGCGTCCTCGGGTACCGCCAAACGGACTGCGCTGCGCGCGGCCGCCGAGTTCTCCCATCAGGGTCAGTCCGGACGCGCCGCCGGCCGCATGGCGCTAGCGTCCACGCCGCCGTCGAGAACGGCATCACGAAGAGAACGACTGGAGACCCTCATGCCCCTGAACCGACTCCACCCGGTCCGGATCGCCGCCGCGGCGCTTCTGGCCGGCGCCGTGGCCGTTCCCGCCGCTGCGCAGCAGAACCTCGAAAAGCTCAAGCAGTTCAAGGTCGCCACGACGGACCTCAACATCCCGGTGGTGCCGCAGACCGGCCGCAATGCCGACGCCATCCAGGCCAACCTGCGCAACATCAAGCTGCCGCCCGGGTTCAAGATCGAGCTGTTCGCGATCGTCCCCGACGCGCGCATGATGGCCGTCGCGCCGAGCACCAACATGCTCTTCGTCGGCACGCGCAAGACCACGGTGTGGGCCGTCACCGACCGCAACAGCGACGGTCAGGCCGACGAGGTCAAGAGCTTCGCGCCGAGCCTGAAGTTCACCAACCCGAATGCGGTCTGCTGGACCAGGGACGGCTTCCTGATCGTCGTCGAGCACAACCGCGTGCTCAACTTCCCGGCCGCCGAGTTCTTCTACGAGGGCCCGGACGTCGCGGTCATCGAGGTCGTGCCACAGGGCAAGCTGATCCCGCCCGAGGAGGAGAGCTTCAACCACGGCGCCCGCGTCTGCGACGTCGGCCCCGACGGCATGCTCTACGTCAGCCTGGGCCAGCCGTTCAACGTGCAGCCGCGCGACAAGGTCAAGATGTACGACGAGATCGGCATCGGCGGCATCATCCGGATGAACGCGTTCGACGGCAGCAAGCGCGAGGTGTTCGCGCGCGGCATCCGCAACTCGGTCGGCCAGGACTTCAACCCGAAGGACGGAAGCCTGTGGTGGACCGACAACCAGGTCGACGGCATGGGCGACGACATCCCGCCGGGCGAGCTGAACCGCTCCACCGCCAAGGGCCAGCACTTCGGCTTCCCGTGGACGAACGGCGGCGTGCAGATCGCCGGCAGCGCGGCCGCCCCGGACCTGAAGGACTTGCCGGCACCGGCCGGCATGATCGAGCCGCAGGTGAAGTTCCCGGCGCACCAGGCGCAGCTGGGCATGGCCTTCTACACCGGCAACATGTTCCCCGAGAAGTACCGTGGCGGCATGTTCGTCGCGTCGCACGGCTCGTGGAACCGCACCAAGCCGAGCGGCGCGCTGATCAACTTCGTGCCGGTCAAGGCCGACGGCAACGCCGGCGCGTCCGAGGTGTTCGCCGAGGGCTGGCTCGACCAGAACGGCATCTATCGCGGCCGTCCGGTCGACGTCGCGATGATGAAGGACGGGTCGCTGCTGATCAGCGACGACTTCGCCGGCGCGATCTACCGCGTCACCTACACCGCGCCCTGAACGCGCGGCGCCGCCGGGCCCCGCCCGGCGGCCTGCACCGGTCGACGCCGCCGCACGCGACGCGGCCCGCATCGCTGCGGCGGCGCTCGGACCGCCCGGACGACCCGGAACGAGACGCACCCGACATGACGGCCCTCCGACCCCTGATCCTCGCCGCCGCGGTGTCGAGCGGCGCGGCCGCCGCCGCCGACCTCGAGGCCGGACGCCAGCGCGCCGCTCAGGCCTGCGCGGTGTGCCACGGCGCCTACGGCATCGCCAACGCGCCCGACGCGCCCAACCTCGCGGGCCAGCCCGCGTTCTATGTCGCCTCGCAGCTGCGTGCCTACCGCAACGGCTCGCGGCGGCACGAGGTGATGGCCGTGATCTCCCGCACCCTGACCGACGATGACATCAACAACCTCGCCGCGTGGTACGCGGCCATCCGCATCGAAGCCCACCCGCCGGGCAAGTGAGCCGGCGCGTGCGGCGCTCGCCGTCGCCGCGCTGCTGGTCGCCGGCGGCGCCGGCGCCCAGGACGCCGAGCAGATCGTCATCACCGCCGGCGGCACCGAGCGCCGCGTCTTCGAGACGCCCTACGCGATCGGCGTCGTGACCGCCGACGACCTGCGCGCGGCCGGGCCGATGGTCAACTTGTCCGAGTCGCTGTCGCGCGTGCCCGGCATCGTCGCCAACAACCGCGGCAACTACGCGCAGGACCTGCAGATCAACTCGCGCGGCTTCGGCGCGCGCGCGACCTTCGGCGTGCGGGGAATCCGGCTCTTCTCCGACGGCATCCCGGCCAGCGGCCCCGACGGCCAGGGCCAGGTCACGCACTTCGACATCGCGGGCGCGTCGCGCGTCGAGGTGCTGCGTGGCCCGTTCACCGCGCAGTTCGGCAACAGCTCGGGCGGCGTCATCTCGCTCGTCAGCACGGCGCCGGTCGAGCGGCGCTGGGGCCTCGCGGCCGACGCCGGCAGCGACGGCCTTCTGCAGTGGCGTGCCGACGTCGAGGCGCCGTTCGATGGCGGCTTCAGCGTGCGCGCCAGCCTGCTGGGCTTCGAGATCGACGGCTTCCGCCCGCAGAGCAGCGCCGAGCGCACGCTCGGCAACGTGCGCCTGGGCTGGGAGGGCTCGCGCGACCGCGTCACCGTGGTGATCAATGCGGTCGACCAGCCCGCCCTCGACCCGCTGGGCCTGACCCCGGCGCAGTTCGCCCAGAACCCCGACCAGACGACCGAGGTCGCGCTGCCGCAGCAGCAGCCGGGCCAGCCGGGCCGCTACGACACGCGCAAGGAGGCACGGCAGACGCAGGCCGGCCTGCAGTGGCGCCACGCCTTCGACGGCCTGGGCGCGCTGACCGAGAGCCGGCTCGCTGCCTACGCGGGCCGCCGGCAGGTCACGCAGTGGCAGTCGATCCCCGACTTCGTGCAGTCGGCCCCCACGCACCCGGGTGGCGTCATCGACTTCGACCGCGACTATGCCGGCGTCGACGGCCGGCTCGTCTGGACCTGGGCGCTCGAGGGCGGACGGCAGGCGCAGCTCGTCGCCGGCGCGGCCACCGACCGCACCGACGAGGCGCGGCGCGGCTTCGAGAACTTCGTCGGCGACGGCGCCGACCGGGTGCTCGGCGTGACCGGCCGCCAGCGCCGCGACGAGAACAACGTCGTCACGACGCGCGACCTGTTCGCCGAGGGCGAGATCGGCTTCGCCCCGGCGTGGAGCGCGACGCTCGGGGTGCGCAGCGGCGAAGTCGAATACGACTCGACCGACTCGTACATCGTGCCCGGCGCCGCCCCGGGCGATCCGCCGCTCAATCCCGACGACTCGGGGTCGCTGTCGTTCGACTACACCAACCCGGTGGCCGCGCTGCGCTGGCAGCCGTGGTCCGAACTCGCCCTGTACGTCAGCGCGGGGCGCGGCTTCGAGTCGCCGACGCTGAACGAACTGGCCTACCGGCCCGACGGCGGCACCGGGCTCAACAGCGCGCTGCAGGCGATGACGAGCCGCCAGGTCGAGCTCGGCGCCAAATGGCGCCCGGCGCCCGGCACCGCGCTCGACGCGGCGGTGTTCACCGCGCGAACGAGCAACGAGATCGGCGTCGCGTCGAGCAGCGGCGGCCGCACCACCTTCCGCAACGTCGGCGGCACCGAGCGCAGCGGCGTCGAGATCGACCTGCGGGCCGCGCTCAACACGGCCTGGAGCACGCGCGTCGCGCTGACCTGGCTCGACGCGACCTACCGCGACACGCTGCCCGGCACGCCGATCGTCGCCGGCAACCAGATCGCCGGCACGACCGAGCAGCTCGGCTACGCGGAGATCGCCTGGCAGCCGTCGGCGGGTGCCGAGCTGGCGCTCGAGGGCCGCGCCAGCAGCGCGGTGCCGGTCAACGACGCGAACACCGTCTTCGCACCGGGCTACGGCCTGCTCGCCTTGCGCGCCCGCTGGCAGGCCGAGCTGCTGGGCGGCCGCCTCGAGCTGCTCGGCCGGCTCGACGACCTGGCCGACCGGCGCATTGTCGCCAGCGTCATCGTCAACGAGGCGCAGGGGCGCGTCTTCGAACCGTCGCCCGGACGCACCTGGCTGCTCTCGGCGCGCTGGAGCATGGCGTTCTGATCCGCGCCGGGCCGCGCGCCGGGCCCGTCAGTCGTCCTCGTCTTCCGGCGCCGCCTGCGCGTCGAGCACCGCGCAGGCGTGCTCGTGGCCGCGCCGCACGATCTCGTCGAAGCGGTCCCACTGCAGCATGCCCACGCGCTCGAGCGGCGGGTTGAAGTGCAGGTGCGTGAGCCGGCGCGCCTCGCGCTGCCGCGAGACGCTGTACAGGATGGTCACGTTCATCAGGTAGGCCGGCAGCGAAGGCAGGCGGTACCGACGGCTGCGGCGCGGCCGCAGCCGGTCGCGCAGCAGCGCCCAGGTGCCGGGGATCTCGTCGCTGGCCAGCAGGCGCGGCTTGCGCGCGTCGAGGTCGACGCCGATGACGCGACCGACGCCGCGCATGCGGTGCATCACGTCGACCGGGAAGTTGTTGAAGGTGCCGCCGTCGCACAGCAGCTCGCCGCCCACGACCACCGGAGGCAGCGCACCCGGGATCGCGACGCTGGCCAGCAGCGCGCGCAGCAGCGGCCCGCGCCGCAGCACCTCCTCGCGTGCCCGCGAGTAGTTGGTCGCGATCGCGTAGAAGCCCTTCCAGGTGTCCTCGACGTCGATGGTCGAGCCGGTCATCTCGACCATCGCGCGCCGGACGACGCGCTCGAGGCGACGCCCCTTGATCAGCGAGACGAGCGGCAGCCACGCGAAGTCGCCGGTGGGCCGGTCCGAGAAGGCCTTGCGCGCGACGGCCAGCGTGCGCTCGAGCGGCTGGTCGACCGCGACCAGCGACGCCATGATGGCCCCGATGCTGGTGCCGCCGACCACGTCGACCTCGATGCCGCGCTCGACCAGGGCCTTCCAGACGCCGAGGTGCGCGAGCCCCCTCGCGCCGCCGCCGGCGAAGACCAGGCCGACCGCGGTGCGGCTGACGAGCCGCGCGAGCCGCGCCATGTCGCGGTCCAGCGCCGGCCGCACGTGCACGTGGTCGGCCACCGGCCGCCGCTGCAGCCAGGCCGCGGTGCCGCGCGGACTCTGCCGCTCGGCCGGATGCAGCAGCACGAGGATCTCGTCGGCATCGGGACGGCCGCTTCGCGGCGCGAGGCACTCCGACTCGAGGGGGTGCACGGCGGACGGCCGGTCGGCGTCGGCCAGCAGCAGCAGTTCGTCGCTGTGCCGCGCGCACAGCCGGGACCATGCGGACGGTGCATCGTCGGCCAGCAGCAGCACGACGTCGTGCGAAGCCTCGATGCCGTCGAGGTGCATCGCGATGCTGCGCGCGGGATCGGCGGCGCCGTCGGCCTGCCGCGCCAGCCCCGGGCGGCCGAGCTCGCGGTCGACGCGGGCGGCGTCGACGACGGCCACCCGGCTCGTGGACGACAGCGCGGAGGCCAGCCGCTGCGCGAATCCCGACAGTTCGACGCCTTCGGTGATCGCGAACAGCCCGACCGTCACCGGGCGCGCGTTCGCCGGTCGCAGCGCCTCCGTCTGAAGGCGGGCGATGATCTGGCGCGTCAGCGCCACCGAGACCTGCGCGCTGCTGGCCAGCAGTTCGCGGAACACCTCCTTGCGCAGCCGGACCAGCACCGAGTCGCGCAGCGCGATCAGCGTCGCCGAACGCGGCTCGTCGGTGTACATGCTCATCTCGCCGACGATCTGTCCGCGCGCGATCTCGCGCACCGGACGCGTCACGCCGTCGTCGCCGGCGATGTAGGCGCGCAGCCGTCCGCTGACCACGAGGTACATCGCATCGCCCGGCTCGCCCTGGGACATGAGCGTCGCGCCGCCGGCGATCTCGACCCATTCCAAGTGACGGAGCAGGAGTTCGATGGCTGCCGGCGACAGCTCGCCGAAGGCATCACGCAGGTGCCGCTGCAGGAGCTGGTCGTGATGCGGCTCGGTCGCGGGTCGCGCTGGCATGGGTCTCGTCACGCTCGTTGCTCGCGCGTGCGAGGACTGGCGCCGCGGAGCCAGGGTCCGCACCCTGCGAGGCGCCGCACTGTACCCGAGGCCGCAGCGGGAGCCGAAGCGGCGCGCGCACCGTCGAAGCACCGGGCGCTCCGGCCCCTGAGGTCGGAGACGTCCGTTCCACGTCAGGTCGACGGATACACTGTGTCCGATGCAGGCCTTTCGCGCCCGTCGTCGTGCCACGTCATGGCTCATGCTCGTGGCGATGGTTCTGGCAGCGCTTGCACCTGCCTTGTCGCACGCGCTGGCCCTTGGTTCGGGCGAACCGGCCTGGGTCGAGATCTGCACATCGGAAGGGTCGCGTTGGGTCAAGCCCGGCGCTGCCCAAGAGAGCGTGCCCGCGCAGCCCGCAGACGCAGTCGCGGCGCACTCTGACCACTGCCTGTTCTGTCAGGCTGGAACCCAAGGCATGGCGCCGCCGCCGACCCAGGCGGGCTTGCCGACCTTGCTCGGGGTACGC
>JALORQ010000163.1 GCA_025458805.1 Rubrivivax sp.
TCGGGGATCCAGTTGGCGGTGTTCATGTCGTGCGTGCGCCGCCGGTCGTCGCCGGTGTTCTTGCGCAGCTCGAGGAACTCCTCGATGTCGAGGTGCCAGCTCTCGAGGTAGGCGCAGACCGCGCCCTTGCGCTTGCCGCCCTGGTTGACGGCCACCGCGGTGTCGTTGACGACCTTCAGGAACGGCACCACGCCCTG
Source organism: Rubrivivax sp. (assembly GCA_025458805.1). Lineage (GTDB taxonomy): Bacteria > Pseudomonadota > Gammaproteobacteria > Burkholderiales > Burkholderiaceae_C > Rubrivivax. The sequence goes on from JALORQ010000163.1 coordinate 198, forward strand.
GCTCTCGCCGTTGGTGCCCTTGATGTGGCTGCCGAGCGCGCGCACCCGGGTCCAGTCGTTGCCCAGGCCGCCGGCGTACTTGGACAGCAGCGCGTTCTCCTTGATCGCCTCGTAGATGCCGTCCAGGTCGTCGGCGACCGTCGTCAGGTAACAGCTCGACAGCTGCGAGCGCAGCGTGCCCGCGTTGAACAGCGTCGGCGTGCTCGACATGAAGTCGAAGCTCGACAGCACCTCGTAGAACTCGATGGCACGCGCCTCGCGGTCGATCTCGTTGAGGGCCAGGCCCATCGCGACGCGCATGAAGAAGGCCTGCGGCAGCTCGATGCGCGTCTTGCGCACGTGCAGGAAGTAGCGGTCGTACAGCGTCTGCAGGCCGAGATAGTCGAACTGCAGGTCGCGCTCGGGCCGCAGCGCCGCGCCGAGCGCGGCGAGGTCGAACTGCAGCAGCCGCGGGTCGAGCAGCTCGGCGTCGACGCCGCGCCGCACGAACTGCGGGAAGTACTCGGGGTAGCGCTCGGCCATCCGCTCCTGCGGCACCTCCTCGCCGAGCACCTCCTTGCGGATCGTGTGCAGGAGCAGCCGCGCCGTGGCCCGGGTGTAGGCGGGATCCTTCTCGATGAGCGTGCGCGCCGCGAGGATCGCGGCCTTGAATACCTCGTCGAGCGGCACGCCGTCGTAGAGGTTGCGGCGCGTCTCGGCGAGGATCGGCGCCGGGTCGACCTCCCGGCCCAGTCCGTCGCAGGCGGACTCGACGAGCGCGCGCAGAGCAACCTGGTCCAGCGGACGGCGTTCGCCACCGTCGAGCACGTGCAGTTCCGGCACGGCCGCCTGGGCGGGGGCACCCTGGCGCGCACGCTCCTGGGCGCGCCGCTCGCGGTACAGCACGTACGCACGCGCCACCTCGTGGTGCCCGCCGCGCATCAGGGCGAGCTCGACGTGATCCTGCACGTCCTCGATGTGGAAGGTGCCGCCGCTCGGGCGCGAACGCAGCAGGGCGCGCACGACCCCCTCGGTCAGCGTCTCGACCGTCTCGCGCACGCTCGCCGACGCGGCCCCCTGAGTGCCGTGCACCGCCAGGAATGCCTTCATCAGCGCGATGGCGATCTTGTCCGGCACGAAGCCGACCACCGCACCGTTGCGGCGGATGATCTGGTAGCCGGCGAAGGCGCTGACGGCGCCCGCCGGCGCGGCGGCGGAGGCGGGCTTCTGCGCAACGGGGGACGTACGCTCGGCGATGGTCTGCATGGGGCTCCTCGGTGGGTCTCGGGCTTGACCGACGGGCTTGGGCCGTCGGCAGGCCGATGGCGCCCGGAACGGATCCGGGCAGGGCGGGCACTGTGGAAAAGCCGTGGATGCCCGGTGGACATACGGCACTAGATCTGGGGGCTGGCGCGGATTAGAACACTACCGGTAGTGTATCGGCACCGGGCTTCACCCGATGGCGCGCGGCGCCACCGCGAGCCGCTGCCCGCGCAGTGCGCGCGCCAGCCGGGGCCAGTCGAATCCCGGCCCCGGGTCGCGCTTGCGGCCGGGTGCCACGTGCTCGTGCCCGACCACCTCGTCGATGGGATAGCGCGCGCGCAGCGCGCGCAGCAGCCTCGCCAGCGCGCGGTACTGCACCGGCTCGAAGACGCCGCCCTCGAGGCCCTCCAACTCGATCCCGACCGACCAGTCGTTACAGTCTTCGCGGCCGCGCCAACTCGATCGGCCGGCATGCCAGGCGCGCCGCTCGCACGAGACGAACTGGAGCATCGTGCCGTCACGCCTGACCAGGAAGTGCGCCGAGACCTCCAGGCCGCGAATCGTCGCGTAATACGGATGCGCGTCCCAGTCGAGCCGGTTCGTGAACAGGCGCTCGATCGCGTCGCCGCCGAACTCGCCGGGCGGCAGGCTGATCGAGTGCACGATGGCCAGAGTCACCGCCGCGCCGTCGGGGCGCGGGCCGTGGTTCGGCGAGTCGACGCGACGCGCCGCCCGCCACCAGCCGGCCTCCCAGGCAACGAGGTCGTCAGTCGCCTTCGCCACGCTCGCCCGGCGCGTCGCCGACGAGGATCCCCAGCCGCGCCATTCGGTAGCGCATCTGCCTGAGCGTCAGCCCGAGCCGTGCGCCGGCGGCGGTGCGGTTGTTGCGGAAGCGTTCGAGCGCGCGCTCGAGGATCTCGCGCTCGACCCGGTCGAGGTACGCCGAGAGGTCGGGCGGGAGATCGTCGTCGACGACGGCGGACGCGCCCGCGGTCGCCGCGGCCTCGGGCTCCGGCGCGGCGCCGCGCGACACCGGCGTGTCTCCGGGCAGCCCCAGGTCGGCCAGACCGATCACGCTGCCGCCGGACAGCGCCAACGCGCGGTGCAGCAGGTTCTCGAGCTCGCGCACGTTGCCCGGGAAGGCGTAGCCCGCAAGCCGCGCCGCGGCCTCGGCGTCGAGCGTCGGCACGGGCTGCACGCCGGCATCGGCGGCGATGCGCTCCAGCAGCGCCGAGCAGATCGCCGGCAGGTCGCCGAGCCGCTCGCGCAGCGGCGGCACGACGACCTGGATGACGTTGAGGCGGTAGAACAGGTCTTGGCGGAAGCGGCCGCAGACCACCTCGCCGGCGAGGTCCTTGTGGGTGGCGCTGACGATCCGGACGTTGGTCGGCACCTCGGCGGTCGCGCCCAGCGGGCGCACGGCGCGCTCCTGGATCACGCGCAGCAGCTTGCTCTGCATGCTCAGCGGCAGGTCGCCGATCTCGTCGAGGAACAGCGTCCCGCCCTGGGCCGCCTGCAAGAACCCGTCGCGGTCGTCGGCGGCGCCGGTGAACGCGCCCTTGCGGTAGCCGAAGAACTCCGCCTCGAGCAGCGTCTCGGGGATCGCCCCGCAGTTGACCGCGACGAAGGGCTGTGCGCCGCGCGGCGACAGCTCGTGGATGGCTCGCGCCACCAGCTCCTTGCCGGTGCCCGACTCGCCGCGCACGAGCACCGGCGCCATGCTCCGCGCGACCTTCGCGACCATCGTCCGCACGTCCTGCATCGCCGCGGAGCCACCGACCAGCCGCTCCAGCGCACGCCCGCCGGCGCCGCGCGGGGCCGGCCGCTCGCGCGGCCGCGACGTCGCCTCGGACGGCGCCGTGGCGGGCGCGCGACCGAGCGCCGACGCCACCGTGGCGCGGAACTGCCGCAGGTCGACCGGCTTGGTCAGGTAGTCGTAGGCCCCTGCCTTGAGGGCCTCGACCGCGTTCTCGGCCGAGCCGTAGGCCGTGATGACGATGCTCTTCTCGGCCCGGCCTGACCGGTCGATGCGCCCGAGGAGGTCGAGCCCGCTGCCGTCGGGCAGCCGCATGTCGGTGATCACCAGCTGGTACTCGCCCGCGCCGAGCAGCGTCCATGCCTCGTCGACGCTGCCGGCGGCGTCGACCTCGTAGCCCTCGCGCAGCAGCGTCAGTTCGTACAGCGTGCGCAGGTCGGGCTCGTCGTCGACGACGAGAAGGCGGTGGCGGGCGGCGTTCAAGGTGTGGGGCGACGAGCCGTTCACTCCGCGGCGGCGCTGTCGAGTCGCATCGTGACGACGAACTCGTTGCGCAGCCGCTCGGCGCCGGGGCGAGGGCGGTACTCGATGCTGCCGCCGTAGCGCTCGCAGAGCTCACGGCAAATATACAGGCCGAGTCCGGAGCCTCGGCTGCGCGTCGAGAAGAACGGCTCGAAGAGGTGGCGCTCCACCTCGGGGGCGATCGGGGGGCTGTCGCTAAGCACCGAGAGCACGGCCGTCTGCCGATCGCGCGCGGCCAGACGCACGAACACCGATCCGGGCGCGTCCGCGGCATGCCGCCAGGCGTTGTCGAGAAGGTTGACCAGCACGCGCCGCAGGTGCTCGGGGTCGAAGCGCACGGGCACCGGGTGCCCCGGCCACTCGGTCCGCAGACGCGCGGCAGCGGCGGCCGTCGCCCCGGCCACGCCGATCCAGTCCGCGACCGCGGCCGCGGCGATGGCCTGTGCATCGATGCAAGGCGGCTCCGGTCCCGCCCCCGGCGCCACCTCGAGCACGTCGTCGACGAGCCGGCGCAAGCGCGCGACGTTGTCGGCGACGATGCGCGCGAGGCGCTGCTGCACCGGGTCGAGCGTGTCCTCGAGCATCAGCGCATTCGCCTGCGAGATGGCCGCCAGCGGATTGCGGATCTCGTGCGCGATGCCTGCCGAGATCCGACCCATCGCCGCCAGCTTCTCCTGGCGCACCCGCGCCAGCGCGGTGCGCACGTCCTCGAGCAGCAGCACGACGAAGGGCTCGCCGTCGCTGCGCTCGTCGTCCAGGCTGCGCGTGCGCAGGAAGCGCACGCGCAGCCGGACGGTGCGGGTGTGCCCGCCGTCGAAGGGGAGCACCACGTCGCGCCCCGACTCGGGCCAGCGGCGCTCGTCGAGGGCGCGCGCCGCGGCGTCGGCCAGGGACTTCCACGCCGCACGGTCCGACAGCACGAACGGCGCCGCCGGCGCCAGGCCCTGCGCAACCAGCAGCGTGCGTGCCGCCGGGTTGGCGGCACGCACGCGCAGCTGCGGGTCGACGACCAGCACGCCGTCGGCCATCTCTTCGATCACGAGGCGGTTGAGCTGCGCCTGCTGTCGCGCGAGCGCGAGGCTGCCTCGCGCGGCCGCCTCCTCGCGCGCGAGGCGAGCGGCCAGTTCGCCGGCAAGCAGCGTGATGGCGAAGAAGCCGAGCCCGGCAAGGCCGGCCTGCAGCATCGGCACCGTGAGATCGAGCCCGCCGAGAGACAGCCGCGCCGCCCCTGCGAGCAGCATCAGCGTGACGCCGGCCGCCGTGCCCAGCGCCACCAGCCGGGCCGACAGCACGCCGGCCATCAGCACAGGCAGCACGAGCAGCGCGGCGTAGGTGAAGCTCGAACCGAGTGCGAGCCAGTGCAACGTCGAGAACGCGATCAGGTCGATGCCGATCGTCGACCACCAGCGTCGACGCGGCCGTGCCCCGGCCGCGACGCCCAGCCCGGGCAGCAGCCACCAGACGATCGCCTGCGCGGCGTAGCCGATGCACACGGCCAGCACCTCCACCGGAGGCGCGCTGCCCAGCAGCGACCCGGCGACCTGGGCGGCGACGAGGCCGAAGCCGACCGCGGCGCGCGCAGCCACGTACGTGCGCAGGATGCGTGCGAAGGCCGTGTCGCCGCCGCCCGGGGCACCGCGCGGCGCGCGCCCGCCGTCGCCGGCCGACTGGGTATCGGGCGCCCAGGCGGGTTCGAGCATGGCTTCCGTGGCCATGCGCGAATCGACCTCGCCGAGCGCACCGAACCACTGGTCGGTCTCGGGTGCCGAAGGCGGTGCCCTGCGGTCGCCGCGCCGCCGGTCGCCGCGGCGGCGTTCCTCGCCGTTCCGGCGATCGGTCGCTGCGGCCGCACCCGGGTTCGGCTCGCCCAACGCGGTGCCCGGTCGTCAGCGCGGCCCGGCCGCGCGGTGCGCATCGCCGCAGTACGGGCGACCCGCGTCGTCGCGGCGCGCCTCGGTCGCCGGCAGGTGCACCCCGCAGTGGGCGCAGGCGACCATCTCGGCGGACACGCGTGGCGCGGGCGGAGGAGGCGCGCCGGGCACCGGCGGCGATGCGTCGCGTCCGCGCCGGCGGCCGAGGAACAGCATGCCGGCGACCACCACCACGGCAAGGACGAGCAGCAGCTTCAGCATCGGCATGCACCCGGCCGCCGGCGCGCTGCGCGCCCCGCCACGGCGTCAGACCCCCCGATCGAGGAGCACCTCGACGACAAAGCGCGAGCCGACGTACGCCAGGAGCAGCAAGCCGGCGCCCGCGTAGAGCCAGCGCGTGGCGCGGCGGCCTCGCCAACCGCGCAGCCGCCGGCCGACCAGCAGCCCGGCGAACACGGCCCAGCCGAGCAGCGAGAACACGGTCTTGTGGTCCCAGCGCCACTGCGCCGCGGTCACGACGCCGAGCAGCAGCGTCGCGGTGAGCAGCACGAAACCGGCCTCGACGAAGCGGAAGGTCAACCGCTCGAGCTGCAGCAGCGGCAGGCCGAGCCCGCTGCCGAGCAGTCCGCGCGCCCGCGCGGGCACGGCGCCGCCGCGCAGGCGGCGCTCGGCCGCATCGAGCATCAGCGCGTGCAGCACCGCGGCACCGAACAGCCCGTACGAGCCGACCCCGAGCGCGAAGTGCAGCGGCGCGAACGGCGACACGACCGCCCGGCCCTCGCCCGGGTAGAAGGTCGCGAGCAGGACGGCGAGCAGCCCGGCCGGCGCCAGCGCGAGCCGCACACTCGACAGCGGCACGAGACGGCTCTCGAAGACGTGCACCGCGATGACGAGCCAGACCGTCATCGACACGACGAGGCCGAATCCGAGTCGCGCCCCGCCGCCCGGCGACGAGTAGCCGACGAGGTCGATCACCAGCAGCACCAGGTGCAGCAGCCAGCCGCCGACGAAGACGCGATGGATCCAGGCCGGCTCGTGGCGCAGCGGCCAGGCGGCCGCGCCGTAGGCAGCCAGTGCCAGCAGCACCACAAGCGCCGGGCCACCGCCCGCGAGCGGCGACGCCCCCCCGGATAAGATCATGTCCGCAGTGTACTTTCGCGGCCTGCCCCGCAGGCCGCCACCCCCACCGCTGCGTCGCCCCGCGAACGCCGCACCCACCCGGACGCCCCTCCCGATGGCCTCGACCCTCAGCGAACGCCTGTCGCGTCTCGTCAAGACCATGCGCGGCCAGGCGCGCATCACCGAGAGCAACGTGCAGGACATGCTGCGCGAGGTGCGCATGGCGCTGCTCGAGGCCGACGTCGCGCTGCCGGTGGTG
>JALORQ010000164.1 GCA_025458805.1 Rubrivivax sp.
GTCCATGCCGTTGCTGAAGAAGAAGCTCAGGTTGGGCGCGAAGTCGTCGATGTGCATGCCACGCGCCAGGTACGCCTCGACGAACGTGAAGCCGTTGCTGAGCGTGAACGCGAGCTGCGAGATCGGGTTCGCGCCCGCCTCGGCGATGTGGTAGCCGGAAATCGAGACCGAGTAGAAGTTGCGCACGTCGTGGTGCACGAACCACTCGGCGATGTCGCCCATCACCTTCAGGCTGAACTCGGTGCTGAAGATGCAGGTGTTCTGGCCCTGGTCCTCCTTCAGGATGTCGGCCTGCACCGTGCCGCGCACGTTGGCCAGCGTCCAGGCCCTGATCTTGGCGGCCTCGTCGTCGGTGGGCTCGCGGCCGTTGTCGGCCTTGAACTTGTCCAGGTTCTGGTCGATGGCGGTGTTCATGAACATCGCCAGGATGGTCGGCGCCGGGCCGTTGATCGTCATCGACACGCTGGTGTTGGGCGCCGTCAGGTCGAAGCCGCCGTACAGCACCTTCATGTCGTCCAGCGTGGCGATGCTCACGCCGCTGTTGCCGACCTTGCCGTAGATGTCGGGCCGCAGGTCCGGGTCGTGGCCGTACAGCGTGACCGAATCGAAGGCGGTCGACAGCCGCTTGGCCGGCATGCCTTCGCTCACGACCTTGAAGCGGCGGTTGGTGCGGAAAGCGTCGCCCTCGCCGGCGAACATGCGGGTCGGGTCTTCGTTCTCGCGCTTGAAGGCGAACACGCCGGCCGTGTAGGGGAAGCTGCCCGGCACGTTCTCGAGCAGCAGCCACTTCAGCAGCTCGCCGTGGTCCTCGTAGCGCGGCAGCGCGACCTTGCGGATCTTGTTGCCGCTGAGCGTGGTATGGACGAGACGGGTGCGGATCTCCTTGTCGCGGATCTTCACCACGTACTCGTCGCCGGCGTAGGCCTTCTGCATGTCGGGCCACATCGCCAGCAGCTTGCGCGCCTGCGGGTCGAGCCGGGCCTCGCGCTGCTCGGCCAGGTGCACGGCCGCCTCGGCGGCGCGCGGCTTGAGCGGCTTGCCGACCTTCAGCATCGCCGCGGCGGCACGAAGCTGCTGCACCTCGCGCGCGAGCGCCGCCTGCTCGAACGCCTTGCGCTTGTAGCCGCGCACGGTCTCGGCGATGTCCGCCAGGTAGCGCACGCGCGACGGCGGGACGATGGTCGTCTGCTGCGTGCTGTGGCGGGTCGCCACGCGCGGCAGCCGGCCCGCCTCGAGGCGCAGCCCGCACTCGGCGAGCCGCGGCGCCAGCGCCTGGTACAGCGCGGTGACGCCGTCGTCGTTGAAGCGGCTGGCCATCGTGCCGAAGACCGGCATCTCCTCGGGCTTGCGGCCCCAGGCGTCGCGGTTGCGCTGCACCTGCTTGGCGACGTCGCGCAGCGCGTCGGCCGCGCCCTTGCGGTCGAACTTGTTGATGGCGACGAACTCGGCGAAGTCGAGCATGTCGATCTTCTCGAGCTGGCTGGCGGCGCCGTCACGTACATCGGCACGTCGACCAGCGGCACGATCGCGGCGTCGCCCTGGCCGATGCCGCTGGTCTCGACCACGACGAGGTCGAAGCCGGCGGCCTGGCAGGCGGCGACGACGTCGGGCAGCGCCTGGCTGATCTCGCTGCCGAAGTCGCGCGTGGCCAGGCTGCGCATGAACACGCGCGGCCCGTCCTGCCAGGGCCCGATCGCGTTCATCCGGATGCGGTCGCCGAGCAGCGCGCCGCCGCTCTTGCGCCGGCTCGGGTCGATGCTGATCACCGCGATGCGCAGCCGGTCGGCCTGGTCGAGGCGGATGCGGCGGATCAGCTCGTCGGTCAGGCTGCTCTTGCCGGCGCCGCCGGTGCCGGTGATGCCGAGCACGGGGATGCGCGCCGATCGGGCCGCGTCGTGCAGCGCGGCGCGGAAGGCCGGGTCGGCGCGACCGTTCTCGAGCGCGGTGATGGCCTGCGCCAGCGCGCGCCAGGCATCGCCCGAGTGGCCCTGCAGCGCACCCACGTCCGTCGGCGCATGCGGCGACAGGTCGTGGTCGCAGCGCATCAGCATCTCGCCGATCATTCCCTGCAGGCCCATGCGCTGGCCGTCCTCGGGGCTGTAGATGCGTGCCACGCCGTAGTCCTGCAGCTCGCGGATCTCGGCCGGAACGATCACGCCGCCACCGCCGCCGAAGACCTGCACGTGGGCACCGCCCTGCTCGCGCAGCCGGTCGACCATGTACCGGAAGTACTCGACGTGCCCGCCCTGGTAGCTGCTGACCGCGATGCCCTGCGCGTCCTCCTGCAGCGCCGCGGTGACGATCTCGTCGACGCTGCGGTTGTGCCCGAGGTGGATGACCTCGGCGCCCATGCCCTGAAGGATGCGGCGCATGATGTTGATGGCGGCGTCGTGCCCGTCGAACAGCGAGGCGGCGGTGACGAAGCGCACCTTGTTCACCGGGCGGTAGTCGGCCAGGGCCTTCGACTCGGCGGATAGATCGGTCATGGCGGTCTCGGAGGGGGCGGCGCTGGGGCGTCGTCGGCCTGCAGCCGGGGTGTCGCCGGCCGGATGCTGCGCGGCGCGTCGTTGCCGACGTGGAGGTGAGCCGAAGATCATGCCACCGGCGCTTGGGCGCCGCACGGGCGGGTCGGGTGCGCTGCTCATGGTTTACCCGCGCCCGTGTCGGCCGCGGGGGCGGCGCTGCTACGCTCGCGTCCCGTGCCTGGGTGCGCTGCAGCATGAGTTTTCTCGCCCTCGACATCGGCAACACGCGCCTCAAGTGGGCCTTGTACGCGGCGCCGCGCCCCGGCGCCCGCGTGCTCGCGCACGGCGCCGCGTTCCTGGAGACCATCGACGAACTCGGCGACGGCGACTGGAAGCACCTCGCGACGCCGGCCAGCATGCTCGGCTGCAATGTCGCCGGCGAGACGGTGCGGCGCCGCGTCGAGGAGCAGATGGAGCACTGGGACCTCGAGCCGCGCTGGGTGGTGCCGTCCGCACACGACGCCGGGGTCGTCAACGGCTACGACCACCCCGCGCGGCTGGGCGCCGACCGCTGGGCGGCGCTGGTCGGCGCGCGCGGGCGCGTGCTGGCCGCCGGTGCGCCGCGCCCGGCGCTGGTGGTGATGGTCGGCACCGCGGTGACCGTCGACGCGCTCGATGCGCAGGGGCGCTTCCTGGGCGGGCTGATCCTGCCCGGCTTCGGCCTGATGCTGCGCGCACTCGAGATGGGCACCGCCGGCCTCAAGGTGCCCACCGGCGAGGTCGTCGACTTTCCGACCAACACCAGCGATGCGCTGATGAGCGGCGGCGCCAGCGCGATCGCCGGCGCGATCGAGCGCCAGCACCACAAGCTGCTCCGGCTGACCGGGCAGGAGCCGGTGCTGCTGATGACCGGCGGCGCCGCGGTCAAGCTCGCGCCGATCACCGACCTGCACTTCGAGACCGTCGACACGCTGATTTTCGACGGCCTGCTGATCGTCCAGAACCATCGGCTGGCGCTGTAGCGCCGGCCGGCTCGCCGCCGGTCTACAGGATGTAGCGGGACAGGTCCTCGTTGCGGGCCAGGTCGGCCAGCTTGGCGTCGACCGCCGCGGCGTCGATCACCACGGTCTGGCCCGAGCGGTTCGGTGCGTCGAAGCTGACCTCGTCGAGCAGCCGCTCGAGCACGGTCGCGAGCCGTCTCGCGCCGATGTTCTCGGTGCGCTCGTTGACCGCGAAGGCGATCTCGGCGATGCGCCGCACGGCCTGCGGCATCACCTCGAGCGTCACGCCCTCGGTGGCGAGCAGCGCCTGGTACTGCTTGATCAGGCTGGCGTGCGTCGCGGTCAGGATGGCCTCGAAGTCGTCGACCGACAGCGACGCCAGCTCGACCCGGATCGGGAAGCGCCCTTGCAGCTCGGGGATCAGGTCGCTCGGCTTCGCGAGGTGGAAGGCGCCCGAGGCGATGAACAGGATGTGGTCGGTCTTCACCACGCCGTACTTGGTGTTGACCGTGGTGCCCTCGACCAGCGGCAGCAGGTCGCGCTGCACGCCCTGGCGGCTGACGTCGGCGCCGCCGACCTCGCTGCGCGACGCGACCTTGTCGATCTCGTCGATGAAGACGATGCCGTTGCCCTCGGCATGCGCCAGCGCCGCGGCGCGCAGCTCCTCCTCGTTGACGAGCCTGGCGGCCTCCTCGTCGACCAGCTGCTTCATCGCGTCGGCGATGCGCAGCCTGCGCTTCTTGCGCCTGGCGCCGCCGATCTGCGAGAACAGGCCCTTGAGCTGCTCGGCCATCTCCTCCATGCCCTGCGGCCCCAGGATCTCGAGCGCCGGCTTCGCGTCGGCGACCTCGATCTCGATCTCCTTGTCGTCGAGCGCGCCCTCGCGCAGGCGCTTGCGCATCACCTGGCGTGCGGCGTTGTCCGCCGGCGGCGTGGTCGGGGCGATGCCGAATTCGCTGCGCGGCGGCGGCACCAGGATGTCGAGGATGCGGTCCTCGGCGGCGTCCTCGGCCTTCGCGCGCTGCAGCCGCATCTGGCGCTCGCGCTCCTGCTTGACGGCGACGTCGACGAGGTCGCGCACGATGGTGTCGACGTCCTTGCCGACATAGCCGACCTCGGTGAACTTGGTCGCCTCGACCTTGACGAACGGCGCGTCGGCCAGGCGCGCCAGCCGGCGCGCGATCTCGGTCTTGCCGACGCCGGTGGGGCCGATCATCAGGATGTTCTTCGGCGTGATCTCGCCGCGCAGCCGGTCGTCGACCTGCTGGCGGCGCCAGCGGTTGCGCAGCGCGATGGCCACGGCGCGCTTGGCCGCGGCCTGGCCGACGATGTGGCGGTCGAGCTCGGAGACGATCTCCTGCGGGGTCATCGAATGCGAGGTCATGGGAGTCAGCCGCCCAGCGTCTCCACCGTGTGGTGCTGGTTGGTGTAGATGCACAGGTCGCCGGCGATCTCGAGCGAGCGCTTGACGATCTGCGCGGGCGTCATCTCGGTGTGCTCGAGCAGGGCGCGCGCCGCCGCCTGGGCATAGGCGCCGCCGGAGCCGATCGCGATGATGCCGTGCTCGGGCTCGAGCACGTCGCCGTTGCCGGTGATGATCAGCGACGCGTCCTTGTCGGCCACCGCGAGCATGGCCTCGAGGCGGCGCAGCACGCGGTCGGTGCGCCAGTCCTTGGTCAGTTCGATCGCCGCACGCGTCAGGTGCCCCTGGTGCTTCTCGAGCTTGGCCTCGAAGCGCTCGAACAGCGTGAAGGCGTCGGCAGTGGCGCCGGCGAAGCCGGCGAGCACCTGCTCGCGGTGCAGCTTGCGCACCTTGCGCGCGCTCGCCTTGACGACGATCGAGCCGAGCGTGACCTGCCCGTCGCCGCCGAGGGCGACGAGCGGGCCGCGCCGCACGCTGACGATGGTGGTGCCGTGGAAGCTGTCCATTCGGGGGAGGGGCATGGGCCGCGGCGCGCCCGCAGGGCGCGCCGGCGGCGGGTTCACACCTTGCGCAGCTGCACCTTGGCGTGCTCGTTGATGCCCATCGCTCCGAAGAAGAGCGCGACCAGGCGATGCGCGTCGGTGAAGAGGACGGTGCGCGACTCGTTGCGGCGGGCCAGCACCCAGTTGAGCAGGTCGCCCGCGGCGAGGAAGTCGACGCGGATCAGCCGCGCGCACGACACGCTGACCACGGGCGCGACGCCCAGCTCGGCCTGCAGCCGTCGAAGCGTCTCGCCGATGTCGCCGACGAGCTGCCCCGACAGGTCCACGTGCGCGACCTCGACGGTCTTCGCCTCGTCGCCCGGCCCCGACTCCATGAAGCTGGTCGAGACCTCGCTCACCATCGACAGCGAAGGCGCGCGCGTCGAGTGGCCGCCGCCGCTGATGCGCACCTTGCAGCGCGTCGGCTCCCACGACGGCGGCGAGACCTCGTAGGTCACGCAGTAGTCGATCGCGGCCTCGTCGAACTGGTCGGCACGGTTGGCCAGCCGCAACGCGTCGAGGCGCGTGAGCCAGTACGCCGGATCGGCGTCGCGAACGCCGGTCGGGGCGGCCTCCTGCAGCACGGCGAACAGCTGCTCGCCGGCCAGCCAACGCATCTCGAGCTGCTGGCCGGCCCACAGCCGGAACAGGGTCGACAGCTGCATCGCCGCCTCGGCGTCGATGCCGCGCAGCGCGCTCCAGTCGAACACCCAGGGCAGCGGCATCTGCAGCGTCTGCGACCGCAGCCGCGACACCGCATCGACGTCGATCAGTTCGGGGCAGATCCAGCCGACATCGCCCGCCAGGCGCGCGGCCGGATCGGGGCGCTCCTCGGCAGCGGCTTCGGCGACCAGGCGCGGCAGCGAATACCACTGCGGTGCCGACCAGCCGAACTGGTGCGCATAGTCGACAGCCAGCGCCTCGAACCGCTGCTGCTGCCCGGTGGCGCGGTACAGGTCGAAGAGCACGAGCCAGGTCTCGGCGTGCTGCGCCCGGCTGCCGCCCGGGCCGGTGATCGATTGCAGCGCGCGCTCGCACTGCGTGAAGTCGGCGTTGGCGAAGGCGATCACCGCCTCGTCGAGCTCGGGGTCGTGGACCACCTCGCTCACCTCGACGGCGAACGGGCTGCCGAAGTCGGTGCCGTCGGCGGAGGGCCCGCCGAACTGCAGCGGCGCCAGCGGCGGCAGCCGCGCGGCCATCTGCACCGGCGCGGGCGCGGCCGCGGGCGCCAGCTCGACCTCGGGCAGCGGCGGAAGCGCGGGCAGGCGATCGGCCTCGGGCGCCCGGCTCGGCGGCGAGAGCGGCGTCGCGCCGCTGCCGCCGAACTCGAGCGGCGGAAGCTGCCGCATCGACATCGGCTCGGTCGGCGCATCGGCGCCGGCCGGCCGGCGCGTGCTCGTCGAGAAGCCGCCGTCGCCGACCATCTGCTGCTCGATCGCGTCGATCTTGGCCTTCACCGCCGCATCGGGGCGCGCCGAGGCCTCGGGCAGCCGGGCCTCCGAGTCGTCGAGGCGCGACGAGCTGCCGAGCGCCGCCAGCTGCTCGGGGCTCAGGCCCTCGCGCCGGATCTTGCGCAGCATGTCGAACTCGCGCTTGCGCACGAAGTCGTTGCGGCGCTTGCGCTCGATCATCGCCTTCAGCTCCGACTTCTCGAGCTCGAGCTCGCGCGAATCCTCCTGGCGCGAATTGAGGTCGGCCCAGTCGGTGGCCGGGTTGGCCACGAAGCGGACCACCTTGCGGAAGAAGCTCTCGTTGTCGGCCATGGCCCGTCCAATGTAGCCGAGCGCGGTCAGCGGCGTCGCGCGCCTGCGGCCGGGCAGTCAGTCACCGAACATCTTCTGCTTGAGCTCCCGGCGCTGCTGCGCCTCGAGGGAGAGCGTGGCGGTGGGCCGCGCGAGCAGGCGGGGCAGGCCGATCGGCTCGCCGGTCTCGTCGCAGAAGCCGTACTCGCCGCTGTCGATGCGGGCCAGCGACTGCGCGATCTTCTTCAGCAGCTTGCGCTCGCGGTCGCGGGTGCGCAGCTCGAGGGCGTGCTCCTCCTCGATCGTCGCGCGGTCGGCCGGGTCGGGCACGATCGAGGTGTCCTCGCGCAGGTGCTCGGTGGTCTCGCCGGCATTGGACAGCAGGTCCTCCTTCTGCTGCTGCAGCCGTGCGCGGAAGAAGTCGAGCTGCTTCTCGTTCATGTACTCGGCTTCGGGCATCGCGAGCAGTTCGGCTTCGCTCAGGTCGCGGCCGGCCTTGGTCTTCCAGGCGCTGGCGAGCTTCGGATCGGCCTTTGCGGCGGGCTTGGTCATGGCAGACGGCTCGGGCACGGCGGGTGGCCTGGACTTGGCGGGGCCGAAGCGCTCGGCGAAGCGACTGGAGGCGGGGGCGTCCGCGGCGGCCGCGGGCGCGGGCGCCGCCCCCGTGGCGGGGGACTTGCCGGCGACGCTCGACTTGGCCTGTGGCTTGCTCAAGGCGACTTCTCCTCGCACCCCGGCATCGTCGTGGGCCGCGCCACCCCGCGTGTGCGGTCCCGCCTCCCTGTCGGCCGGGCGCGCGGATTGTAGCGATCGTGCGCGATCGGGCGGCGCCCTAGACGAGGCATTGTTCGAGACCCTGCAACAGGACGTCACGCGGCAGGTCGATGCCGATGAAGACCATCTTGCTGCCCTTCTCCTCGCCCGCGCCCCACTTCGGCCCCAGGTCGCTGCCCATCAGCTGGTGCACGCCCTGGAAGACCACCTTGCGGTCGCTGCCCTTCATGTACAGCACGCCCTTGTAGCGCAGCATCTTCGGCCCGTAGACCTGCACGATGGCGCCCAGGAAGTCCTCGAGCTTGGCCGGGTTGAAGGCGCGCTTGCTGCGGAAGACGAAGCTCTTCACGTCGTCGTCGTGCGCGTGGTGGTGCGGGTGGTCGCAGTGCTCCCCGTGCTCGTG
>JALORQ010000165.1 GCA_025458805.1 Rubrivivax sp.
CGCGGTCTCGCCACCGCGATGGGCGCGGCGATGCCCGCGTCGGGCGCCGTGCAGGCGTCGCCCGAGCCCGCCGACGCGGGTCGGGCACGCAAGCCGCCGACGAAGCGCGCGACGGCCAAGAAGGCGGCCGCGAAGCGGGCGTCTGCGACGCGACGCGCAGCTCCGCGGCCCGCCCGCTGACCACGACGCCGCCGGCCGCCGCGACCACCGCCCGCGCAACCGATGACCGCTTTCCTCGTCGGCCACGCCACGCACCCCGACTGGCGCATGGCGCTGACGCTCGCCGCCGCGCAGATCGACGGCGCGCGCACCTCGCACGAGCGCAGCGGCGCCGGGCCGCTGACGCTCGGCTTCGTCTACTTCACCGATGCGTACGCGCCGCATGCGCAGGCCCTGCTCGACGCGCTGCGCGCCCGCTGGCCGGGCATCGCGTGGGTCGGCTGCGTCGGGGTGGGCGTCGCGGCCGGCGGCGTCGAGTACTTCGACGAGCCGGCGCTGGCGCTCATGCTCGCGCCGCTTCCGTCGGGGCGCTTCGAGGTCTTCTCCGGCGCGCATCCGCTGTCGCGGATCGCCCCCTACAGCGCGCTGGTCCACGCCGACCCGCAGACGCCGGACCTCTCCGAGCTGATCGCGGAGATGAGCGACCGCACGCTGTCGGGCTACCTGTTCGGCGGGCTCGCGTCGTCCCGCGCGGGGACGCTGCACATCGCCGACGGCGTCTGGCGCGGCGGCCTGTCCGGTGTCGCGTTCAGCGCCGACGTGCCGCTCGTCTCGCGCGTCACCCAGGGCTGCCAGCCCGTCGGCCCGGTGCGCGTCGTCACCTCCTGCGAGCGCAACGTCGTCGTCGAACTCGACGGACAGCCGGCGCTGCCACTGTTGCTGGGCGACCTGCGCATCGCCGACCTCGACGACCCACGACAGGCGTTGCCCCGGCTGCGCGCCACGCTCGCCGGCCTGTCGCAGCCGCAGGACGTGCCGCTGGCGCGCGGCGGGCAGTTCGGGACCGACGTGCGTGTGCGCCACCTCGTCGGCATCGATCCGGGCCGCTCCGCGCTCGCCGTGGCCGAGGTGCTCCAGCCCGGGATGCGGCTGGCCTTCTGTGCGCGCGACGTGCAGGCGGCGCGCCGCGACCTCGTGCGCATCTGCACCGAGATCCGCGACGAGCTCGAGTCGCCGCTCGAGCCCGCGCTGCAGGCCGCAGGCGGCGGCGCCCCCGAAGCGGCCGCGCCGCGCCGCATCCTGGGCGCGATCTACGTCAGCTGCGCCGGGCGCGGCGGGCCGCACTTCGGCGGGCCCTCGGCCGAGCTGCGGATCGTCCGTCACGCGCTGGGCGACGTGCCGCTCGTGGGCTTCTTCGCCGGCGGCGAGATCGCGCGCCACCATCTCTACGGCTACACCGGCGTCCTCACCGTGTTCACCGGCGGCGCATGACGCGGCGCAGCTTTCCCCGCCGCCGCGTCAAAGCCGCTTTGACCCCGCGCCGGCGCGAACCCTCGGCCGTCGGAGCGACGACGGCGCTACATTGATCACCGGGCGGCAGGGGCCGTCCGCACCGCGACGCCACCAATGAACGCACCGCTGCCCGACGCCGACGTCGCCGTGCCGACGTCCGCCTCCCCCCCTTCCGCGGCCGAGCGCTCGGCGCGGCAGCGCGAGGTCGTCGCCGCACTGCAGCCGCTCGTGCCGGCGCACGCCTTGCTGTGGACGCCAGAGGACACCGTCCCGTACGAGTGCGACGGGCTCACCGCGTACCGCGAGCGCCCGCTCGTCGTCGCGCTGCCCGAGACCGAGGCGCAGGTGCAGGCGGTGCTGAGGGCCTGCCACCGCCTCGCCGTGCCCGTGGTGGCGCGCGGGGCCGGCACCGGGCTCTCGGGCGGTGCGCTCCCGCATGCCATGGGCGTGACGCTGTCGCTGGCCAAGTTCAACCGCATCCTCGACGTCGATCCGCTGGCGCGCACCGCCACCGTGCAGTGCGGCGTGCGCAACCTCGCGATCAGCGAGGCCGCCGCGCCGCACGGGCTCTACTACGCGCCCGATCCGTCGAGCCAGATCGCCTGCACGATCGGCGGCAACGTGGCCGAGAACTCCGGCGGCGTGCACTGCCTGAAGTACGGCCTCACGCTGCACAACGTGCTGCAGGTGCGCGGCTTCACGGTCGATGGCGAGCCGGTGGCCTTCGGGTCGCGCGCGCTCGACGCGCCCGGGCTCGACCTGCTGGCGGTGGTGATCGGCAGCGAGGGCATGCTCGCGGTGACCACCGAGGTCACCGTGAAGCTCGTGCCCAAGCCGCGGCTCGCGCGCTGCATCATGGCCAGCTTCGACGACATCCGCAAGGCCGGCGACGCGGTGGCGGCGATCATCGGCGCCGGCATCGTCCCGGCCGGGCTCGAGATGATGGACAAGCCGATGACCGCCGCCGTCGAGGACTTCGTCCACGCCGGCTACGACCTCGACGCCGAGGCCATCCTGCTGTGCGAGAGCGACGGCACGCCCGAGGAGGTGGCCGAGGAGATCCAGCGCATGCTGGACGTGCTCACCGGCGCCGGCGCGACGCGGCTCGAGGTCAGCCGGGACGAGGCGCAACGCCTGAAGTTCTGGAGCGGGCGCAAGAACGCCTTCCCGGCCAGCGGGCGCATCAGCCCCGACTACATGTGCATGGACTCGACCATCCCGCGCCGGAGGCTCGCCGACATCCTGCTCGCGATCCAGCATATGGAGCAGAAGTACGGGCTGCGGTGCGCCAACGTGTTCCACGCCGGTGACGGCAACCTGCACCCGCTGATCCTGTTCGACGGCAACGACCCCGACCAGCTGCACCGATGCGAGCTGTTCGGTGCCGACATCCTCGAGACCAGCGTCGCGCTCGGCGGCACCGTGACCGGCGAGCACGGGGTCGGCGTCGAGAAGCTCTCGAGCATGTGCGTGCAGTTCACCGCCGAGGAGCGCGAGGCGATGCTGGCCGTCAAACGCGCCTTCGACCCGGCGGGCACGCTGAACCCCGGCAAGGTGATCCCGACCCTCGCGCGCTGCGCCGAGTACGGCCGGATGGTGGTGCGCAAGGGCCTGCTGCCGTTTCCCGAGCTGGAGCGCTTCTGATGGCCGACCCCGCGATCGAAGCGCTGGCCGCGCGCATCGCCGACGCGCGCGCGCGCCGGCAGCCGCTCGAGATCCGTGGCGGCGGCACCAAGGGCTTCCTCGGCGCGCCGGCGGCGGGCGAGGTGCTGGACACGCGCGGCGTGGTCGGCATCAGCAGCTACGAGCCGACCGAGCTCGTCGTCACCGTGCGGGCGGGCACGCCGCTGGCCGAGCTCGAGGAGGCGCTGGCCGAGGAGGGGCAGTGCCTGGCGTTCGAGCCGCCTCGGTTCCACGCCGATGCGCCGTCGCCGCCGGGCCCGGTCGCGGCCGAGGGCGACGTGCCGGTGCTGCCGCCCGTGGTGCCCGACGGCGTGAGCACCGCGGCGCTGCCGGTCGTCGCCAACGGCTATGGGCCCGATGGCGCTGACGCCGCCGGCGGCACCGTCGGCGGCATGGTCGCCGCCGGCCTCGCCGGGCCGTCGCGCGCCGCCGTCGGCGGAGTGCGCGACTTCGTGCTCGGCGCCACGATGCTGAGCGGGCGCGGCGAGCTGCTGAGCTTCGGCGGCCAGGTGATGAAGAACGTCGCCGGCTACGACGTCTCCCGGCTGCTGGCCGGCTCGTGGGGCGTGCTCGGCGTCGTCGTCGAGGTCTCGCTGAAGGTGCTGCCGCGCCCGCCGGCGCAGGCGACGCTGCGCTTCGAGGTCGACCAGGCCGGCGCGATCGCGCGGCTCAACCGCTGGGGCGGCCAGCCGCTGCCGCTGCACGCGAGCGCCTGGTGGAACGGCCTGCTCGTCGTGCGCCTGGCCGGCGCGGCCGCGGCAGTCGATGCCGCGGCGGCGCAGCTCGGCGGCGAGCGCGTCGACGACGTGCTCGCGTCGTCGTTCTGGGACGGGCTGCGCGACCAGCGCGACGAATTCTTCGTCGCGGCGCGGCAGGCGGTGGCCGCGAACGGCGCGGTGCTGTGGCGGCTGTCGCTGCCGGCCACGGCGCCGGTGCTGGCGCTGCCCGGCGAACTGCTGCTCGAATGGGGTGGTGCCCAGCGCTGGCTGCTCAGCGACGCGCCCGAGGCGCTGGTGCGCGCCGCCGCGGCGCAGGCGGGCGGGCACGCCATGCGCTGGCTCGGCGGTGCACCCGGGGAGGCCGTGTTCGCGGCCCTGCCGGCGCCGCTCGACCGCATCCACCGCGAGCTCAAGGCTGCGTTCGATCCCGACGGCATCCTGAACCCCGGGCGCCTCGTGCCCGGCCTCTGAACCGCCGCGACGATGGACGCGCTGCGCGGCTTCGCGTTGCTGCTGCTGTGCCAGTCGGCCGGCGAGGCGGTGGTGCGGCTCGCCCGCGCGCCGTTGCCGGGGCCGGTCGTGGGGCTGCTGCTGCTGTGGGCGCTGCTGCACGTACCGGCGTTGCAGCGGCCGGTCGCGGCGGTCGCCGACGTGCTGCTCGGCCACCTGTCGCTGCTGTTCGTCCCGGTCGGCGTCGGCGTCGTCGCCCACCTGGGGCTGATCGGGCAGTACGGCGTGCGCATGGCGCTGGTGATCGTGCTCGCGACCTGGATCGGGCTGGCGACGACGGCGCTGGTGCTGAATGCACTGCTGGCGCGCGCCGCGCGCTCGGGGGGCGCCTGATGCAGGGCTTCGTCGAGCTGTGGGTCTACCTGGCGGCCACGCCGCTGTTCGGGCTCACGGCGACGGTCTCGGTCTACGTGCTGGCGCAGTGGGCGGCGCTGCGGCTCGGCCAGCCGCCCTGGGCCAACCCGGTGCTCGCGACGGTCATCGTGATCGCGCTGCTGCTGCTGGCCACCGGGACGCCTTACCCGACCTACTTCTCCGGAGCGCAGTTCATCCACTTCCTGCTCGGTCCTGCGGTGGTCGCGCTGGCCTGGCCGCTGTGGCAGCGCCGGGCCGAGCTGCGCCGGCGTGCGGCCGCGATCGTCGGTGCCGCCCTCGCCGGCGGAGCGGCCGCCGCGGCCAGCGCGGTGGCGCTCGGCTGGGCGCTCGGGCTGCCGCACGACGTGCAGATGTCGCTGGCACCGAAGTCGGTCACGGCACCGGTCGCGATGGGCATCGCCGAGCAGCTGGGCGGCATTCCGGCGCTGGCGGCGGCGTTCGCGGTGCTGACCGGCATGGTCGGCGCCGTCAGCGCCAAGTACCTGTTCGACGCGCTGCGCATCACCCGCCCCGACGTGCGCGGCTTCGCGCTCGGCACCGCGTCGCACGGGCTGGGCGCCGCGCGTGCGCTGCAGGTCGACCCCGACGCGGGCGCCTACGCCGGGCTCGCGCTCGGCCTGCAGGTCGTGCTTGCCGCGCTGGCGATGCCTCTCGTCTTCAGCCTCTTCTGACCGCCCGCCATCATGCAGACCGCGCTCGCCGACGAATTCAAGAACACCCGCGACGGCCAGGAGGCCGAGGCGATCCTGCGCAAGTGCGTGCACTGCGGTTTCTGCACCGCGACCTGCCCGACCTACCAGCTGCTCGGCGACGAGCTCGACGGGCCGCGCGGGCGCATCTACCTGATGAAGCAGGTGCTCGAGGGCGCGCCGGTCACGCGCAAGACCCAGCTGCACCTCGACCGCTGCCTGACCTGCCGCAACTGCGAGACCACCTGCCCGAGCGGCGTGCAGTACGGCCGCCTGGTCGACATCGGCCGCAAGATCGTCGAGCAGCGCGTCGAGCGACCGGCCGGCGAGAAGCTGGTGCGCGAGGCGCTGAAGACCGGCCTCACCTCGCCGGCCTTCGGCCCGGCGATGTCGCTCGGCAAGCTCGTGCGCCCGCTGCTGCCGGCGGCGCTGAAGGCCAAGGTGCCGGGCGCCGCGCCGCCGCGCGCGAAGCTGTGGCCGACGCGCCCGCACGCGCGCAAGGTGCTGATGCTGCTGGGCTGCGTGCAGCCGTCGATGATGCCCAACGTCAACAGCGCCACCGCGCGCGTGCTCGACGCCTGCGGCATCCAGACGCTGGTGGCCGACGGCGCCGGGTGCTGCGGGGCGATCCGCACCCACCTCGGCGACCCCGACGGCGGGCTCGCCGACATGCGGCGCAACATCGACGCCTGGTGGCCGCTGGTCGCGGGTCTGACCTCGCAGGGCACGGTCGAGGCCATCGTGATGAATGCCAGCGGCTGCGGCGTCACGGTCAAGGAGTACGGCCACGCGCTGGCGCACGACCCGGCGTACGCCGAGAAGGCCGAGCGCATCTCGGCGCTGACGCGCGACGTCAGCGAGCTGCTGCCCGACCTGCTGCCGGCGCTGCGCTCGCGCCTCGGCCCTGCCGGTCTCGAGCGAGCCAAGCCGCGCGTGGCCTTCCACCCGCCTTGCACGCTGCAGCACGGCCAGCAGCTGCGCGGCGGCGTCGAGACCGGGCTGCGCGAGCTGGGCTTCGAGGTGCAGCTCGCGGCCGCCGAGCCGCACCTGTGCTGCGGGTCGGCCGGCACCTACAGCGTGCTGCAGCCCGAACTCGCGACGCAGCTGCGCGACCGCAAGCTCGGCCACCTCGCGGCCACCGCACCGCAGGTCATCGCGTCGGCCAACGTCGGCTGCATCCAGCACCTGCAGACCGGCACCGGCCTGCCGGTGCGGCACTGGATCGAGGTCGTCGACGACCTGCTGGCCGCCTGACCCCACGATCGCGGGGATGACCGGCGCTGGCGCTTCGCTTAGCGTCCGGCATCCTCGTGGAGAGCTACGACGAGTCGGAGGCCGAATGACGATGTCGAAGAAGATCCTCGCCGCGGTCGCCGCGTGCATCACCGTCTCGGCGGCGCAGGCCGCCAGCATCACCTGGCAGACGGGCCCGACGTTCGGCGGCCCGAATGGCCACGAAGGCATCCTGAC
>JALORQ010000031.1 GCA_025458805.1 Rubrivivax sp.
GGATCTTCGCTAGCATCGGGTGAATCCCTAGGCGGCGCGGGGGCTCTTCCCGGCCGCGCGCCCGGGTCGTCGAGGGTCCCTGCGATGTCCGGCTTGTTCGAGCGCCTGCGCGGCGCATCCCCGCGCGCGGTGGCCGTCGTGTGCCTGGTGGCCGCTGGCGCGGCGACTCTGCCGGGCTGCGGTCCGGTGGTCGCGCAGGGCGGGCCGGGCGGTCCGCCGCCCGTCGGCGTGGTCC
This sequence comes from Rubrivivax sp., assembly GCA_025458805.1. Classification (GTDB taxonomy): domain Bacteria; phylum Pseudomonadota; class Gammaproteobacteria; order Burkholderiales; family Burkholderiaceae_C; genus Rubrivivax. The sequence goes on from JALORQ010000031.1 coordinate 236, forward strand.
CGGTCGTCGAGCGCCCGATCGCCCCGAGCGAGACCTTCAGCACGCGGCTCGAGGCGGTCCAGACCGTCGAGCTGCGGGCCCAGGTCTCGGGAACGCTCGTGCGCGTGCACTTCCGCGAAGGACAGCTCGTGCGCCGCGGCGAACTGCTGTTCACCATCGACCCGCGCCCGTTCGAGGCCGAGGTCGCCCGGCTGCAGGCCCAGGTCGCCGCCGACCGGTCACGCGCCGAACTGGCGCGCTCGGAGCTGGCGCGGGCCGAGACGCTGCTGCCGATCCAGGCCGCGTCCGAGCAGGAGGTCGACCAGCTTCGTGCCGCGCTGCGCGGCGCCGAGGCGGCCGAGGCCGGCTCGAAGGCCGCGCTCGACCTGGCGCGCATCGCGCTCGGTCATGCGCGCGTGGTCGCCCCGATCTCCGGGCGCGTCTCGCGTGCCGAGGTCACGCCGGGCAACCTGGTCGCCGCCGGCACCACGCTGCTGACGACGCTGGTCGCAGCTGACCGTGTGCAGGCCTACGCGCAGGTCGACGAGGGCAGCTACCTGCGCTTCCTGCGCGACGCGCGCACCGCGACCGGCCGCGTCAGCGTGCGCATGGGGCTGGCCGACGAGGCGGGCTTCCCGCGCAGCGGCCGCATCGACTTCGTCGACAACCGGCTCGATCCGTCGTCCGGAACGATCCGCGTGCGCGCGGTGTTCGACAACGCCGACGGCCGGCTGACGCCGGGCCTGTCGGCCCGGCTGCAGATCGGCGGGCCGGCGGCCGTACCGGCGACGCTGGTGCCCGATCGTGCGATCGGCACCGACCAGACGCGCAAGACGGTGCTCGTCGTCGGGCCCGGCAACGTGGTGCAGCCGCGCACCGTGCAGCCCGGTGCGCTGATCGGCGGCATGCGCGTCGTCACCGGCGTGAAGGCGGGCGAGCAGGTCATCGTCGAAGGCCTGCAGCGGGCCTTTCCCGGCGCGCCGGTGACGCCTCAGCCGCTGAAGACCGATGCCGACGGCCTGCCGCTGCCGGCGGCCACCCCCGGCGCCGCGCAGTAGGGCGCCGCGCATGGACGTCTCGCGCTTCTTCATCGACCGGCCGCGCTTTGCCGCGGTTCTGTCGATCCTCGTCTTCCTGCTCGGCACGCTGGCGCTGCTGAAGCTTCCGGTCTCGGAGTACCCCGAAGTCGCGCCGCCGCAGGTCGTCGTGCGCGCGCAGTATCCCGGCGCCAACCCGCGCGTCATCAGCGAGACGGTGGCGACGCCGCTCGAGGAGCAGATCAACGGCCTCGAGGGGCTGCTCTACTTCGAGAGCCAGGCCACCAGCGACGGCGGCATGACGCTCACCGTCACGTTCCGCGTCGGCACCGATCCCGAGGCCGCCGAGACCGCGGTGCAGAACCGCGTCAACCGCGCGCTGCCGCGGCTGCCGGACATCGTGCGCCAGATCGGCGTGACGACCGAGAAGCAGAGCTCGAGCCTGACGATGGTCGTTCACCTCGTCTCGCCGGACGGCAGCCGAGACGCGCTGTACCTGCGCAACTGGGGGCAGCTCAACGTGCGCGACGAGCTGCTGCGCGTGCCGGGGATGGGCACGGCGCTGCTGTTCGGCGCCGGCGACTACGCGATGCGCATCTGGCTCGACCCGCAGCGGCTGGCCGCGCGCGGGCTCACCGCGGGCGACGTCGTGGCCGCGATCCGCGAGCAGAACACGCAGGTCGCGGCCGGCGTCGTCGGCGCGCCGCCGGCGCCGGCCGGCACCGAGTTCGAGCTGCCGATCAACACCCAGGGCCGGCTGTCGACCGAGGAGGAGTTCGCCGACATCGTCGTGCGCGCCGACGCGCGCAGCGGCGCGCTGGTGCGCGTGCGCGACGTCGGCCGCGTCGAACTGTCGGCCAACACCTTCGCGCTGCGCAGCCTGCTCAACAACCGCGAGGCGGCGGCGATCGCCGTCTTCCAGGCGCCGGGCAGCAACGCGCTGGCGCTGTCGGACGATGTCCGGAGCACGATGGAGCGACTCAAGCCGAGCTTCCCGCCCGGGGTCGACTACGCCATCGTCTACGACCCGACGCGCTTCGTGCAGACCAGCATCGAGCGTGTCGTCGTCACGCTCGTCGAGGCGGTGCTGCTCGTCGTGCTGGTGGTCGTGCTGTTCCTGCAGACCTGGCGCGCGTCGATCATCCCGCTGCTCGCCGTGCCGGTGTCGATCGTCGGCACCTTCGCGGTGCTGCTGGCGCTCGGCTTCTCGATCAACACGCTGACCCTGTTCGGCCTCGTGCTGGCCATCGGCATCGTGGTCGACGACGCGATCGTGGTGGTCGAGAACGTCGAGCGCAACATCGAGCGCGGGCTGACGCCGCACGACGCCACCGTGCAGGCGATGCGCGAGGTGTCCGGGCCGATCATCGCGATCGCGCTCGTGCTGTGCGCGGTCTTCGTGCCGCTGGCCTTCGTGCCTGGCCTGTCCGGTCAGTTCTACCGGCAGTTCGCGGTCACGATCGCGATCAGCACGGTGATCTCGGCGTTCAACTCGCTGACGCTGTCGCCGGCGCTGTCGGCCATCCTGCTGCGTCCCCACGACGCGCCCAAGGATGCGTTCACGCGCGTCCTCGACCGCGTCGCCGGCGGCTTCTTCCGCGCCTTCAACCGCGGCTTCCGGCGCAGCGGCGACGCCTACGCCGGCGGGGTCGGCGCGCTGCTTCGGCACAAGACCGCGGTGCTCGGCGTCTACGCGCTGCTGCTCGCGCTGACCGGTTGGATGTTCGCGCGCGCGCCGCAGGGCTTCCTTCCGGCGCCCGACAAGCAGTACTTGGTCGGCATCGCGCAGCTGCCGGCCGGCGCCAGCCTGGACCGCACCGAGGCGGTGATGCGCGAGATGAGCGCGATCGCGCTCGGCGTGCCCGGCATCGTCGACGCGGTGGCCTTTCCGGGGCTGTCGATCGCCGGCTTCTCGGCCGCGCCCAACGAGGGGCTGGTCTTCTTCGGTCTCGACGCATTCGAGAACCGCACGACCGCGGATCTCTCGAAGGACGCGATCCTCGGCCGCGTCAACGGCGAGCTGCAGCGCATCGCCGGCGCGCGCATCTTCGTCGTGCCGCCGCCGGCCGTCGAGGGGCTGGGCAACGCGGGCGGCTTCAAGGTGCAGCTGCAGGACCGCGCCGGACTCGGCGAGCAGGCGCTGTTCGGCGCCACCTGGGGCACGCTCGGGCAGGTCTACGGCAACCCGCAGACGGCGATCGGGACGCCGTTCTCGACCTACGACATCAACGTGCCCCAGCTGCTGGCGCGCGTCGACCGGGTGCGCGCCAAGCAGATGGGCGTCGCGTTGCCCGACATCTACGACACGCTGCAGATCAACCTCGGCAGCCTGTACGTCAACGACTTCAGCCGCTTCGGCAAGACCTACCAGGTGATCGTGCAGGCCGACGCACCCCACCGCGCGGACGCGGCGGCGATCGCGCGGCTGCAGACGCGCAACGCGCAGGGGGCGATGGTGCCGCTGGGTGCGTTGCTCGACGTCGAGCCGACCTTCGGCCCGACGCGCGTGACGCGCTACAACGGGTTTCCGTCGGCCGACATCAACGGCTCGCCGGCGCCGGGCTTCTCGAGCGGCGACGCCGAGGCCGAGATCGAGCGCCTGCTCACGCAGCTGCCGCGCGGCATCGCCTACGAGTGGACCGAGCTCAGCTACCAGGACCGGCTGACGCGGCAGGTCTCGATCCCCGGCACCGGCTGGCAGGTGCCGACGCTGGCGGCGGTGCTCGCGCTGAGCGTCGTGCTCGTCGTGCTCGTGCTCGCCGCACAGTACGAAAGCTGGAGCCTGCCGCTGGCCATCATCCTGATCGTGCCGATGTGCATCCTGTCGGCGCTCGGCGGCGTCTGGCTGTCGAGTCTGCCGCCGTTCCTGCAGCCGGGCGACCTCAACATCTTCACGCAGGTCGCGCTGGTCGTGCTCGTGGGGCTGGCGTGCAAGAACGCGATCCTGATCGTCGAGTTCGCCAAGCACCTCGAGGAGGATCGCGGCCGCTCGATCACCGAGGCGGTGATCGAGGCCTGCCGGCTGCGGCTGCGCCCGATCCTGATGACCTCGATCGCCTTCTGCGCCGGCGTCGTGCCGCTGATCCTGGGCAGTGGCGCCGGCAGCGAGATGCGACGCGCGATGGGCATCGCGGTCTTCTCGGGGATGGTCGGCGTGACGCTGTTCGGCATCTTCCTGACGCCGGTGTTCTATGCGCTGCTGCGCGAAGCCACCGCCAAGCGCCGGGCGCGCAAGGCGGCGCTGCGGCGGCAGATCGACGCGGTCGCCCACACGCTGGCCGACGAGGCGGCCGACCCCGCGGCGGCGCGCCGCGAAGGGACGTGACGATGGCCCGCGTCCGACGCCTGGACTCCGCGCCGCCGCGGCCCGGCCGCGTCGCGGCGGTGGTCGCCACCGGAGCGCTGCTGCTGGCCGGCTGCGCGGGCGCGCCCGAGGCACCCCCGCCGCCCGCGCCGGTGGCCGCGCTCACCGCGCCGCTGGCCGCCTCGGCACCGGCCGCCGACACCGCGCGGCAGGCGCTGGCGCCGTTCTGGCTGGGCTTCGGCGACGCCGAGCTCTCGGCTGCGGTGACGCGCGCGCTGGCGGCCAACGTCGACCTGCGCTCCGCCGATGCAAGGCTGCGCGAGGCGCGCGCGCTGGCCGGCCTGGCCGATGCCGCCGCCGCCCCGCGCGTCGGTGCCGAGGCGGCCGTGTCCCGCTCGCGCGCCGACGAGCAGACGACCAACCGCTTCTACGTCGGCCTCGTCGCCGCCTGGGAGCTGGACCTGTTCGGCGCGCTCGCCGCCGATCGCGCCGCCGCGCAGGCGTCGGTGCGCGCCAGCGAGCTGGGCCGCGAGGCGTTGCGCGTGGCCGTCGCCGCCGAGACCGCCGGCGCCTTCTTCGAGCTGCGCGGCGCGCAGGCGCGGCGCGAGATCGCCGTGCGCGCGCTCGAGGCGCAGCGGGCCGGCTTGAAGCTGCTCGAGGCGCGGCTGGCGGCCGGACGCAACACGGCGTTCGACGTCGAGCGGGCGCGCACGCTGGTGGCCGGCACCGCGGCCAGCGTGCCGGCCTTCGACCAGGCGATCGAGCGCAGCCGGCTGCGCCTGGCGACGCTGCTGGCCGAGCCCCCGCAGGCGCTCGCCGGCCGCTGGGCGCCGCCGGCGCCGTTGCCGGCGCTGCCGGCGCGGCCGCTGGCCGGCATCGACGACCCGCGCGCCCTGCTGCAGCGGCGGCCCGACCTGGCGGTCGCCGAGGCGCAGTTCGTCGCGGCCACCGCGGCCACCGAGGCCGAGCGCCGCCGGCGCTGGCCGCAGGTCACGCTGGGCGGGCAGATCGGTCTCAATCAGGGCCGTCTCGCCGACCTCGGCAGCTCGTCGGCCTTCGTTGCCGGCCTCGGCGCTTCGCTCGCGTGGAGCCTGATCGATGGCGGCGCGCGTGCCGCGCGCATCGAGGGCGCCGACGCGCGCGCCGAGCAGGCGGCGCTGGCCTACGAGGGCGCCGTGCGGCGCGCGCTCGAGGAGGCTTCTGCCGCGCTCGACGCCTACACGCGGCTCGCCGAGCAGGCCGACGCGCTGTACACGGCGGCGCAGGCGTCCGGGCGTGCGGCCGAGCTGTCGCGCGCGCTGTTCCGCGCCGGCTCGACCGACTTCCTGGCAGTGCTCGACGCCGAGCGCGAGCGCCTGGCCGCCGCCGACCGGCTGGCGCAGGTGCAGACCGCGCAGGCGCTGGCCGTGCTCGACATCTACCGCGCGTTCGCCGGCAGCTGGTGAGGCGGCCGGGGGCCGCAGTGCCGCCTCGGTGCGACCGGTCTTTGTCGCATGACACAATGCGGGCATTCCCGATCTGCCCGCACGGCCCGTCGGCAACCGCCCGGGATGGCCGCACGTGCCTTGAGCGCCGCCGCAACTGCCTTCATCGAGATCGACCGCGTCAGCTTCGCCTACGACAGCGGCCGCCCCATCCTCAGCGACATCTCGCTGCGCTTCATGCGTGGCAAGGTCACCGCGCTGCTGGGCAGTTCCGGCTGCGGCAAGACGACGCTGCTGCGGCTGATCGGCGGCGTCAACGCGGCGACCAGCGGGCGCGTCGTCTTCGACGGCCAGGTGGTCGACGTGCGTGACAAGGCCGGGCTCTACCGTCTGCGGCGACGGCTCGGCATGCTGTTCCAGTTCGGCGCGCTGTTCACCGACCTGACCGTGTTCGACAACGTCGCCTTCCCGCTGCGCGAGCACACCGACCTGCCCGAGGCGCTGATCCGCGACATCGTGCTGATGAAGCTCAACGCGGTCGGGCTGCGCGGCGCGGCGCCGCTGCGCATCTCCGAGGTCTCGGGCGGCATGTCGCGGCGCATCGCGCTCGCGCGAGCGATCGCGCTCGACCCCGAGCTGATCATGTACGACGAGCCCTTCGCCGGCCTCGACCTGATCAGCATGGGCGTGGCCGCCAAGCTGATCCGCACGCTCAACGACGTCACCGGCGCGACCTCGATCGTCGTCAGTCACGACGTGCCCGAGTGCATGGCGATCAGCGACTGGGTCGTGCTGATGGCGCCGGGCGGGCGCATCGTCGCGCAGGGGACGCCGGCGGAGCTGATGGACTCGACCGACGCCGAGGTGCGGCAGTTCGTGCGCGGCGAGCCCGACGGCCCGGTCAAGTTTCACTACCCGGCGCCTGAGATCGCGGCCGACTTCGGCGTCGCGGAGGCCGGTCGGTGAACCCCATCGCCGTGCTCGGCGCTCGCACGCTCGAGCAGCTGCGCGGGTGGGGCCACGCTGCCTTCTTCGTGCTCGACCTGCTGCGCGCGCTGCCGGCGTCGCTGCGCCGCTTCGGCCTCGTCGTCGCTCAGGTGCACGCCATCGGCAACCGCTCGCTGGTCATCATCCTCGCGTCGGGGCTGGCGGTCGGCTTCGTGCTCGCGCTGCAGATGTACTACGCGCTGGTCACCTACGGCGCCGCCGAAAGCCTGGGGCTGGTCGTCAACCTGTCGCTGGTGCGCGAGCTCGGGCCGGTGGTCACCGCGCTGCTGTTCGCCGGTCGCGCCGGCACCTCGCTGACCGCCGAGATCGGCCTCATGAAGGCCGGCGAGCAGATCGCCGCGATGGAGCTGATGGCGGTCGACCCGAAGTCGCGCGTGCTGGCCCCGCGCTTCGTCGGCGGCTTCGTCGCGATGCCCATCCTCGCGGTGCTGTTCTCGGCCATCGGCATCCTCGGCGCCTGGGTCGTCGCGGTGCTGCTGATCGGCGTCGACGGCGGAAACTTCTGGTCCATCATGCAGTCGCAGGTGGACGTCTGGCGCGACGTCGGCAACGGCATCGTCAAGAGCATCGTCTTCGGCGCCATCTGCACCGCGGTGGCGCTCTACCAGGGATACGAGACCGAGCCCACGCCCGAGGGCGTGGCCTACGCGACGACGCGCACGGTGGTCATCTCGTCGCTGTGGGTGCTCGGGATGGACTTCGTGCTCACGGCGCTGATGTTCTCGACGCCCTGAGCGCATCACGCCTCGAACAAGGAACAATGACCATGGGCAAGAGAGGCATCGAGACGCTGGTCGGCGGGTTCGAGCTGCTGCGGCAGGTCGGACTCGTCTTCCTCGCGCTGCAGGCCGCCAACCTGGGCAGCTTCTCGAACCACCGCGACACCTACACGGTGACGGCGCGCTTCGACAACGTCGGCGGGCTGAAGGTGCGCGCGCCGGTGCGCAGCGCCGGCGTCACGGTGGGGCGCGTGACCGCGATTTCGCTCGATCCGCAGACGTTCCAGGGCGTGGTGACGGCCGAGATCGACCGCCGCTTCCGCTTCCCGAAGGACTCGGCGGCGAAGATCCTCACCTCGGGGTTGCTCGGCGACCAGTACATCGGGCTGGAGGCCGGCGGTGACGACGCCAACCTCGAGGCCGGCGACACGATCGCGCAGACGCAGTCGGCCGTCGTGCTCGAGAACCTCATCGGCCAGTTCCTCACCGGGCGCGCCGCCGACGCCGGCAGCGGCGACACGGGGGCGCCGAAGTGAGGCGTCTGGCCGCGTTGCTGCTGCTGGCGGCCGCGCTCGCGGGCGGCGGCTGCGCCTCGCTGGCACCCCCCGGCTCGCCCGAGAGGGCCGTGGCGCCCGGCGATCCGTGGGAGGACTTCAACCGGCAGGTGTTCGCCTTCAACGACGCCGTCGACCAGGCCGTGCTCGCACCGGTCGCCAAGGCCTACCGCTTCGTCATGCCCGACTGGGCCAGCCAGGGCGTGACCAACGTCTACGCCAACTTCCAGGACGTCTGGTCGGCGGCCAACCACCTGCTGCAGGGCAAGATCCACTCGGGCCTCGAGATGGGGATGCGCGTCATCGTCAACACCTCGTTCGGCCTCGGCGGGCTGCTCGACCCGGCCACCGACATGGGGCTCGTGCGCCGACCCGAAGACCTGGGGCAGACGCTCGCCGTCTGGGGCATGCCCAGTGGCCCGTTCGTCGTGCTGCCTCTGTTCGGGCCGTCGACCGTGCGCGACTCCTTCGTGCGGCCGGCCGATGTCTTCCTCAACCCGGTGCTGCTCGCCGAGGACTGGAAGTCGGCGCTCGGGCTGGCGCTGCTCGACGTCATCGACGTGCGCTCCAACCTGCTCGGCACCACGGAACTCGTCGACGAGATCGCGCTCGACCGCTACAGCTTCGTGCGCGACGCCTACCTCGCGCGGCGGCTCGAGCAGATCTTCGACGGCGCGCCGCCGCTCGAACCGTTCGTCGACGACCCGGGCGACGACCCGCCTTCCCGCTGAACCCTCGCCGCCGGGCCGACTCGAAGCCTGCCGTGCCGTTCCCGCACCGATCCGCGAAAGGACACCCGTGTCGCCACACCTCCTGATTTCCGCCATCGGCATCGTCGCCGTCGTCGCCGCGGCGCCGGCGCATGCCGAGACGACCGCCGACGCGCTCGTGCGCCAGGCCTCCCAGGACGTCCTGGAGACCGCGAAGACCGACCCGGCGATCCAGGCCGGGGACCTGAAGGCCATCGTCGCGCTGGTCGACTCGAAGGTGATGCCGCACGTCAACTTCGAGGTCATGACGCGCTCGGCGGTCGGCCCGCAGTGGCGCGGCGCCAGCGCCGAGCAGCGCGCGCGGCTGCAGGCCGAGTTCAAGTCCCTGCTGGTGCGCGTCTACGCCGGTGCGCTGACGCAGGTCGCCGACCGCACGGTCGAGATCACCCGCACGCTGCCGGTGCAGGGCAGCACCCAGGTCGTCGTGCAGAGCGAGGTACGCGGCAAGGGCGAGCCGATCAAGCTCGACTACCGCCTCGACAAGTTCGACGGCGGCTGGAAGATCATCGACGTCAACGTCGGCGGCATCTGGCTGGTCACGAGCTACCGCTCCCAGTTCGCGCAGGAACTCGCGGCAGGCGGCATCGATGGGCTCATCGCGAAGCTCGCCGAGCGCAATGCGAAGGCTGCGTCGAACCGGAGCTGACCGGCCGTGGATCCCGCCTTCGCGCTGCCGACGACGCTGACGATCGCCGAGGCGAGCGAGGTGCTGCGACGACTCGAGGCCGCGGCCGCGGGCGGCAGCGGCGTGTTCACGGTCGACGCCGGCGCGCTGCGCGACCTCGACAGCGCGGCGCTGGCCGTGCTGATCGAGGCGCGACGCATCGCCCGGGCGCGGGCGCGCGACTTCGAACTGCGTGCCGCGCCGCCGAAGCTGATCGCGCTGGCCGAGCTCTACGGGGTGGCGCCGTTGCTCGCGGCGACGCCCGCGTCGTCGACGTAGCGGCGCGCTCGCAGGTTGCGCTTGATCTCCTGCAGCATCGGCCGCAGCCGCGCCGGGCCGAGTCGCAGCGCGACGCCGGTGGTCAGCACGTCGACGACCAGCAGGTGCAGCAGCCGCGAGACCATCGGGCTGTAGCGGTCGGCGTCCTCGGGGTGGTCGGCCGCGAGCAGCACGTGGTGCGATCCGCCGCCCAGCGACTGCAGCGCGAGCGGCGAGCCGCTCGCCGTCACGCTGATCACGGTCGCGCCCTTGCGTCCGGCGAGCCCGGCGACGTCGATCAGGTCGCGGCTGCGCCCGGAGTTGCTGAACACCACCGCGCAGTCACCGGGCCCGAGCATCGTCGCGCTCATCACCTGCACGTGGCTGTCGCACACGGCGGCCGAGTGCACGCCGAGGCGGAAGAACTTGTGCTGCGCGTCCTGCGCCACGATCGCCGAGTTGCCCGCCCCCCAGAACTCGATGCGGCGGCCGTCGCGGCCGGCCTGCGCGAGGGCGTCGATCGCGCGCTCGAACGACTGCGGGGCGAGCGCGGCGCGGTAGCGCAGCATTGCCGCCACGGTGTTGTCGATGACCTTGACCGCGATCTCGCCGGCGCGGTCGTGCTCGTCGACCGCGCGATGGACGAAGGGGACGCCCTCGCTGACGCTGCCGGCGAGCTTGAGCTTGAAGTCGGCCAGCCCGTCGTAGCCGACGCTGCGGCAGAAGCGCACCACGGTCGGCTTGCTCACGCCGGCGCGTTCGGCCAGCGTGCCGACCGGCAGCGTCGCGAACGCGCGCGCATCGTCGAGCAGCAGACGCGCCACGCGCTGCTCGGCGGGCGGCAGCGCGGGGATCGAGGCGCGGATGCGGTCGAGCATGACGATCAGCGCCGGGCCGGCGACGGCGGGCTCACCACTGTTCCTCGGCCCAGGCGAACCCGTCGCGCGCGACGAGCGCGCTGGCCGCGGGCGGGCCCCAGCTGCCGGCCGCGTACGGCCGCGGCGGCGACGGGTCGGCTGCCCACGACTCGAGCACCGGCGCCACCCAGCGCCAGGCCTGCTCCTGCTCGTCGCTGCGCACGAACAGGTTGAGGCGGCCGGCGATGGCATCGAGCAGCAGCCGCTCGTAGGCGCCGATGCGCTCGCTCGGGAACGCCTTGTCGAAGTCGAGGTCGAGGAACACCGGCGACAGCACCTCGTTGATGCCGCCACCCTTGGCCGCCAGCAGGTGCAGCTCGAGCCCGTCCTCGGGCTGCAGCTTGATGACCAGCTTGTTGGCGCGCGTCGTGCCGGCGAAGATCGGGTGCGGCACGTCGCGGAAGTTGACGACGATGTGCGCCTCGCGCGACGGCAGCCGCTTGCCGGTGCGCAGGTAGAACGGCACGCCGGCCCAGCGCCAGTTCTGCACCTCGGTGCGCAGCGCCACGAAGGTCTCGCAGCGGCTGTCGGCCGGCACCTTGACCTCGTCGAGGTAGCCGGACACCGCCTTGCCGTCGACGGTGCCGGCGCGATACTGCCCGCGCACGACGTCGCGCGCCACGCTCTCGGCGCCGAACGGCTTCAGCGACTTCAGCACCTTGAGCTTCTCGTCGCGGATGGCGTCGGCGTCGCTGCTCGACGGCGGCTCCATCGCGATCATCGTCAGAAGCTGCAGCGCGTGGTTCTGCACCATGTCTCGCAGCGCGCCCGAGCGGTCGTAGTAGTCGCCACGCGTGCCGACGCCGATGCTCTCGGCCAGCGTGATCTGGATGTTGGCGATGCTCTCGCGGCGCCACAGCGGCTCGAAGAGCGCATTGCCGAAGCGCAGCGCCATCAGGTTCTGCACCGCCGGCTTGCCGAGGTAGTGGTCGATGCGCAGCGCCTGCCGCTCGCTGAACACCGAGCCGACGACGCGGTTGATCTCCTGCGCGCTCGCGAGGTCGTGGCCGAGCGGCTTCTCGAGCACGACGCGCACGTTCGGCCGCGCCAGACCGGCCGCGCCGAGCCGGGCGCAGATCACCGGGAACAGGTGCGGGCTGGTCGCCAGGTACATGACGACCGTGTCGGCGCCGCGCGCGTCGATCCACTCGCGCAGCCCGGCGTAGTCGTCGGGGTGCGACAGGTCCATGCGCCGGTAGTGCACGTGCTCGGCGAAGCGCGCGAAGGCCTCGTCGCTCGGCCGCTTCGACGGGTCGACGTCGCCGAAGCGCTCGCGGATGTACGCGTGGTACTGCGCGTCGCTGCGCTCGTCGCGCGCGACCGCCAGCATGCGGCCGCCGGGCGGCAGCTTGCCGTGGCGATGGGCCTGGAACAAGGCCGGGATCAGCTTGCGCCAGGCGAGGTCGCCGGTGCCGCCGAAGAGCACGAGATCGAAGGACATGAAGGCGGCCGCGCGCGTGGCGATGTAATCAAGTTACATAGACCATGATGCAGGAGTTTCGGCGGCCGGTCAACGCGCCGCAGCGCGCCGCCCCGCCGCTCAGGTCTGGAAGGCGCCCGGGCTCCAGCGTGCGGGCCGCGCCAGAGCGCGCGTGCCCACCGGAAACGCGAACTCCGCGGTCGGTGCCAGATCCATCCCGAACGCCGCGGCCGGGTCGATGCCGCGTCCGCGCAGCAGCGAGTCCAGGGGCAGCCCGAAGGCGAGCCCTTCCGGATCGCGCAGCATCGATTCGAGCGCCGGCCAGTTGCCGTCGAACTCGCCGTCGCTGCCCGGCGCGAAGAGCCCAGGGCCGACGACGAGGTTGTTGACCGCGATCACGCGCGTGCCGGGCGGCAGCCGGTCGCCGAAGTGACGCAGGAACAGCGCCGGAAGCAGCCGCGGATTGATCAGCGTGTTGTGCGACATCACGAGCCGGCTCTCGGGCCACGGGCGGCCCTCGGCGCCGAACGCGACGAGCGCGAAGTTCTGCGTCATCGGCGACTGCCCGATGACGTTGCCGACCAGCGTGGCCAGGCCGCCGTTGGGCAGGTCAACCTCGTACGACGCGCCGCCCTCGGGCCCGTCGTAGATCAGGTTGCACTCGAGCAGCGTCTCGCGCGCCCGCGACTTGACGAGATGACCCTCGAAACCGCGGTGGAAGCGGCTGCCGCGGACCTGCAGCGATGCGATGCGACCGGCGTACAGCAGATGGTGCAGCCCGCCGACGACGCGCGGGGCCTCGCCGAATTCGCAGGCGTCGATCTCGAGCCGCGCCGCCTCGTCGTTCGAGGTGAGCAGCCCGATCTCGTTGTCGAAGAAACCGCAGCGCCGCACCGTGAGCTGGCCGCGCTCGAAGCGGATGCCCGCGCCGTTTCGGTCGTCGGCGCGGCAGCCGCGGAACTCGAGATTCTCGACGGTCACCTCGCCCCCGCGCACCACGAGCAGCGCCTTGCCCTCCGCGAGGCGGCCGTTGCCGTGGAGCACGGGCCGGCGGCCGATGCCGCGGATCGTGAGCCGCTTCTGCGTGACGACGGCGGTCTGCCCCCGGTAGTCGCCCGGGAGCACGTCGACGACATCGCCGTCGCGCGCGGCGGCGATGGCGTCGGCCAGACCCGGCGCCAGCGTGCCGGTCCCGGCGACGACCGAGGCGGCCGTCGCCGCCCCGATGCCCGCCAGGCCGAAGGGCAGGGCGGCGGCGGCGACGAGCCAGCGGCGGCGCGTCGGCGCGGTGCGGTCGGGCAACATCGGGAGGGCGAGTCAGGGCTGCGGCGGCCGCGAGTATCGCAGGCGTCCGCGTGTCGCCAGTGGCCCGGCCGGCCCGCATTCCGGGGGCTGCGCGCCCCCGCGGTCGCGGGGCCCCGGCGCGCGACGCGGCCTCAGAGCGGCAGCTCGATCCCCCGATCGCGCCAGCGCAGCCGTACCGCGCGCTGGCCGATCGACTCGACGACGAGGCCGGCGGCCACGCTCTCGCCCTCGCGCAGCAGCTGTCCGTCGATGATCACGAAGCGCGATTCCGGCTGCGCCGACCACACCGAACCGCCCAGCTGCAGCGGCGGCAGCTGTCGCCGGGTCGCCTCCGGCAGTTCGGCCGGCCGCAGCCAGCGCGTGTTCGCGGCAGCGGGTGCTGCCGGGAGTTCCGTCGCGGCGGCGGGCGTCCGCGTCTGGGTTGCCGACAACGCAGGCGCCGTCGGGGCGGGCGCGGGCGGCTGCGCCGGTGGCTGCAGCGCCCCTGGTGCCGCCGCGAGCGGGGCAGGCGGCGGAGGCGGGGCCGGCGGCAGCGCGATGCGTGAGGTCGGCGGCGCCGCGGCCACGGGCGCCGCCGGGGCCACGGCGGGCGGCGCCAGGCTGGCGTCGGCCGGCGCCGGCTGCCGCGGCGCGTCGCCGAGCAGCCAAGCGGCGGAGGCGGCCGCCAGCATCCCGGCGGCCACCCCGATCCCGATCCAGGCCCAGCGCGATGGCCCGGGCGACGCCGCCGCACGCTGCGCGTCGGCGGCGACCAGCGTGACCGGCGTCTGCAGGCCGGGCACCTGCCCGCGCGCACGCTCGGCCTCGGCCTTGCGCAGTGCGTCGAGGATGAAGGACAAGCGGGTCTCCTTCGGCTGTCCGGTCAGCGCAGAGCCCGCAGGCGCGGCTCGTCATCCCCTGCCGCGTGCGCCAGCCGCATCGCCGTCAGCGGCCCGAAACGGCCGTCGGGCACCAGCCCTTCGGCGATCTGGAACGCCTGCACCTGTGCGCGCAGCGGCGCGTCGGCCGGAGCCGCCGCCAGACCCGGAGATGCCTGCCGCGCGGCATCGAGGCGCGGCCTCAGCCAGGGCTCGAGGGCCGGCAGCGGAAGGCCGTCGCGCCAGCCCTCGGGGGGGCGCCAGAACGTCGCGACGTCGCCTTTCCACAGCCGTGCCAGCTCGGCGAGCGCCAGCGTGCGCGGGCCGTCGGCCGTCGCCAGCAGCGCCTGCTCGTCGCCGACGCCCGCCAGCACCACCCAGCCGCGGCGCGCATCGGCACCTTCGAGCATCACGACGACCGGGCGGTCGAGCTGCCGCACCAGCGCGAGTCCGCCGCGGCCGCGCCAGCAGCGCAACTGCTGTGCCTCGGCCAGCGCGCACGCATCGCCGGCCGGCAGTGCCAGTCCCCACAGGCTGGCGAGCGCGCGCCATGCCTCGCCCTCGTCGACCATCGCCCGCGGCGGCGATGCCTGAGGCAACGCCCCCTCGGGATCGGCGGGAGCTGCGGTCGGCGCCGCGGCGACGGCGTCGCCCGGGCGGCCGGCGCCTTGACCCGCGACCGGCCCGTCTCCCGGCCGGGCCGGCGTCGCGGGCGACGAGGCCGCGGCCTGCGACGGCGCCGCCGCGCCACGCTCGTCGGCCTCGGTGCCGAGCGCGAGGATCACGGCCATCGCGCCGGTCGCCAGGCCTGCGAGCGCCCAGGCCGCCGGCACGAGGGCGCGCGACCGCGTCGTCGGCGCGCCGTCGCCGGCCACCTCCCGTGCCGCCTGCTCGACGAGCCGGGCGTCGATGCGCGCCCGTCCCTGGGCCCAGGCGCCCAGCATCGAGCGGCCGGCGAGCAGATTGATTCGCCTCGGCACGCCCGCGGCGAGCCGGTGCAGCCGCGCCAGCGCGCGCTCGTCGAAGGGCAGCGGCCCCTTCAGTCCCGCCACGGCGAGGCGGTGCCGCACGTACTGCGCGGTCTCGGCCGCGCCGAGCGCGCCCAGGTGGTAGCGCGCGACCACGCGCTGCGCGAGCTGCTCCAGATCCGGCCTGGCCAGCATCGCGCGCAGCTCGGGCTGGCCGATCAGGACGATCTGGAGCAGCTTCTTCTCGGCCGTCTCGAGGTTGGTCAGCAGCCGCAGCTGCTCGAGCACGCCGGGCGACAGGCTCTGCGCCTCGTCGATCACGAGCACGCTGTGGCGCCCGGCGGCGTGCCGCGCCAGCAGGTGGCGGTTGAGCGCGTCGACGTGGTCGCGCACCGTCGGTGCGCCGCCGTGCGCGCCGACCACCGCGACGCCGAACTCCTGGCAGACCGTCTGGAGCAGCTCGATCACCTCGAGCTTCGGATTGACGATGTAGGCCACCTCGCAGTCCGGCGGCACCTGCTCGAGGAAGCCGCGGCACACGGTGGTCTTGCCGGCGCCGACCTCGCCGCTCAGCACGACGAAGCCGCCCCCGCCGCCGACCCCGTAGAGCAGGTGCGCCAGCGCCTCGCGGTGGGCGTCGCTCAGGTACAGGAAACGCGGGTCCGGCGCGATCGAGAACGGGTCGGCCTCGAGCCCGAAGTGCGCGGCATACATCGCGGCGCCCGTCGTGCGGCCCCGTCAGCCCCGGGGCGGCAGATCGCTGTCGTCGACCCAGGCCTTGAGCAGGGTCCACGCCACCGCCAGCACGACCGGCCCGACGAAGATGCCGACCAGTCCGAAGGCCAGCAGGCCGCCGATGACCCCGGCCAGGATGAGCAGCAGCGGCAGGTCGGCGCCCATGCGGATCAGCACCGGGCGCAGCACGTTGTCCATCGTGCCGACGATCAGGGTCCAGACCGCGAGGAAGACGCCCCAGCCGGTGTCGCCCTGCCAGAAGACCCAGATCGTGGCTGGCAGCAGGACGAGCGTCGGCCCGAGTTGCGCGATGCACAGCATCAGCATCAGCGCCGTCAGCAGCTCCACGAACGGCACCCCGGCGATGGCCAGCCCGACGCCGCCGAGCAGCGACTGCACGATCGCGGTGACCCCGACCCCGAGCGCGACGCCGCGGATGGCATCGCCGGCGAGCTGCACTGCACCCTCGCCGCGCGGACCGGCGAGTCGCGCGGCAAAGCGCCGCAGGCCGGCCGCGCCTTGCTCGCCGCCGGCGTACATCACCCCCGCGATGCCCACCGTCACCAGAAACTGCACCAGCAGCAGCCCGAGGTCGCCGACCTGGCCGACGAACCCGCGCGTCAGGTCCCCGGCGAACGGCAGCACCTGCGCGAACATGCCCTTGAGGCCACTGCCGGCGACCTGGCGCCAGGCGTTCGCCGCCATCTCGCCGACCAGCGGCAGGCCGGCGAGCCAGGCCGGCGGATCGACCGGCAGCTCGAAGCCCGCGAGCATGCGCCCCCACTCGACGAGGCGATCGGCATTGCCGACGATGGTGCCGACGGCCATCGTCAGCGGCACCACCAGCAGCAGCAGCAGGGCCAGCGTCATCAGGAGCACCGCAGCCCAGCGCCGGCCGCCGAAGAAGCGCTCGGCGCGGCGCAGCAGCGGCCAGGTCGCGACGACGATCATCGTCGCCCAGATGATCGGGCCGACGAACGGCCGCAGGATCCAGAAGCTGGCCGCCGCCAGCGCGCCGAGCGCGACGACGACGAAGGTGATGCGCGCGAGGTCGACGCCGGAGTTCGGACGGATGGTCATGGCTTGTCGCGCGGGAGGGGGCGACTCAGCGCGCGCCGCCCTTGTAGGGCTCCACCGACTGGGCCTCGATGCGATAGCCCGCCGCACCCATGTACGAATCGGTGCGCTCGGTGCCCAGCGGCCCGGTGATCCACACCGGGTCCATCGAGCGCACCCCCTTGACCGGCGTGCGCGACAGCACGTGGATGATCTGGTTGGCCGGCGGCGGCGGGGTGTGGATGCACGCGCCGAAGTACGGGACGAGCAGGAACTCCTTCAGTCCGGCGTCGGACTCCTCGAGCGGCACGACGTACCCGGGAATGCGCACGCGCTGGCCCTTCAGCGACTCGTTGACCGGCGCACGGTCCCAGACCTCCCGCATGCGCTCGAGCAGCTTCTGCGCACGCGGGTCGGCATCGCTCAGCACGTTGAAGTCCAGCCCCTGGAAGTCCTTCATCGGATCCCAGTCGGCCGGTACGAGCTCGTCCCACTTGACCAGCCGCGGCGCCCCGGCCGGGGCCGTGGCCGGGCGCGCGCCCTGGGAGGCGCCGATCACCGGCCCGGGCTGAGGCACGCCGGCCGGCGGCTGCGCGGAGGCGGCGCAGGCGATCGCGACCAGGCCCGCGGCGAGCAGGCGCGGGACGACGCGGCTGGGTGGGTGGCAGGGCATGGCTCAGCTTCTCGGCGACAGCCCGTCGGCGAGGGACAGGCGGTAGGCCCGCCACGCGGGCACCAGGCTGGCGAGCATACCCGCGGCGAGCACCGCGCCGACGAGCAGCCACTGCGTGCCGGTCGGCGCGTCGCCCTGCAGCGAGACGCCGAACCACCTCTGGGCCCACGGGGCGGCTCCCACCGTGAACGCCGCGGCGGCGAGCGCGCCGATCAGCGCGCCGGCTGCCGTGACCAGTGAGCCCTCGATCGCCAGCAGAGCGAGCACGTGGCGCGGTCCCGCGCCCACCGCCCGCAGCACCGCCAGCTCGCGCCGCCTCGCGTCGAGGCCCGCCAGAACCACCGCGACCAGCCCGGCCAGGCTCACGACCGCGACCAGCGCGGACATGCCGAGCAGGGCGCGCTCTCCGACCCCCAGGACCTCCCACAGCTCGTCGAGCGCCACGCCCGGCAGCACCGCGAGCAGGGCCTCACCCTCGTAGGCGGCGACATGCCGCTGCACCACGAACACCGCCGCCCGGCTCTTCAGGCCGACCAGGGCGGCGGTTACCTGCTTCGGCTCGAGGTCGAACTTGCGCGCCTGTTCCGGGGCGATGCGCAACCCGGGGATCGGCGCACCGCCGGCCCAGTCGAGATGGATCGCCTCGATCGCCTCCAGGCTCACGTGCACCGTGCGGTCGACCGGCGTGCCGGTGCGTCCCAGGATGCCGACCACGGTGAACGGCTTGTCGGCGTGGTCGGCCGAGATCGCGTCACCGAGACCATGGCTGAGCGTGATGCGGTCGCCGAGCCGGTAGCCGAACGCGGCCGCGACCTCGGCGCCGAGCACGGTCTCGTACAGCCCGTCGAGCGTGCCGGCGAAGGCGCGTCCCTCGCCGAACACGAGCGGCTGCCGGTCGCCGAAGCGGAAGTGCTCGAAGTAGGCCGTCGTCGTGCCCAGCACCGGGCGGCCGCGGTGCGAGTCGCCCAGCGCCAGCGGCACCATCCAGGCCACGGCACGGTGCGAGGCGACCTCGCGCAGGCTGTCCATGCGCACGGAATTCGTCGCGCCGCCGATGCGGAAGACCGCATACAGCATCAGCTGCACCGGGCTCGTGCGCGCGCCGACCACCAGGTCGGTGCCGCTGACCGCGTTCGAGAAGCTGCTGCGCAGGTCCAGCCGCAGGCGCTCGACCGCGAGCAGCAGGAAGGCCGCGAGCGCGATCGAGAAGACGACCAGCGCCAGCGTGCCGCGCCGGTGCCACGCGCTGCGTGCGGCGATGGTCGCCAGGCCGGTCATGCCGTGGCGCGCGCGGCGTTGAGCGCCGGCAGGTCGATCCGGCGCTCGAAACGCGCCGCGAGCCGCTCGTCGTGGCTGACGAAGACGAGCGTCGTGCCGCCCTCGCGACAGGGCCCGAGCAGCAGGTCCATGAAGCCGTCGCGCAGCGGGCCGTCCAGCGCCGAGGTCGGCTCGTCGGCCAGCACGAGGCCGGGGCGGCCGATCAGCGCGCGCGCGGCGGCGACGCGCTGCTGCTGCCCGACCGACAGCGCCGCCGCCGGCCGCGACCACAGCGCGTGCTCTAGGCCGACGCGCTCGAGCAGCGCGCCGGCGGCCTCGGCGGGGCGGCCGGCGCGCGCCGCGCGGGCCGGGGCGAACCGGCAGGGCAGCAGCACGTTGTCGATCACGCTCAGGTAGGGCAGCAGATTGAACTGCTGGAAGATGACGCCCAGGTGCTCGGCCCGTGCCGCGTCACGCCGACCCGCGGGCAGCGACCGCCAGTCGATGCCGAGCACCTCGACGCGTCCCGCCGTGGGCAGCAGCACCCCGGCCAGGAGCCCGAGGAGCGTGCTCTTGCCGCAGCCGCTCGGGCCGTGCAGGAAGACGGCCTCGCCGGGTGCCACGTCGAGGCGCGCAACGTCGAGGACGTCGGCGTCGGCACCGGGCCAGCGGTAGCGGAGGTTCTCGACGTGGATCACCGGTCACGGTCGGCGGGGCGGGCGGGAGCGGGCGGGGTGCCGGCGCGCGCCGGGGCGCCGCGCACGCCCTCCCGCGTCGGTCGGGGCGTGCTCAGCGCGCGAGCGCGACGCGCGTCGCCGGGCGCCGCAACACGGCCTTCATCTGGCCCTTGCGCGTCACGGCCTGCACCTCGATGCGCTGGAGCCGCGGCAACGCGTCGAAGAGCCGGACCTCGACGAAGGCCGCGCGATGGCCGTCGCTGCACGTGAAGGCGTAAGTGGCCGCGAGGTCGGCGTGCCCGTCCTTCGGGGCCGCGGCCCCCGGCTGCAGCACCGGGGCATCGAGGGTCACCGCCCCCGGCTTGCAGCCTGCGGCGGGGTCGGGGGAGAACAGCGCGGCGGCGTCGCGCAGCCGGGCCAGCATGGCTTCGGCGCGGGCTCGCTCGGCGTCGTCGCGCGGCGGCCGCTCGAACCCGACGACCGCCTCCAGCGGAAGATCGATGGCGATCGTGATCGCGGCCGGCTCGGTGGCCAGGTCGAGCCGGCCGACACCGTGTTCGTGGGCCTTGCCGGCGAGCAGTGGGCTGGCGACGAGCGCGGCGACGAGGCCGGCCGCGGTGCGAGCGAATCCCGACGCTGAGGCACGCATGGATCGATTATGCGACGGGGTGGTGGCGACGCGGCGGTGCCGGCACACCGACCCCTTCTGGTCCGCGGGTCGCGGGCCGCGCGTCGGGCCCGGCGGCGACGCCGCGCCCTTCGGCGTCAGACGGCGGACGCCGACCGGCGCAGCCCCCAGCCGCGCAGCGTGGCGGCCACGACGCGGCGTGCGTGCCGGCCGATCGCGCGACGGCGGGGCCTCGACGGCCCCGGCGCCTCCGCTGCCGCGACCACCGGAACCAGGCCGTCCAGATCCTCGGCAAAGGCCTCGCTGCGGTGGAGAAGGCACGCGCCGCCGGCGATCGGCGTGTCGTGCGGGTGGGCGTCGGCAGGCATGGCGGGCTCCGTGGCGGGCGTGGGTGTCGACTGCACGGCGCAGTGTGCCGCCGCCCGATGTC
>JALORQ010000166.1 GCA_025458805.1 Rubrivivax sp.
GGCGCGGCCGGTGCCCCGCTGTGGCTGCCGATCGACGCCAAGTTTCCGCGCGAGGACTACGAGCGCCTGCTCGACGCCCACGAGCGCGCCGACGCGGCCGCGATGGAGCAGGCGGCGCGCGGCATCGAGACGCGTCTGCGCCTCGAGGCGCGGACGATCCGCGAGAAGTACGTCGCGCCGCCGCACACGACCGACTTCGCGATCCTGTTCGTTCCCGCCGAGGGGCTGTACGCGGAGGCGCTGCGCCGCCCCGGGCTCGTCGAGTCGCTGCAGCGGGAGCACAAGGTCATGCTGGCCGGGCCGACGACGCTGCTCGCCACGCTCAACAGCCTGCAGATGGGCTTCCGCACGCTGGCGCTCGAGAAGCGCTCGGCCGAGGTCTGGGAGGTGCTGGGCGCCGTGAAGACCGAATTCGCGAAGTTCGGCGACGTGCTCGCCAAGACGCGCAAGAAGCTCGAGGAGGCGACGAACACGATCGACCAGGCGCAGACGCGCACCAACGTCATGACGCGACGGCTGAAGTCCGTCGAGGCCCTGCCCGAGCCGCGCGCGCTCGAGCTGCTGCCGCCTGCGGTCGGCGATCCCGACGACGATGCCCGCGCCTGAGCGGGCGCGCCGCCTGCCCGGGCCGCGCCGAGGGCCTCAGAACCGGATCGTGCCCGGTGCGGGTTCGGTGTCCGGCTCGGCCGACGTCTCGGGCGCGGGGGGCGCCACCGCATCGGCCACCGGGGCGGGCGCCGCGACCACGCGCGGCGTCGCCTTCTCGACCAGCGGCTGCGCCGGGAGCGGCCGCCAGTTGCGCGGCAGGCGCGACTCGCGGGGGTAGCCCGCGGCGTCGAGGTAGGCCGTCCAGTCTGTCGACGAGAAGCCACGCAGCGCCTGCGAGCCGACGCCCAGCGCCGGCACCGTGCGGCTGCCGACCAGCCGCTCGAGGGCGGCGGCGTCTTCCTCGGTGACGATGCGCCGCTCGAGATGCGGTACGCCGCGCTGCAGCAGCAGCTGCCGGCCGCTGTCGCACGGAGCGCAGTCGCTGGCCGTGTATAGCGTCACCGGGTAGCGCGAAGCGACCTGGCGCAGCTCGAACGGCAGCGGCGCACCCGGGTCGGCAGCGGCCGGCGCGGCCGACCCGTCGCGGCCGATCTCGGTCACGCGCACGTTGGTCGTCGAAGGCGGGCGGTCGGTGTAGGTGGTGCTGCCGTCCGGTGCGACGACCTTGAACAAGGCCAGCGCCGGCAGGCTGGCGGCAGCGAGCAGGGCAGCGACGGCGAGTCGGGCGGGCGGCATCGGCGGGACAGTGGCGGCGCCACGCGGGCGATTCCGGATCATCGGCCGGACCCCATCGGGGCTCAAGACCGGCCCGCCCGCACCGGGCGTCGATCTGCGCAAGTCGTCACGGTGCGCCGCCACGGCGCCGCGGTCGTCAGGGCGCTGCCTCGGCGGCCTGCACCGTGTTGGCGAGCAGCATCGTGATGGTCATCGGTCCCACCCCTCCGGGCACCGGGGTGATCGCGCCGTCAGGCCCGAGCGCCGCTCGCACCGGCTCGAAGTCGACGTCGCCGCACAGGCGGCCGGACTCGTCCCGGTTGATGCCGACGTCGATCACGGTGGCACCGGGCCGCACCATGTCGGCGCGCACCGTGTGGCGGCGCCCGACCGCGACGACGACGATGTCGGCCTGCCGCGTGTGGTGGGCGAGGTCCGCGGTCGCGCTGTGGCAGACGGTGACGGTCGCATGGGCCTGCAGCAGCAGCAGCGCCATCGGCTTGCCGACGGTGTTGCTGCGCCCGATGACCACCGCGTGCCGGCCCCGGATGGGCACGCCGGTGCTCTCGATCAGCTTGATGCAGCCCCAGGGCGTGCACGGGCGCAGGCCCGGCAGCCCGGTCATCAGCTCGCCGGCCGAGGCCACCGAGAAGCCGTCGACGTCCTTGCGCGGATCGATCGCGGCGATCACCTTCGCCGGGTCGATGTGGCGCGGCAGCGGCATCTGCACGAGGATGCCGTGGATCGCGGGGTCGGCGTTCAGCGCCGCGACTCGGTCGAGCAGCGCAGATTCGGCCAGCGTCGCCGGGTGCGTCTCGAGCACCGAGTGCAGGCCGTGCTCGGCGCAGGCGCGGACCTTGTTGCGCACGTAGACCGCGCTCGCCGGATCGTCCCCGACCAGAAGCACCGCGAGCCCCGGTCGCCTGCCGCGCTCGGCAAGTGCGCCGGCGCGCTCGCCGATCTCTGCGCGGAGCGCGCGCGACAGCGCGACGCCGTCGATGATCCTTGCTGTCATGGGGAATCCGGGAGCCGCAGGGCCGGCCTGCTCGGGCGGCCCGTGCGACGGGTGCCGTGCCGGCTCAGGCCCGCGTCGTGGTCGCGCCGAGCGCGATCTTCAGCAGGTCGGCGACGGTGTTGGCGTTGAGCTTCTCCATGATGTTGGCGCGGTGCGCCTCCACGGTCTTGATGCTGATGCCCAGGTCGTCGGCGATCTGCTTGTTGAGCCGCCCGGCGACGATGCGCTCGAGCACTTGCGCCTCGCGCGTGGTCAGGCGCGAGAGCAGAGCGTCGCGGCTGGCCTGCTCCTGGTGCTGGCTGAACGCGGTGCGCGCCTGTTCCAGCATGCGCTCGACCAGCGTCAGCAGCTCCTCTTCCTTGAAGGGCTTCTCGATGAAATCCATCGCGCCCTTCTTCATCGTCGACACCGCCATCGGCACGTCGCCGTGCCCGGTGATGAAGACGACGGGCAGCGGGCTCTTGCGCTCGATCAGCCGGTCCTGCAGCTCGAGACCGCTCATGCCGTCCATGCGTATGTCGGCGATCAGGCAGGCGACCTCGCGCGGATCGAAGCGGCTGAGGAACGACTCCGAGGAGTCGAAGCACTTGACGCGGTAGTCCTTGCCCTCGAGCAGCCACTGCAGCGAGTCGCGAACCGCCTCGTCGTCGTCGACGACGTAGACGGTGCCTCTTTTGGGGATCAGGCTCATCAGGAGGTCAGCGTGGGGTTCGTGACGGCGTCGAGCTCTGGCGCCGACGGGGGCGGCGCATCGCCGCGCAGCGTGATGTCCACCGGCAGGGTGAACGAGAAGCGGCAGCCGATGACAGACCCCAGATTGTAGAGGTTCTGCGCCCGCATCCGGCCGCGATGGCTCTCGACGATCGAGCGGCACAGGCTGAGCCCGATGCCCAGCCCCTCGGCCTTGGTCGAGAAGAAGGCCTCGTACAGCCGGGCGATGACCTCGTCGGCGAGCCCGGGGCCGGTGTCCGTGACGATGAACTCGACGACCCCCCCCTCCTCGGGCGTGTGGCGCGGCACCACGCGCAGCTCGATGCTGCGCCGCGCCGCCGGCATGCGCGCGCTGTCGATCGCCTCCGCCGCGTTCTTGAGCAGGTTGAGCACGACCTGCTCGATGAGGATCGGGTCGCACAGCAGCGGCGGCAGGTGCTGCGCGACGTAGGTGTGGATGGACACGTTGCGCCGGCGCAGCTCGATCTGCGCGAGCTCGACCGCGTCCTCGACGATCTGGCCGGCGTCGGCGCGCTGACGCTGCGGCTCGCTGCGCTTCACGAAGGCCCGGATGCGGTGGATGATCTGCCCCGCGCGTTCGGCCTGGCGGGCCGTCTTCTGCAGCGCCGCGATCAGGTCGTCCTTGGCTATCGCCTCGCCGCGCACCCGCGAGACCATCCCGTTGCAGTAGTTGGTGATCGCCGTCAGCGGCTGGTTGAGCTCGTGCGCGACCGAGCTCGCCATCTCGCCCATCGTGATCAGGCGGCTCGTCATCTGGGCCTTCTCGGCCTGCGCCGCGGCCTGCTCCTCGGCGCGCAGCCGCGCCGTGATGTCGGTGGCGATCAGCATCTGCGCCAGCCGCCCGTCGGTCCACTGCAGGTAGCGAGCCCGAACGTCGAACCACTTCTGGAGTGCCTCGACGAACACCTCGCGCGGCTGCGCCCCGCGGTCCGTCAGTTCCTGCGCGGGCAGGCCCGACAGGTCGTCCGCGCCGTCGTCGCCGTCCGGCACGTAGGGCGCCGGGCCGGCGCTGCCCGCCAGCAGCGCATGGCCACGCGCATCGCCGCCGAACCAGAGCCGGTACGACCGGTTCGCGAACAGCAACTCGCCCTGCGCCACAGAGAGCACCGAGACCGAGGCGTCCAGGCCCTCGAGCACCGTCGTGAAGCGCTCGTGGCTGGCCGAGAGCTGGTCCCGGATGCGCTTGGCCTCGGTGATGTTCGTCATGCTCGTCATCCAGCCGGTCTGCTGGCCCTTCGGGTCGATCAGCGGGCTGACGTACATGCGCGCATCGAAGGTCGAGCCGTCCCTGCGCATCACCTTGACCTCGATGCCGCTCGCCGGGCTGCGGCCCTGCAGCTCCTGCTGCAGAAGGCGTGCGTTCTCGTCGACGCGGTCCGGCGGCCAGTAGGGGTAGGGCGGCAGCCGGCCGACCAGGTCGACGTCGCGGAAGCCCGTCATCTGGCAGAAGGCCGCATTCACGTAGCTGATCCGACCCTCGAGATCCATCGCGCGCATGCCCGTGGGCATCGAGTTCTCCATCGCGCGGCGGAAGTAGGTCTCCTGGAGCAGCGCGTTCTGGATCTGCGCGCGCCGGCGCATGTGCCGCCAGCTGCCGAGCAGCATCCACACGGTCAGCACCGACAGCATCACGACCATCCAGAACAGCGCGTTGCCAATGAGTCCGATCGACGTGCGGTAGCCCTGCGCGCGGATGTACAGCCCGTTCATCGCCGGCGTGAGCGGCGCATCGCTGACGATCGGTGCTCGCGCCGATCCGGTGTCGGCGATGCCGGTGACGGTGCTGGCGAGCACCCGACCCTGCTCGTCGATGATCGACACCAGGTGGCGCTGGGCGATCTCGCCGGGAACGAAGAACCGCATCAGGGCGCCGGCCGAGTACTCGACCATCAGCGTCCCGGCGAACTGGCCGCGCTCCGACAGGGGCACGTGAAGCTGGAACATCGTCTGGCCGGCCGCGTCCTCGTAGGCGCGTGAGTACGTGGGGAGCCGGGTCTCGCGCGCCGCGCGCCACGCCAGCTCCGGCGCGCTGTCTCGCACGGCGAGGGCGAGCGACGGATCCGGCGTTGGCTGCCCTTCCGTGCTGCCGGGCGCATACAGCAAGGCCCAGTGGCTGGCGCGCAGCGCGCCCCGGCCGTCGATCCAGCTCAGGTGCGTGATCTCCGGCCGCTCGCGGGCGAAGGCGGCCGCCGTGTCGACGAAGCTGGTGGCATCGACTTCGCGCATCGCCAGATCGCGCGCGATGCGCAGAAGCGCCTCCTGGTTCTGGATCAGTCGCAGGCCGATCTGCTGCTGCGAGATCTGCGCGTCGCGCATCACCGACTCGGACTCGCGCTCGTATTCCTCGTGTCGCAGGTACCAGAACGCGGCGATGATCGCCGCCAGGAACAGCAGCACCGATGCCAGCGGCGCGAGCGTCGCAAGACGGTCCTGCCGCGTCGGCGACTGGCGCCGCCACCAGCGGCCGATCAGGCGGCGCGTGCCGCGCGCGGCAGCGGAACTGGACTCGGTGCTTGCGTCGGTCGCCGCCATGGAGGTCGATTATCGGCGGCGCGTCGGGCGGCATCGCGGCGTGTCGTCCTTTGGTTTCGTATGGTGATATTTAGAACTACTATTTGAAATCTCGTCCGGCTGTGCCACACTCGCGGCGAGGCGCGCCGGCGACGAGCGAACAGCCCGGCGCGCCGCCAACGAACAGGAGACCCGCATGTCTGCCGTACCGGAGTCGCTGCCACTGCAGGCGGCCAACGACGTCGACGCCCAGGAAACGCGCGAGTGGCTGGACGCCCTGGCTGCAGTGATCGAGGCCGAAGGCCCGGAGCGCGCCCACTTCCTGCTGGAGCAACTGCTCGAGGAGGCCCGCCAGCACGGCGTCGACCGGCCGTTCTCGGCGACCACCGGCTACGTCAACACGATCGAACCCGCCGACGAGGAGCGCAGCCCCGGCAACCTCGAGCTGGAGGGGCGCCTTCGCGCCTACATGCGCTGGAACGCGATGGCGATGGTGGTCAAGGCGAACCGGCTCGATCCGGCCGACGGCGGCGACCTCGGCGGCCACATCAGTTCGTTCGCGTCGGTCGCGCACATGTTCGCGGCCGGCTTCAACCACTTCTGGCACGCCGAGGGCGAAGGCCACGGCGGCGACCTGCTGTACATCCAGGGGCACAGTGCGCCCGGGATCTATGCCCGGGCCTACCTCGAGGGCCGGCTGACCGAGGAGCAGCTGCTCAACTTCCGGCAGGAGGTCGGCGGCAAGGGGATCTCGAGCTACCCGCACCCCAAGCTGATGCCGGAGTTCTGGCAGTTTCCGACCGTCTCGATGGGCCTCGGGCCGATCATGGCGATCTACCAGGCCCGCTTCCTGAAGTACCTGCACGCGCGCGGCATCGCCGACACGGCCAACCGCAAGGTCTGGGTGTTCTGCGGCGACGGCGAGATGGACGAGCCCGAGAGCCTGGGCGCGATCGGCCTCGCGGCGCGCGAGAAGCTCGACAACCTCGTGTTCGTCATCAACTGCAACCTGCAGCGCCTCGACGGCCCGGTGCGCGGCAACGGCAAGATCGTCCAGGAGCTCGAGGGCGACTTCCGCGGCGCCGGCTGGAACGTGATCAAGCTGCTGTGGGGCGGCAACTGGGACCCGCTGCTCGCGCGCGACAAGTCCGGCGCGCTGCGCCGGATCATGCTCGACACGCTCGACGGCGACTACCAGGCCTTCAAGGCCAACGACGGCGCCTTCGTGCGCAAGCACTTCTTCGGCCGCGACCCGCGCACGCTCGAGCTGGTGGCCAAGATGAGCGAC
>JALORQ010000270.1 GCA_025458805.1 Rubrivivax sp.
GGCGACATTCTCATCATCCCGCAGAGCTTCTTCTGACCGCCGCGCCGGCGGCTCCGACATCGGCGTCCCCGGTTCAGCGCATCCTGCGGCCCGCCGTCGCGGCCCCTCTATCAGCTGTCTACCGACGATGCAAGAAATCCTGCAACAGGCCCTCGCCATCGCGCGCGGGATGTGGAAGTTCCGCTGGCAGGCGTTGGTCGCCGCCTGGGCCGTGGCGGTGCTGGGCACGGTGGTCGTCTGGCGCATTCCCGACCAGTACGAGGCGTCGGCGCGCGTCTATGTCGATACCGACTCGATCCTGAAGCCGCTGATGAGCGGGCTGACCGTGCAGCCGAATGTCGAGCAGCAGATCCAGATGCTGAGCCGCACGCTGCTCAGCCGACCCAACCTGGAGAAGCTCGTGCGCATGGCCGACCTCGACCTGAAGAGCCAGTCGCGCGCCGACCAGGAGCAACTGATCGAGCGCCTGCAGCAGGGCATCAAGATGCAGGCCTCCGGGGGCGTCAACCTCTACACGATGACCTACCGTGACAACGAGCCCGAGAAGGCCAAGCGGGTGATCCAGTCGCTGGTCTCGATCTTCGTCGAGTCGGGCCTCGGCGCGAGCCGCAAGGACACCGACTCGGCCAAGACCTTCCTCAGCGAGCAGATCAAGACCTACGAGACCCGGCTCGAGGAAGCCGAGGCGCGGATGAAGGAGTTCCGGCTGCGCAACATCGAGTTGCAGAGCGTTGACGGCAAGGACGCTGCCGCGCGCATCGCCGAAGCCTCCGGCGCCTTGCAGCAGGCCCAGCTCCAGCTGCGCGAAGCTGAGAAGGCACGCGACGCGGCGAAGAAGCAACTGGCCGGGGAGATGGAGCAGGGGCAGAACGTGGCGCTGCGCAGCCTGATGCAGGAATCGGAACTGTCGATCGCAGCGCCCGAACTCGACGCACGAATCGACTCGATGAAGCGCAACCTCGACGGCCTGCTGCAGCGCTACACCGACCAGCATCCCGACGTCATCCAGACGCGCCGATTGATCGGCGACCTGGAGGCGCAGCGCAAGCGCGAGGTCGCCGAGCTGTACAAGGCCGCCGCTGCGAAGGCGAGCGCCGGAACGACCCCCAGCGCGTCCTCCTCCCTCGCGGCTCAGGAGCTGAACCGCATGGTCGCCACGGCCGAAGTGCAAGTCGCGGCGCTGCGGGCTCGGGTCGACGAGTTCTCTGCCCGGCTCGTGCAGGCGCGCGAGCAGCTCAAGACGTCGCCGCAGCTCGAAGCCGAGGCCGCCCAGCTCAACCGTGACTACGCGATCAACAAGAAGAACTACGAGGACCTCGTGTCGCGACGTCAGGCGGCCGTGATGTCGGGCGAACTCGACGTCGCCTCGGGCGTCGCCGAGTTCCGCCTGATCGATCCACCACGCGTGGCGCCGAAGCCGGTGGCGCCAAACCGACTGGTCCTCTTTCCCCTGGTGCTCGCCGCCTCCCTCGTGGCGGGGTTGGCCCTCGCGTTCGCCGGCAGCCAGCTGCGGCCGACCTTCAGCGACGCCACCGAGCTGCGCGCCAAGACCGGCCTGCCGCTGCTGGGAGTGGTGACGGCGCTGGTCTCAGAAGGCCAAATGCGGCGCGAACGTGCCAACCTGTTCCGATGGGTCTCTGCCTCGGGGGGCCTGCTGGGGCTCTTCGTCGCGGGGATGATCGCCATGGTCGTGATGAAGCACTACGGGGCCTGATCCGATGAGCAGCCTGATCGAACAAGCAGCCCAGCGGCTCGCGCAGCTGCGCCAGGCGGGCGTCGCGATTCCGGGCGAGGCCGAAGGCCCGGCCACTGACGCCGCGATCGACCGCGCCGCGGCGCTCACGCAGGCGCTGGGCGAGCGGCCCCCGTCCGCAGCCGCGTCGGCGACGCCTGCGGCGCCGGTCGTGGGCCGCCCTTCGCCGCCGGATGCCCTCGGCACCGGCTCGCGAGCGGTCGAGCTCGACCTGGCGGCGATCGCTGCCGCCGGCATCGTGACGCCGAACGCGCCGCGCTCACGCATGGCCGACCAGTACCGCGTGATCAAGCGGCCGCTCATCGGCAACGCAACGGGCCGCGGTGCGGCAACCATCAAGCACGCCAACCTGATCATGGTGACGAGCGCGCTGGCCGGCGAGGGCAAGAGCTTCACGTCGATCAACCTCGCGATGAGCATCGCCGCCGAGCTCAACGTCGAGAAGCTGACGATCCTGCCCAGCGGCACGCCGCATCCGAAAGCCACCGAGCTGCTGGCGAGCGACGCCATGGTGCAGCTGCTCGACGACATGGCCACGCGCTACCCTGACCGCATCATCATCTTCGACTCGCCGCCGCTGCTGCTGACCACCGAGTCGCGCGTGCTCGCGACCCACATGGGCCAGATCGTCGTCGTGGTGCACGCCGACCGCACGCTGCAGACCGCCGTGCAGGCGGCGCTGGCCACCATCGAGAGCTGCCCCGTGAAGATGATGCTGCTCAACAAGGCTGGCCACACCGCGGGCGACAGCTATGGCTACACCTACAACTACGGGTATGGCTACGGGTACGGCTATGGTCATGGTTACGGCTACGGCTATGGTTCGGGTGACGGTGGCAACGTGGGTGGCGCCGGAGCTGCGCGCTCGAGCGACAGCGTTCCCGGTGCAGGCGCTTCGCACCCGGCTGAGCCGGCTGGTGCCGGTGTTCGCTGAAAAACCTTCGCTCGGTGTCCGTCCCGCCCACGCTGTGCGGCAACGCAAGCGGCGCGGGCGAGCCCGGCCTGAGCCCGCACCGCCGGCCCGGTTCCTCGCCATGACGCTCCCGCGAAAGCCCAGGGTCGCGTTCTTCCGCTTGCCCGGCGACTTGCGGCTGGCGCAGGTGGGGCTGGCGGCGGCGCTGCTCTTCGGTGCTGCGGCGGTGCAGGCCCAGCTGAGCGGATGGACCTTGACCCCGACGTTCTCGGCGTCGCAGGAGTTCACCGACAACCGCAACCTCTCCGCGACGGACCGCCAGAGCGATGCCATCACCACGCTGAGCGCGGGCCTG
>JALORQ010000167.1 GCA_025458805.1 Rubrivivax sp.
CCCGGCGCCGCCGAGCGCGCGCGCGCCGAAGTGCACGAGGTGGAAGTCGGTGGGCAGCCCATCCCGCGCCGAGTACATCGCCATCGGCGAGACGACGACGCGGTTGGGCACCGTCATGCCGCGCAGCGTGAACGGCGTGAACATGGGCCGTGGCGGCTTGGAGCCCGTCGGCACACGCACGCCCGAGCGCTCGGCGAACCAGCGCTCGAAGCCCTCGAGCCAGTTCGCATCGCGCAGGCGCAGGTTCTCGTGGCTGATGCGCTGGCTGCGCGTGAGCATGCTGTACATGAACTGCTCGGGCGGCAACTGGTCGCAGTAGCGCGTGCCGACGACCTCGAACCACTCCATCGCGTTCCAGGCCGCGTTCTGCAGCCGCAGCACGTCGACCTCGCGCGCGGCCTGGTACTGCGCGAGCACGGCCGGGATCTCGTCGCGCCCGGCGCTGCGGCCCAGCTTCGCGCCGGCGTCGCGGAAGAGGCGCGTCAGCTCGATCGCGTCCTCGAGCGCGAGCTTGGTGCCCGAGCCGATGGCGAAGTGCGCGGTGTGCACCGCGTCGCCCATCAGCACGACGTGGCTCGCGCCGTTGAAATGGTGCCAGGTCCGGCAGCGCACGCGCTGGAAGTTGAGCCACGCGCTGCCGCGGAGGTGGCGCGCGTTCGACAGCAGCTTGTGGCCCTGCAGATGCTTCGCGAACAGCCTTTCGCAGAACTCGATCGACTGCCCCACGTCGGCCCGATCGAGCCCATGCGCCTTCCACACGGTCTCGGGCGTCTCGACGATGAAGGTCGTCGTGCGCTCGTCGAACTTGTAGACGTGGGCCTGGAACCAGCCGTGCTCGGTCTTCTCGAAGAGGAAGTTGAAGGCGTCGAACAGCCGCGTCGTGCCGAGCCAGATGAAGCGGTTCGGCCGCGTGACGATGTCGGGCTCGAAGACCTCGGCGTAGCGGTTGCGGATGCGCGAGTTGATGCCGTCGCTGGCGATCACGAGATCGGCGTCGGCGTAGTCGGTGTCGAGACGTTCGGGGTCGACCTCGGTTTCG
This sequence comes from Rubrivivax sp., assembly GCA_025458805.1. Taxonomy (GTDB): domain Bacteria; phylum Pseudomonadota; class Gammaproteobacteria; order Burkholderiales; family Burkholderiaceae_C; genus Rubrivivax. The sequence goes on from JALORQ010000167.1 coordinate 1,040, forward strand.
AACACGAGCTCGACGCCCAGCGCCTCGCAGCGCCGCTGCAGGATGTTGAGCAGCTTCTTGCGCCCGATGCCGACGAAGCCGTGGCCGCCGCTGCGGATGCACCGGCCCTTGAAGTGCAGCTCGATGTCGTCCCAGTGGTTGAACGCGACCTCGATCGCGTCGGCCGTCTCGCGGTCCCACTGGCGCATGTTGTCCATCGTCGCGTCGCTGAACACGACGCCCCAACCGAAGGTGTCGTAGGGCCGGTTGCGCTCGACGACGCTGATGCGGTGCGAGGGATCGAGCTGCTTCATCAGCAGCGCGAAGTACAGGCCGGCGGGCCCGCCGCCGATGCAGACGATGCGCATCCTGCTTGCTCCTGGCGCCCCGCGCGACGCCGCGCCGATTGTCGACCTTCGATACTTTATATGTAAAGCATCATCCCCGCCGCGGCGTTCGGGCGCGGTCGCGGACAATCGCGACATGAATGCGCTCCTCCCCTCCTTCGTCGAGTCCGTCGGCCACGGCATCCATGTCGTCGACACCGGATTCCAGCGCGACCGCTTCGACGCCGCCTATCTCGTCGTCGAACGCGGCCGGGCGGCTTTCGTCGACACCGGCACCAACTTCGCCGTGCCGCGGCTTCTGGCGGCGCTGGACGCGCTCGGGCTCGGTCGCGACGCGGTCGACTGGGTCATCCCGACGCACGTCCACCTCGATCACGCCGGCGGCGCCGGTCTGCTGATGAGCGAACTGCCCGCGGCGCGCATGCTGGTGCACGCGCGCGGCGCGCGCCACATGATCGACCCGTCGGCGCTGTACCAGGGGGCGCTGGCGGTCTATGGCGCCGAGGAGATGGCCCGCTCGTACGGCACGCTGGTCGGCGTCCCGGCCGAGCGGGTGACGGCCACCCACGACGGCATGACCGTCGAACTCGCCGGCCGGCCGCTGCTGTTCGCGGACACACCCGGCCATGCCAGGCACCATCACTGCATCTGGGACGCCGTCTCGGGCGGGTGGTTCACCGGCGACACCTTCGGCCTGAGCTACCGCGAGTTCGACACCGCGGACGGCGCCTGGATCCTGCCGACGACGACACCGGTGCAGTTCGAGCCCGACGCGCTGCGCGCCTCGGTCGAGCGGCTGCTGGCCGCGGGCCCCGAGCGCATGTACCTGACCCACTATGGCGCGGTGCAGGACGTACCGCGGCTGGCCCGGCTGATGCTCGGCCAGCTCGACGAGGTGATCGCGCTCGGCCACGCGCAGCGCGGCGCACCCGACCGCCACGAGCGGCTGAAGTCGGGCCTGCTCGACATCTACGCCGCCAGCCTGGCCGCGGCCGGCTGCGCGCTGACCCGGGAACGCATCGCCGACCTGCTGGCGATCGACATCGAGCTCAACGCGCAGGGCATGGCGGTCTGGCTCGACAAGGCGTGAAGCGAGGCCTCGCGGGGGCAGGACGATGGGCAGGACGGTGGATTTCGGACTCGACGGACGGGTGGTCGTCGTCACCGGCGGCGCGCAGGGCATCGGCGAGGCCTGTGTACGGCGGCTCGTGCGCGACGGCGCCGCGGTCGCTCTGTGGGACGTCGCCGACGACGCCGGCCGGGCGCTGGCCGCCGCGCTGGCGGCCGACGGGCACCGCGCCGTCTACCGCCACTGCGACGTCTCGAGCAAGGCCCAGGTCGACGCCGCGCTGCAGGCCACGGTCGACGCGCTGGGTCCGGTCGACGGGCTGGTCAACAACGCCGGGATCTTCCGCGCCGCGCCCTTTCTCGAGGTCACCGAGGCCGACTGGGACGCCGTCATCGCGGTCAACCTGAAGGGGCACTTCCTGGTCGGGCAGGCGGTGGCGCGCGGCATGGCCGAGGCCGGCCGCGGCGCGATCGTCAACATGAGCTCGGTCAACGGCCGGCTGGCGATCCCGAGCATCGCCAGCTACAACGCGAGCAAGGGGGCGATCGACCAGCTCACCCGCGCGATGGCGCTCGCGCTGGCCGACCACGGCGTGCGCGTCAACGCCGTCGCTCCGGGCACCATCGCCACCGAGCTGGCGCGCCGCGCCGTGCTGACGAGCGACGAGCAACGGCAGCGCATCCTGTCGCGCACGCCGATGAGGCGGCTCGGCGAACCGTCGGAGATCGCCGACGTCGTCGCCTGGCTGCTCAGCGACGCCTCGAGCTACGTCACGGGGGAGATCGTTGTCGTCGATGGAGGGCGCCTCGCGCTCAACTACACCGTGCCGCTCTGATGCTCGAGGCCTTCGCGGTCTCGACCGGCGTCGTGGCGCTGGGCGAGATCGGCGACAAGACGCAGTTGCTCGCGCTGCTGCTGGCGGCACGCTACCGGCGGCCGCGGCCGATCATCGCCGGCATCTTCGTCGCCACGCTGCTCAACCACGCGCTGGCCAGCGCGCTGGGCGCGTGGCTGGCGGCGGCCGTCGACCCCACCTGGCTGCGCTGGGGCCTCGGCCTGTCGTTCCTGGCCGTCGCGATCTGGATGCTGGTGCCCGACGAGGCCGACGAGGTCGAGGGACGGCCCTCCTCGCGCCTGGGCGTCTTCGGCGTCACCGTGGTCGCGTTCTTCCTCGCCGAGATGGGTGACAAGACGCAGATCGCCACCGTCATGCTGGCGGCGCGCTTCGGCGAGTTGGCGGCGGTGACCGCCGGAACGACGCTGGGGATGATGATCGCCAACGTGCCGGCGGTGCTGCTCGGCGAGCGCGCGGTGCGCCGCGTGCCGGTGGCGTGGGTGCACCGCATCGCCGCAGCGGTCTTCGCGGTGCTCGGCGTGCTGGTGCTGGCCGGTATCGACGACCACGGCGGCGCGCCCGAAGGTGGTGGCTGACCGCGAGGCCTGCGCGGCCCGACGGCACCGCGCGCTGCAGCCGTTCCGGCGGCACGGCAGAATCCACGCATGAGACTGTTGCACACCATGCTGCGCGTCGGCGACCTGCGCCGCTCGATCGACTTCTACACCCAGGTGCTGGGCATGACGCTGCTGCGCACGACCTCGCGGCCGGACCAGAAGTACGACCTCGCCTTCCTCGGGTACGGACCGAATCCCGAACACGCCGAGATCGAACTGACCTACAACCACGGCGTCGACCGCTACGACCTGGGCACGGCCTACGGCCACATCGCGATCGGCGTGCCCGACGTCGCCGCGACCTGTGCGGCGGTACGCGACAAGGCATCGGCACTCGGCGGTGCGATCACGCGCGAGCCCGGCCCGGTGAAGGGCGGCACGACCGTGATCGCATTCATCACCGACCCCGACGGCTACAAGATCGAACTCATCGAGCGCACCGCCTGAGCGGGCGGCCGCGAGCACTCGACCGGCCGCAGATGTACCTGCCGTCGCACTTCGAGCAGCGCGATCCGGCGGCGCTGCGCGCGCTGATGCGCGAACACCCGCTGGCCATGGTCGTGACCGCCGCGTCCGAAGGTCTGACGGCCGACCACCTCCCCCTGGAGCTCGAGGTGGCCGGCGACGCGCTGCGGCTGCGCGGCCACGTCGCGCGTGCCAATCCGTTGTGGCGACACGCCGACGGCCGCGAGGTGCTGGCCGTCTTCCGCGGCCCGCAGGCGTACGTCACGCCGTCGTGGTACCCGGCCAAGGCCGAGCACCACAAGGTGGTACCGACCTGGAACTATGCGGTCGTGCACGCGCACGGCGTGCTGCGCGCCATCGACGATGCCCCGTGGCTGCGCGAGCTCGTCGGGCGCCTCACCGACCACCAAGAGTCCGCGCGCGCGACCCCCTGGGCCGTCGACGACGCCCCGGCCGACTACGTGCAGCAGATGCTGCGCGCGATCGTCGGCATCGAGATCGAGGTCTCGCGCTGCGTCGGCAAGTGGAAGGTGAGCCAGAACCGCAGCGCCGCCGACCGCGCCGGCGTCGCCTCGGGGCTCGCGTCGGAGACGGCCGAGGCAGCGCAGCGCATGGCGCGACTCGTGCGCGGCGACTGAGCCCGGCGGCTCAGCGCCGCAGCGCCTGGGCCGCGGCCGCCAGCGCGGTGATGCGCGACCAGTCGCCGGCGGCCAGGGCGTCGGCAGGCGTCAGCCAGGAGCCGCCGACGACGCGCACGTTCGGCAGCGACAGGTACTGCAGCGCGTTGTCCGGCGTGATGCCGCCGGTCGGGCACAACGCGATGTCGGCGAACGGCCCGGCCAGCGCCTTCAACATCGGGATGCCGCCCGCGGCCGCGGCAGGGAAGAACTTGAGGAAGCGCAGCCCGTCGTCGGCAGCGGCCATCACCTCGCCTGCCGTCGCGACGCCCGGCAGCAGCGGCAGGCCCAGCGCGCCGCAGGCGCGCCCGAGCGCAGGGGTGTAGCCCGGACTGACGGCGAAGACGGCGCCGGCCTGCATCGCCGCCTCGGCCTCGGAGGCGGTGCGCACCGTGCCGGCGCCGACGAGCGCCTCGGGCACCTCGCGGCGCAGTGCGCGGATGGCGTCGAGCGCGACCGGCGTGCGCAGCGTGACCTCGAGCACCCGCACGCCGCCGGCCATGAGCGCGCGCCCGAGCGGCACGGCATCGGCCACGCGGTCGATGACGATGACCGGGATCACCGGGCCCGGGACGGCAAGATCGAGCGTGTCGTGCAGCATCGCGGGGCCTCCTGTGCTCACAGCCAGGTCACCGCGCCTTCCTCGGCGCTGCGCACCAGCCGGCGCATGCCGGCGAACAGGTCGCGGCCGAGGCCGTGGGCGTTCGCCTCGGCCTGCGCCGCGGCGATCGGCACCGGCTCGCGCGCCGCCCATTCGGTCGGGTCGACCTGCACGTCGAGCCGGCCGGACACCGCGTCGACCCGCACGACGTCGCCGTCGCGCAGCCGCGCCAGCGGTCCGCCGTCGACCGCCTCGGGCGTGCAGTGGATCGCCGCCGGCACCTTGCCGCTGGCGCCGCTCATCCGACCGTCGGTGACGAGCGCGACCCGGTGGCCACGGCCCTGCAGCACCGCCAGCGGCGGCGTCAGCTTGTGGAGCTCGGGCATGCCGTTGGCGCGCGGGCCCTGGAAGCGGACCACGGCGACGACGTCGCGTTCGAGTTCGCCCGCCTGGAAGGCCGCCTGCAGCGCCTCCTGGCTGTCGAAGACGCGCGCCGGCGCCTCGACGACATGGCGGTCGTCCGGCACCGCCGAGGTCTTGATGACGGCACGGCCGAGATTGCCCTCGAGCAGCCGAAGTCCGCCCGTGGCCGAGAACGGATCGGCGGCCGTGCGGACGATCGTCGCGTCGCCCGGCACCGGCGGCAGCGCCTGCCACCGCAGCGCGGCCGGAAGGTCGCCGGCGCCCTCGGCGGCGGCCAGTTCCGGCACCTCGGTGAAGGCGCGCAGCCCGCGGTCGCTCACGGTCAGCGCATCGGCATGCAGGCAGCCGGCCTCCAGCAGTTCGCGCAGCACGAATCCCGGCCCGCCAGCGGCCTGGAACTGGTTGACGTCGGCGCTGCCATTCGGATAGACGCGGGCCAGCAGCGGCACCACGGCCGACAACTCGGCGAAGTCGGTCCAGTCGATCACCATGCCGGCGGCACGCGCGATGGCAACCCAGTGGATCAGGTGGTTGGTGCTGCCGCCAGTGGCCAGCAGCGCGACCATCGCGTTGACGATGGCGCGCTCGTCGACGAGGCGCCCGATCGGGACGAAGCGGCCGCCGTCGCGCTGCGCGATGCCCAGCACGGTGCGCACCGCCTCGCGCGTCAGCGCCTCGCGCAGCCGCGCGTGCGGGTGCACGAACGC
>JALORQ010000271.1 GCA_025458805.1 Rubrivivax sp.
CGCGCGCACCGCGCGCGACATGCTCGGCGGCAACGGCATCAGCGACGAGTTCGGCATCGCGCGCCACCTCGTCAACCTCGAGGTCGTCAACACCTACGAAGGCACGCACGACATCCACGCGCTGATCCTGGGCCGCGCGATCACCGGTATCCAGGCGTTCAGCTGACGACGCCGCCCCGGGCCCGCAACCCGCAGCGGCGTCCGCGCCGCGAGGACCCCTCCATGGACACCAAGACCTCCCCGCTGGCCTCGCTCAAGGATCCCAGCCTGCTGAAGACCGATGGCCTGATCGACGGCCAGTGGGTCGCCGGTTCGGCGCGCTTCGCCGTCGACGACCCGGCCACCGGGCTCGAACTGGCCCAGGTCGCCAACCTCGGGGCCGCGGACGCCGCGGCGGCGATCGCCGCCGCCGACCGCGCCTGGCCCGCGTGGCGCGCGAAGACCGCCAAGGAACGCGCCGCGATCATGATGAAGTGGTTCGCGCTGCTGCACCAGCACGCCGACGACCTGGCGCGCATCATGACCTGGCGCGCATCATGACTGCCGAGCAGGGCAAGCCGCTGGCCGAGGCGCGCGGCGAGGTGATCTACGGCGCCAGCTTCGTCGAATGGTTCGCCGAGGAGGCGCGCCGCATCTACGGCGAGACGATCCCGAGCACCGACCCCGGCAAGCGCTTCCTCGTCATCCGGCAGCCGATCGGCGTGTGCGCGGCGATCACGCCGTGGAACTTCCCGATCGCGATGATCACGCGCAAGGTGGCGCCGGCGCTGGCCGCCGGCTGCCCGGTGGTGATCAAGCCGGCCGAGGCGACGCCGCTGTCGGCGCTCGCGGTCGCCGAGCTGGCGCAGCGCGCCGGCATGCCGGCCGGTGTGCTCAACGTGCTGAGCGCCGACGCCGTGAACTCGATCGCGATCGGCAAGGTGCTGTGCGCCAGCGACGCGGTGCGCCACCTCAGCTTCACCGGCTCGACGGAGGTCGGCCGCATCCTCGCCGCGCAGTGCGCGCCGACGGTCAAGAAGATCAGCCTCGAGCTGGGCGGCAATGCGCCCTTCATCGTCTTCGACGACGCCGACCTCGACAGCGCGGTCGAGGGTGCGATGGTCAGCAAGTACCGCAACGCCGGCCAGACCTGCGTATGCGCCAACCGCCTGTACGTGCAGGACGGCGTCTACGACGCCTTCGTCGCCAAGCTCGCCGAGAAGGCGGCGGCGCTGAAGGTCGGCAACGGCTTCGAGCCCGGGGTGGTCCAGGGCCCGCTGATCGACGGCCAGGCGATCTCCAAGGTCGAGGCGCATGTCGCCGACGCGCTGGCCAAGGGCGCGAAGGTGGTGGTCGGCGGCACGCGCCTCGGCGAGCGCTTCTACACGCCGACGGTGCTGGCCGAGGTGACCTCGGAGATGCTCTGCGCCCGCGAGGAGACCTTCGGCCCGGTGGCGCCGGTGTTCCGCTTCAGGACCGAGGCCGAGGCCATCGAGCTGGCGAACGCCACCGAGTTCGGGCTCGCGAGCTACTTCTACAGCCGCGACATCGGACGCATCTTCCGCGTCGGCGAGGCGCTCGAGTACGGCATGGTCGGCATCAACACCGGGCTCATCTCGACCGCCGAGGTGCCGTTCGGCGGCGTCAAGCAGTCGGGGCTCGGCCGCGAGGGGGCGCGCCAGGGCATCGACGACTACGTCGAGGCCAAGTACCTATGCCTGGGCGACATCCTGAAGTGACCTGCGGGGAGAAAGCGCGCGCCCTGCCCTCGGCGGCCGGGCGCGCGTGTCGCACTGCACCGGGACGGACGACGCCAGGACGCCGGCCCGCAGCAGCGACGCCGGCCGGCTGATCGGCGCCGCGCTGCTCGACGCCGGTTCCGGCCCGGCCCTGCCCTGACCCGAGCGCCGACGCGGCTCAATCGCCGTCGTTGGCAGCGGCATCGGGCCCGCGGTCGGCCGCGCCGGCGAGCCCGGTCGCGCCGCCGGTGGCCACCGAGGCCGCCTGGGCCAGCGCGCGGCGCAGCAGCGAGTCGAAGTCGCTGCCCTGCTCGGGGAACGACGCCAGCCCGACGCTGACGCCGAGCCGCGGACTCCGTCCGGCGACGGCCAGCGGCTGCGCCAGCGAGCGTGCGAGCTTGCCGGCGACGCGCGCGCCGTCGGCCGGCGAGACGATCCATGCCAGCAGCACCGCGAAGGCATCGGCGCCGAGCGACGCGACGACGTCGCTGGCGCGCAGCCCGGCGCGCAGGCGCACCGCGGCCTTGCGCCGCAGCACCTGCGCCGACTCGGCGCCAAGCGCATCGGCCACCGCGGCCAGCCCGTCGAGACGCAGCACGATCAGCGCCATCGGCGCCGGCTCTCGTTCGCGCAGCGCCAGCAGCTGCGTCGCGTGCTCGCGCAGCTGCGCCTCGCTCGGCAGTCCGGTCGCCAGATCGGTCGCGAAGGCGCGCCGCGCCGCCTGTTCGATGGCACGCCGCTCGACCGCCAGGCGCAGCGAGCGGCCGACCTCGGCGACGTCGGCATCGGCCGGCAGCACGTCCTGGACCCCGAGCCGGGCCAGCGCGACCGCGTCGGCAGGCTGCAGGTCGGGCACCAGCACCACCACCGGCACGGCCAGCGCCGCCCGAGGCAGCA
>JALORQ010000032.1 GCA_025458805.1 Rubrivivax sp.
ACCGCAACCCGCGCATGGCCGCGAGCCAGCGCAGGTAGCGGGTGATGCGCGGTTCGGGATGCAGGGTCGTCGTCCGCGGCGTGCAGAGCGCCGGGGGCGGATCCTAGGCGCTGCCGCCGCCGGCGGGCACTAGTGCGTGTGCGGGGACGCCGGCTTCTGCGCCTTCATCATGCGGGCGATGATGCCGGCCTCCTCGGCGAGCGAGAAGAAGTGCGGGTACAGCGAGCGCTCGGTGGCCGCCAGCTCGGGCTGGCCGCCGAAGGTGCCGATCTGCTCGCGGATGTAGTCGAAGTCGGCCGCGAGCAGGACCGCGGGTGCGTTGACGCGGCGATTGAGGCGCTCCTCGCCGAGCACGCGGAAGCCCAGCACCCGCTCGTAGTAGCGCACGTGGCGCGGATTGACCTCGATCACGATGGTGTCGTAGCCGCGCATGCGGTGCGAGACGACGTAGGCGACGTGGAACAGCGCGGCCAGCACGCGCTTCGAACTGGCGATCGGGTCGACGGCGAGCTTGGTGAACTCGCAGATCCTGCGCCCCTCGTCGCGCAGCGCGCGCAGTTCGGCGCCGAAGATGTCGTCGGCGGCGAGCCCTTCCGGCCCGTCGAGCGACACCGTGATGGTGCCGATCGTTGCGTCCTGCTCCAGCGCGGTGAGCGTGATCTTGTTGACCGTCTGGTCGGCCGGCAGCGAGACGGCCTGGTAGCCCCGCCAGGCGTAGCGCAGCCGGAGCAGGCCCTCGGCCGAGTTGCGCACCGTCCGCTCCTCGGCCGACTTGATCTTGAAGAGCCGGGGGCCGGGCGATCCGTCGGGCAGCAGGTCGAGGCGCGTGTCGGTACTGAGCAGGCCGGCGCGGACCTGGGGAACCGCCGCGGCGATGATGGTGTTGGACGACATGGGGATCCGCTTCGGAGGGGTTCTTGCGCACGGAGTCTGCGGGGCGGCGATCCGTACAGGTGTTTCAACATACAACGCGGCCATGGGCGCCGCATGAACGATTGCACGGAACGTGCCGGATCTTGGCGCGTGCCGGGCGCCGACCCCGGCAGAGGGGATTGACAAGCCTCGCGGTCGCCGGGGCGCACCGGACCCGCGCCAAGCGAGGCGCGGCCCGACGAGGCTGGGCCCGACGGGAAGCGAGCACTTGCCGACATCGCGGGCGGCCCGCCCGTGCACGCCCCGGGGATGCCGCAGCGGACCGTCGGTCGTCGAGCGAACGTCGGCGTGTCGTGCCGCCGCGACAACCGACCGAATCGCTCGGGAATCGGCCGCTCGCGTCAGCCTCGCGACCCCTCGGCCTGCCCCATGGGGTCGACGTCGACGTACTTCCAGAACTCGCGCACGAACGGATTGCGGTGGTACCCCCTCACCCACGGGTGCGCCAGGTCGGTGTATATGCGGTGCACGTGCGTCTTGTAGGGCATGTAGGCGACGAGAAGCTTCTTGGCTTCGGTGAAGATGGCCGCCCGCTCGGGCCCGTCGGGAAGGACGCGCTGCGCCTCGTAGAGCCGGTTGTAGGCTGGCAGATCGAACCTCGCGAGGTTGGACTGGCCGCGGTTGGGGCCGTAGCCCAGGCCGAGGAAGGTGTCGCCGTCGGGCTGCGCGGCGCTCCATCCCACGCCCCACATCATGAGGCGGCCGGCGCGCGCCGCCTTGAGCTGCTCGGGCCACTTGGCGACCGCGAACTCGATGCGCAGCCCGATCGCGTCCATGTTCTTCTTCCACAGCTCGGTGAGCGCGCGGCTCTGCTGGTCGGGGCTGGTGGCGTACTCGAGCACCAGCCGCTTGCCGTCGGGGCGCTCGCGCCAGCCGTCGCCGTCGCGGTCGACGTAGCCGTGCAGGTCGAGCAGCGCCTTCGCCCGCGCGCGGTCGAACTGGCTCATCTCGCTGCGGAACGAGGGATCGTGACCCCAGACCTCGGGGCCGACGACGCTCTGGGCCGCCACCGCCTGGCTGCGCCGCACGAGCCGGATCTCGCGCTCGATGTCGACCGCCAGCGCGATGGCCCGCCGCAGCGCGACCTGGTGCGGTGCGTAGCCGCCGACCACGGGGTCGTCCATCGAGAAGTACGACAGCGAGACGTCGGCGCGCGCATAGCGGTGCATGCCGATGCCGCGCCGCTCGAGGTTGGGCGCGAGGCGGTTGTTGGGGAAGGCGACGCCGGCGAACTCGGCCGGCACCTCGGTGGCGACGTCCTGCTCCTCGTTGACGAACGAGAGCCAGCGCGGCTGCGGCTCCTCGATCACCGAGATCTCGACGCGGTCGAGCAGCGGCAGCCTGCGCCCGGCGAACTCGCGCGCGATGGCCTGCGCCTGCGGGTCGTCGTCGGGCGGGTGCTCGTCGTAGCGCACGTCGCGGTAGCCCGGGTTGCGCTCGAGCACCATGCGCGAGCTGCGCCGCCACTGGGCGAGACGGAACGGACCGGTGCCGACGGGGTGCTCGCCGACCCGGTCGCCGTAAGTCTCGACGACCTCGCGCGCGACCGCGCCCGTGAACGAGCCGTCGGCCAGGTTGTAGAGGAAGCGCGGGCTCGGCTCGGCGAGGCGGATGCGGAAGGTGTAGCGATCGAGCGTGCGCAGTCCCTCGGCCTCGGTGTCGTAGTCGAAGGGCCGCTTCGTGTCGAGCGCACGCCGCCGAAGTTCGGACAACCCGAGGATCTTCGCGTTCTCGAGCAGGTAGAGGTTGCCGCTCTTCCAGCGCGGGTCGTAGTGCCGCTTCAGCGCATAGACGTAGTCGGCGGCCGTCAGCTCGCGGGGCCGCCCGCCGAACGCCGGGTCGTCGGCGAAGTGGATGCCGGGCCTCAGGCGCACGGTGAAGCTGCGGTGGCCGTCGTCGACCTCGGGCATCGCGGCGGCCGTGTTCGGCCGCATCCGCGCCGGCCGTGCCAAGAACTCGAACTCCAGCGGTGCGTCGAAGATGCCCGACATCACCGTGCGCGAGTACAGGTCCAGTGCCTGCGCCGGGTCGAAGCCGCTTTCGGCGATCGGGAACGCGTAGCGCAGCACCCGGGGCCCGTCGGACGCGGCACGGGCCCGCGCCTGCGCGGCGAGCACGGCGGCGCCGGCCCCGACCAGCGCGTCGCGCCGGCGCCAGCCGGTCCCGGCCCCGCTGCCGCTCAAGGCGACGGGCCCTCGACGTCGAGGTAGCGCCAGTAGTCGCGCACGAACGGGTGCGTCGAATAGCCCAGCACCTGGGGCCGCACGAGGACGCTCGCGATGCCGTGGCCGATCGCCTTGTACGGCATGTAGGCGGTCGCCAGGCGCAGCGCCTCGGAGAAGATCGCGTCGCGATCCGGTCCGTCGGGCAACGCGCGCTGCTTCTCGTACAGCGCGTCGAAGGCGGGCAGCGCGAAGCGGGCATGGTTGGCCTGCCCCTTGTTCGGGCCGTACATCAGGTCGAGGAAGTAGCCGCCGTCCGGCAGAGCGGCCGACCAGCCGGTGCCCCACATCATCAGCCGCCCGGCGCGGCTGGCCTTGATGTTCTCGGGCCAGGTGGCGACCCGGAACTCGATGCGCAGCCCGACGGCGTTCATCGATTTCTTCCACAGCTCCTGCAGCTGGCGCGAGAGCTGGTCGGGCTGGGCCGCGTACTCGAGCACGAGCGGCTGCCCGTCCGGGCGATCGCGCCAGCCGTCGCGGTCACGGTCGACGAATCCGTAGAGATCCAGCAGCGCCTTCGCGCGCGCCGGGTCGTGGTCGCTCATCTCGGTCTTCAGGTCCGGGTCGAACCCGCTGACGCCGGGCGGCACCACGCTCTGCGCCGGGATCATCTGGCCGCGCCGCGCGAGGTCGATCTCGCGCTGGCCGTCGTAGGCCAGCGCGATCGCCCGCCGCAGCGCGACCTGAGCGGGCGCATAGCCGCCGACCACGGGGTTCTCCATCCCGAAATAGGTGTGCAGCGTGATCGGCGACACCGAGCGGTGCAGGACGATGCCCTGCTGCGCCAGGTTGGGCGCGAGCCGGCCGTTGGGTGCGGCGAGGTTGACGAACTCCGGCGGCACGCCGACGACGTCGATCTCGCCGTTGAGGAAGGCCAGCCAGCGCGGCTGCGCCTCCTCGATCACCGACAGCTCGACGCGGTCGACGAACGGCAGCGGCCGACCGCGCCAGCGCTCGGCGAGCGCCCTCGTCGCGGGGTCGGCGTCGGCGGGCGGCCGCTCGTCGTAGACGGCATGCCGGTGGTTCGGGTTGCGCTCGAGCACGATGCGCGCGCCGCGCGTCCACGACGCGAGGCGGAACGGCCCGGTGCCGACCGGATGCTGCATCGCGCGCGCCGGGTCGTCGTGCACGACCTCGCGCGCGACGGCGCCGGTGAGCGAGGGGATCGCGAACACGTGCAGCAGACGCGGCGCCGGCCGCGCGGTGCGCACCTCGAAGGTGTAGCGGTCGAGCACGCGCAGGCCCTCGGCCTCGCGGTCGTACGGAAACGGTGTCTTGCCCTCGATCGCGGCGCGCCGCATCTCCGAGAGCTCCAGCAGCCCGGCGTTCTCGAAGTGGAACAGCACAGGGCTTCGGACCTTCGGGTCGTAGACGCGCTTGATGCTGTAGACGTAGTCCGCCGCGGTCAGCTCGCGCGGCCTTCCGCCGAAGGCGGGGTCGTCGGCGAACAGGATGCCGGGGCGGATGCGGAAGACGAAACGCGTGTAGCCGTCGCTCACCTCGGGCATCGCCGCCGCTGTGCCGGGCTTGAGCCGGTACGGCCGCGCGAGGAAGTCGTAGGCGAGCGGCGCGTCGAAGATGCCGCCGACCAGCGCCGCCGACACGACGTCGCTGATCTGCGCCGGGTCGAAGCCGGTCTCGAGGCTGCCGAGCGCCAGACGCAGCACCTTCGGCGGGGCTCCGGGCGCGGCGTCACGCGGCTGCGCGGCGGCAGGCGATGCGGCCACGCACGCCACGGCGAGAGCGAAGGCGGCGGCGCCGAACTGCCGCCAGGCCGGCAGGGGGGACGGATTCATCTCGATTCGGGTCCAGGGCAGGCGATGCAGCGGCAGTCTAGTGCCGCCGCGGAACCCGCATGGCCCTTCGCGCCCGCGGGAAAAGCCCGGCCGGGCGAGGCTCGGGCGCCCGCCTACACTCGCGCATCCCCGCCACCGGCCACCGGCCGCCCACCGCGCCTGCGCGTCGCCCGCCCCCGATGGCCGCGTACCTGATCCGCCGCCTGCTGCAGATGATCCCGACGCTGTTCGGCGTCGTCCTGCTCGTCTTCGTCCTCTTCAAGTTCTTCGGCGGCGATCCGGCCGAGATCCTCGGCGGGCTCAACGCCTCGCCCGAGCAGATCGCGGCGATCCGGCAGCAGCTCGGGCTGGACCAGCCGTGGTGGGTGCAGTTCGGCATCTTCCTGAAGCAGATCGTCACCTTCGACTGGGGGCGCAGCTGGGCGACCAACGAGTCGGTGGCGCAGCTCTTCGCGACGCGGCTGCCGGCGACGCTGACGGTGATGGTGCCCATCCTCGTGCTCGAGGTCATGCTCGCGCTGCCGATCGCGATGTGGGTCGCCTACCGTCGCGGCAGCCTGGCCGACCGCACGATCATGGTCATCACGACGGTGGCGCTGTCGATCAGCTTCCTCGTCTACGTGATCGTCGGGCAGTACGTCTTCGGCTTCCTGCTCGGCTGGTTTCCGGTGCAGGGCTGGAGCGACTCGTTCTGGCAGAACCTGCTGACCTACGCGCCGCTGCCGGTGCTGCTCGCGGTGCTGGTGAGCCTGGCGCCGCAGACGCGGCTGTACCGCAGCTTCCTGCTCGACGAGCTGGGGCACGACTACGTGCGCACCGCGCGCGCCAAGGGGCTCACCGAGGGCGCGGTGCTGTTCCGCCATGTGCTGCGCAACGCGACGATCCCGATCCTCACCAACGTCGGGCTGTTGTTGCCGGGGATCTTCGTCGGCTCGTTCCTGATCGAGGTCTTCTTCTCGATCCCCGGGCTCGGCCGCGAGATCCTGCTCGCCGTCAACCGCAGCGACTACCCGGTGATCCAGGCCGTCACCGTCTACCTCGCGGTGATCACGATGGTGGTCAACCTGCTCGTCGACGTGCTGTTCAAGTGGGCCGACCCGCGGGTGGTGCTCAAGTGAGTGCGGTGCTCTCGCCGGCGGATGCCGGGGTCGGGAACGAGGAGCGTTCCGAGGGCGTGTGGGCCGCGGCCTGGCGGCGCTACCGGCGCGACCGCGTCGGCGTCGCCGCAGGGGTCGTCGTGCTCGCCTTCCTGCTGCTGATCGCCTCGTCGGCGCTCGGGCTGGTCGCGCGCGACTGGCAGAAGGAGGTCGGCGTCGCGAACGCGCCGCCGCACTTCCTGGGCCCGGCGCCGAAGGCCGCGACCACCGGCATCGCGTCGCCCGACGGCCCCAACGTCGACCTGAGCGACGTCGACCCGCTCGCGCCGCGCTATGCCGAGTGGGAGGCCCGCGCGAGCCAGCTGCGCACCGAGGAGGCGCCCAAGGCCGAGACGCTGCCGTTCGGCGGCGACCGCCTCGGCCGCGACGTGCTGGCCAAGGCGATCAAGGGCACCGAGGTCTCGGTCTTCGTCGGCGTGCTGGCGGCGCTGGTGGCCACCGGCATCGGCACGCTGCTCGGCGCGCTGTCGGGCTTCTTCGGGCGCTGGATCGGCGATGCGCTCGAGTGGCTCTACAACGTCTTCGAGTCGATCCCGGGCATCCTGCTGATCTTCGCCTTCGCCGCGGTCTTCGGGCGCGGCATCGGCACCGTGGTGCTGATCCTCGGGCTCACAGGCTGGACCGGGATGTACCGCCAGGTGCGCGCCGAGTTCATCAAGCACGGCAGCCGCGAGTACGTGCGCGCCGCCGAGGCGATCGGCGCGTCGAGCGCGAGCCGCATGTTCCGCCACATCCTGCCCAACGTCAGCCACGTCGTGCTGGTGCGCATGAGCCTGCTCGTGGTCGGCTTCATCAAGGCCGAGGTGATCCTGTCGTACCTCGGGCTGGGCGTGCCGGTCGACCAGGTGAGCTGGGGCACGATGCTGGCCGAGGCGCAGAGCGAGCTCATCCTCGGCCACTGGTGGCAGCTCGTCGCGGCCACGGTGTTCATGGCCGCCTTCGTCACCGCGTTCTCGCTCATGGCCGATGCCTGGCGCGACGCGCTCGACCCCAAGCTGCGCGGTCTCGAATGAGCGCGCCGCTGCTGTCGATCCAGGACCTGCGCGTCGCCTTCCGCATGGGCGAGGGCCGGCGCGCCGAGGCGGTGCGAGGCGTGAGCTTCGACGTGCCGGCCGAGCGCATCGTCGCGCTGGTCGGCGAATCCGGTTCGGGCAAGAGCGTGACCGCGATGTCGGTGCTCAACCTGCTGCCCGACAACGCCGAGCGCGAGGGCCGCATCCTGTGGCACGGCGCCGGCGGCGAGCGCGACCTGCTGCGCTGCAGCCTGCCCGACCTGCAGGCGCTGCGCGGGCGCGAGATCGCCTGCGTGTTCCAGGACCCGATGGGCTCGCTCAACCCGGTCTTCACGGTCGGACGCCAGCTCGTCGAGCCCCTCGTGCGCCACCTCGGCATGGGCCGGCGCGAGGCGCTCGAGCGCGCGGAGGGCCTGCTCGACGAGGTCGGCATCCCCGAGCCGAAGCGCCGCCTCGGCAGCTACCCGCACGAGATGTCCGGCGGTCAGCAGCAGCGCGTGATGATCGCGATGGCGCTGGCCTGCGGGCCCCGGCTGCTGATCGCCGACGAGCCGACGACCGCGCTCGACGTGACGATCCAGCGCCAGATCCTCGAGCTGCTGCGCCGCCTGCAGGCCGAGCACCGGATGAGCGTGCTGTTCATCAGCCACGACCTCGGGCTGGTCGGCGAGCTGGCCGACGAGGTGGTCGTGATGCGGCATGGCCAGGTGCGCGAGCGCGGGACCGTGGAGCGCATCTTCGAGTCGCCCGAGGACGCGTACACGAAGGCGCTGCTCGCCTGCAGGCCGGCGCTCGGCGACGTTCCGGCGCGCCTGGCGGTGATCGACGACCACATCGCGCGCCAGCGCGGCGAGGTCGTTGCGTCCGCGGCCCCTGCGCGCGCCAAGGACCCGGAGGCTCCGGTCGTGCTCGAGGTGCGGTCGCTGGCGAAGAGCTTCGTGCTGCGCACCGGCGTCTTCGGCCGGCGCGAGTTCAAGGCCGTGCAGGACGTCAGCTTCCGGCTTC
This sequence comes from Rubrivivax sp., assembly GCA_025458805.1. GTDB lineage: Bacteria > Pseudomonadota > Gammaproteobacteria > Burkholderiales > Burkholderiaceae_C > Rubrivivax. The sequence goes on from JALORQ010000032.1 coordinate 8,127, forward strand.
GGCGCGGACACACGCTGGGCGTGGTCGGCGAGTCGGGCTCGGGCAAGACGACGATGGGGCTCACGCTGCTGCGCCTGCACGAGCCGACCGCCGGCGAGGTCGTCTTCGACGGCCGCAACCTGCTCGCGCTCACCGACCGCGAACGCCAGGTGATGCGCCGCCGCATCCAGATCGTGTTCCAGAATCCGTACGCCAGCCTCAACCCGCGCTTCACGGTCGGGCAGACGCTGGTCGAGCCGATGGCGATCCACGGCATCGGCCGCGACACCGCCGAGCGCGAGGGGCGGGCGCGGCGACTGCTCGAGAAGGTCGGCCTCGACGGCCGCGCCTTCGGCAAGTATCCGCACGAGTTCAGCGGCGGCCAGCGTCAGCGCATCGCGATCGCGCGCTGCCTGACGCTCGAGCCCGAGGTGCTGGTGCTCGACGAGGCGGTGAGCGCGCTCGACGTCAGCGTGCAGGCGCAGGTGCTCAACCTGCTGAAGGACCTGCAGGACGAGCTGGGACTGGCCTACGTCTTCATCAGCCACGACCTCGCGGTGGTGCGCTTCGTCAGCGACGAGGTGCTGGTGATGAAGGACGGCCGCGTGGTCGAGCAGGCGCCGGCGGCGACCCTGCTCGCGGCGCCGCGCGAGGAGTACACGCGCCGGCTGCTCGACGCCGTGCCGCGCGGCTGGGTGCGCGGGCGGGGTGCCGCCGCCCCGGACGCGCGCGCCTGAGCCCGCGCCTGCCGGAGCGGGCCTGGCAGCGACCTATGATGCGCCGATGGCCAGATCCCCGGGCGAGGCTGACGGTCCCGACGCGGCAGGCGGGCGCGGCGGCGGGACGGTCGCGATCCGGCGCGAGCCGCGCGGTGCGGCGCTCACGGTCGCCTTCGTCGGCGAGGTGCTGATCGCGCTTTGGGCGGTGCTGCGCGGGCGACGCCGCCTCGCGGCCGGCGAAGTCCTGCAGCAGATCGACGCGACCGGCCCGCGGTCGCTGCCGATCGTACTGCTGACCTGCGCGCTGGTCGGGCTGATGCTCGCGTACATGGGCGGTGCGCAGCTCGGGCGCATCGGCGCGCAGGGGTTCCTCGCCGACATCGTCACGGTCGGCATGCTGCGCGAGCTCGCCGGCGTGACGACGGGTGTCATCCTCGCCGGGCGCGTGGGCGCGTCCTTCGCGGCCCAGCTCGGCACGATGCAGGCGGGCGAGGAGATCGACGCGCTGCGGGTGCTCGGCGTCGACCCGGTGACGCACCTCGTGCTGCCTCGCATGCTGGCGCTGGTCGTGACGGCGCCGGTGCTGATCGGCTTCGGCGTGCTCGCCGGCGTGCTCGCCGGCGCGCCGCCGGCGATCTGGGTCTACGGCGTGACGCCGGCCGAGTACCTGCACCAGAGCCTGCGCGCCGCCGAGTTCACGCACCTGTGGATCGGGATGTTCAAGGGCATGCTCTACGCCGCGCTGGTGGCACTGGCGGGCTGCCGCGAGGGCCTGCATGCCGGGCGCAGCGCGCAGGCGGTGGGCGAGGCGACGACGCGCGCCGTCGTCAAGGCGCTGGTCTGGATCGTGGTGGCGGCCTGCGCGACCACCGTCGTCTTCACGAGCCTGGGCTATTGAACGATGCCACCGCAGCACGACGGCGCGGCGGTGCTGGAGGTGCGCGACCTCGAGGTGGCGGCCGGTGGCCGCGTGGTGCAGCGCGGCATCGGCTTCGACCTCGCGCGCGGCGAGATCCTGGTCGTCGTCGGCGGCAGCGGCAGCGGCAAGAGCACGCTGCTTCGGCATCTGGTCGGCCTCGAGATACCGGAGGCCGGGTCCGTGCGCATGCACGGTCTGGATCTGCACCATGGCGACCCGGAGGCGCTGGCCGCGCTGCGCCGGCGCTTCGGCGTCATGTTCCAGGCCGGCGCGCTGTGGAGCTCGATGACGCTGGGCGAGAACCTGATGCTGCCGATGCGGCTGTTCAGCACGCTCGATGCCGCGACGCGCGAGCGACGGGCGCGCGAGCGGCTGGCGATGGTCGGTCTCGAGGACGGGTTCGACCTGCTCCCGGCGGCGCTCTCCGGCGGCATGCGCAAGCGCGCCGCGCTGGCGCGCGCGCTGGCGCTCGACCCGGAGCTGCTGTTCCTCGACGAACCCGGCTCCGGGCTCGATCCGATCAACGCCGCGCGCCTCGACGAGCTGGTGCTCTCGCTGCGGCGGGACCTCGGCGTCACGGTGCTGATGGTCACGCACGAGATCGCCGGCATCTTCAACGTGGCCGATCGCATGCTCTTCCTCGACGGCGCCCGCGCGACGATGACCGCGCTCGGGCCACCGTCGGATCTGCTCGCCAGCGGTCCCGACGAGGTGCGCCGCTTCCTGCGCCGCGGAGCCGACTCGGGGGTGGCGGCATGAGGTCGCGCGCGCTCGCGTGGCGCGTCGGCCTGTTCGCGCTCGGCGGATTGATGCTGGCGGCGCTGGCGGTCAGCGTGGTCGGCGGTCGATGGTTCGCGCCGGCCGAGCGCGCCGCGATGCGTTTCGAGACGTCGGTCTACGGGTTGCAGGTCGGCGCACCGGTCGTGCTGCGGGGGGTGCGCATCGGCCAGGTCGCCTCGATCGGCCTCGAGCCCGCGGGACCGCAGGGCGCCGCGATCCCGGTGGTGGCCGAGTTCGACCGCGCGCTGCTGCTGGGGCTGCTGGGCCCCGAGGCCCCCGAGCGTGGCGCGGCGATGCCCGTGCTGCTGCAGCAAGGGCTGGTGGCGCGTCTGGCCACGCAGAGCCTGCTCACCGGTCTGCTCTACGTCGACCTCGATTTCGACCCCGGGCGGCGCGCCGCGCCGCCGGCCGTCGTCGACGGTCGGCTGCCGCTGATCCCGACCGCACCGACGCGCCTGCAGACGCTGCAGGCGCAGCTCGAGGGCATCGACCTCGGCCAGCTCGCGCGCGACCTGGCCGGCGTGGCGGCCGCGGCGCGGCAGCTGCTGGCCGAGCCGGGCACGCAGTCGGCGCCGACACGGCTGGGCGACGCCGCGACGGCGCTGCAGGCGCTGGCGGCCCGCATCGAGCGCGAGGTCGGCCCGCTGGCGGCGCAGACGCGAGCGACGCTGGCGGCGGCCGAGCAGTCGCTGGGCAGCGTGGGGCCGGCGGCCGGGCGCGTCGGCGAGATGGCGTCGCGCGTGGAGGCGGCGGCCTCCGAGGTGCAGTCGCTCGCCGCCGCGGGCCGCCCGCTGGCCGCCGAGATGCAGCGCGCGGCCGACGAGCTGGCGCGCAGCGCGGCGACGCTGCGCGAAGCCGCCGCCGAGGATTCGGCGCTGCGCCTGCACGCCGACCGTGCGCTGCAGGACGTGGCGCGCGCGGCGCGCTCGTTGCGTGAGCTGGGCGAGACGCTGGAGCGGAATCCCGATGCGTTCTGGCGCGGACGAGACGAGGCGACGCGATGACTCCTTCGACGCAGGCCGGCCGGGGCGCCGCGCCATGCACACGCCGCCGGCGCGGGCGACGCACCCGCGGGCCGGCAGCCGCGACGTGGCGCGCCTGGGCCGTCGCCGGCGCGGCGCTGCTGCTGGGTTCCTGTGCGGCGCCGCTGCCGCCCGTGACCTGGCTGCGGCTGCCCGACGAGCTGGCTGCACCGGCGCTGGCGCCACCCGACGAGCGCGTCGCCGGCCAGACCTGGCAGCTCGTCGTGCCGGTTGCGCTGCCGGGTCATCTGGACCGCGACGCGGTGCTCGTGCCCCGCGGCGCCGCCGGACTGCAGCCGCTGGGCGGCGTGCGCTGGGCCGAGCCGCTGCGCGACGCCGTGCCGCGGCTGCTGCGCGACGACCTCGCGCGGGCGCTGGGCACGCCGGCGTGGGTCGCTCCGCTGCCTCCTGGCGTGCGGCCGACCCGGCAGCTGCGCGTCGAGATCGGCGCGCTCGACGTCGCACCCGAAGGCCGCGGCGTGGTGCTGCGCGCGCGCTGGAGCGTGGCCGACGCCGGTGGGCAGGCGCCGCCTCGGCTCGGCCAGCTCTCGACCACCGTTGCCGCCGCCTCGCCGGACGCCGACGCGCTGGCCGTCGCGCACCGTCGCGCGCTTCGCGAACTGGCTGCCGCGATTGCCGCGCAGGCGGTGACCGCGCCTTGATCGGGGCGCGCCCGGGCGGCACCGGCGCGCTCAGCGCGTGAGCCCGCGGCGCGCGCCGTAGCTCAGCGCATCGACCATCGCCACCAGCAGCAGCATCGCGCCGAGGATGGTGGCGGTCTTGTTCATGTGGAACAGCCCCATGTGGAAGCTGAGCATCTGGCCGAGGCCGCCCGCGCCGACCACCCCGAGCACGGCGGCGGCGCGGATGTTGTTCTCCCAGCGGTACAGCGTGTAGCTCGCGAGTTGCGGCAGCACCTGCGGCAGCGTCGCGTACAGGAAGATGCGGCCGTGGCCGACGCCCTGGGCGCGCAGCGCGGCGGCCGGGCCTGGCGGCGCGTTCTCGATCGCCTCGGCGAACAGCCGGCCGAGCACGCCGGTGGTGTGCATCGCCAGCGCCAGCGTGCCGGCGAAGGGCCCGAGACCGGCGGCGATGAGCAGCAGGCCGGCCCACACCAGCTCGGGGATCGAGCGCAGCGCGTTGAGCAGCAGTCGCGTCGGCGACCGCGAGAGCGCGGCGTCGTCCTGGTGCAGCCGGCTGGCCGGCAGCGCGAGCGCCAGGCCGGCCACTGCGGCCAGCGCGGTGCCGAGCGCCGACATGGCCAGCGTCTCCCAGGTCGCGACGGCGACGCGCGAGAGAAAGGCCGGATCGGTGTCGGGCGGAAAGAACTCGCCCAGGAAGCGCGCCATGCTGCGCGCCGCGTCGAGCGACAGAAAGGCCGCCCACTGCAAGTCGAGCGTCCAGAAGCTGGCGACCACCAGCGCGACGATCGCCGCCGTGAACCAGCAGGCGCGGCAGCGCGCGCCGAACAGCGGCGGCGGAAGGCGCCAGGTCTCGTTGGCCGCGGCGGGGCGCGGGTCGGTCATGGGTTCAGCCCAACGCGCGACGCAGGCCGGCGCTGACGCGGTCGGCCAGCGCGACGAGCGCGACGAAGACCGCCAGCATGGTCAGCACCTCGCCGCCGTTGAACATCTTCATCGATGCGTCGAGCTGCTGGCCGAGTCCGCCCGCGCCGACGAAGCCCAGCACCACCGAGCTGCGGATCGCGCACTCCCACCGGTAGACGGTGTAGCTCGTCAGCTCGGCCGCGTTCTGCGGCAGCAGCCCGAACAGGAAGGCCTGCAGGCGCGAGCTGCCGTTGCGCAGCAGGGTCTGCGTGGCGTGGGTCTCGCCGCTCTCGAGGATCTCGCCGTAGACCTTGCCGAGCATCCCGCCGTAGGTGAGCGCGATCGCCAGCACGCCTGCGGTGGGCCCGAGGCCGACGACGCGCACGAAGACCAGCGCCCACACCAGCTCGGGCACGCTGCGCAGCACGATGAGCGCCCAACGCACCGCCTGGCGCAGCCAGAACGGGCCGCGCGCCATGCGACCGGACAGCGCGGAGACCGACAGCACGCGCGTCGACAGCAGCGTCATCGGCACCGCGACGACCAGCGCGAGCGTCATGCCGGCGGTCGCGATCGCCACCGTGCGCCAGGTCTCGCGCGCCACCATCGCCAGGAACTCGGCCGAGTGCGCCGGCGGCACGAAGCTGCCGAGAAACTGCAGCGTGACCTTGAGGTTGTCGCGCTCGAACAGCACCCAGGGCCTGAATTCGGTGGCCACGAACAGCGGCCAGGCGACGACGAGCACGGCGCCGATCCAGAACACGCGGCCGAGCCACGCCGGGTCGCGCGACGGCGGCGGGCGCAGCGGGGCGGTGGCGGACATCGTGCGGAGCGGCGTTCAGCGGCAGTGCATCACCACCGCCGCCGGGGCTGCGGCCGGCTCCGGCGGCGGCTCGGCCGGCGGGGCACCGAGCAGCTCGTGCTCGTGCTGCGCATACAAGCGCTCGAGCCGTTCGCGGGTCACCTGTGCGGCCGGCAGGTCGAACGCGAGCGCCCCATCGCGCAGTCCGACGATGCGCGGGAAGTGGGCCAGCGCCATGTCGACCTGATGCAGTGTCGCGACCAGCGTGACGCCGCGCTCGGCCGCCTGCCCCACCAGCGTGGCGAGCGCCTGGCGCGAACGGGTCGGGTCGAGCGCCGACAGCGGCTCGTCGACCAGCCACAGCCGCGCCGGCGCCAGCAGCGCCCGCGCCAGCCCGACGCGCTGGCGCTCGCCGCCCGACAGCCGGTCGACGCGCTCGAAGAGCTTCTCGGCCAGGTCGAAGCGCTCGAGCGCGGCGTGCGCGGCCGGGATGTCCGACGGGTAGAACAGCGAGCGCACGCTGGCCGCCAGCCCCATCGCCGGCAGGCGGCCGGCGAGCACCGCCGTCACCACGCGCTGCCGCGGGGGCAGCGGCGGCACCTGCGGTGCGAGGAACAGCCGGCCACGCAGCCGCTGCAACGCGTGGCGCGGCAGCGCCCAGGGGTTCTCGCCATCGAGATGGAGCGTGCCGGACACCGGCGGCAGCGCGCACGCCAGCACCTGCAGCAGCGTCGTCTTGCCAGCGCCGGACGGCCCGATCACAGCGAGTTGCTCGCCCATGCCCACGGCCAGGGACGGCAGCTGCAGCGCGGGCGCAGCGCCGGCGCGCGCCGCCGGGTGGCGCGCCGCCAGCGCCTCGATCTCGATCCTCAAGCGCGTCGCTCCGCTCAGATCAGGCCCGCGCTGCGGCCGGCCGCCTCGAGGGCCTTGTAGTTCTCGGGCGAAGTCGGGATGTAGCGCGTCGCGCGGTTGAGCTGCAGGATCTCCTTGCCCTGCGGCGTCGCCGGGTCGATGTCGAGCAGCGCCTTCTTGATGCGCTCGCGCAGGTCGGCCGGCATGTCGGCATGCACCGACCAGTTGTAGTTGAAGAACGGCGGGGTCGTGTAGAAGACGTCGACCGCCTTGGTGTCGACCTTGCCCTCGGCGACGAACTTGCGCCAGACGGTGATGTCGAGCGCGGCGGCGTCGACCTTGCCGCTGACCACCGACGCGATCGTGGCGTCGTGCGCGCCGCTGTAGGCAACGCGTCGGAAATCCTTCTCGGGGTCGATGCCGGCCTGGAGCAGGTTGGCGCGCGGCATCAGGTGCCCCGAGGTGCTGCTCTGCGAGCCGAAGCTGACCTGCTTGCCCTTCATGTCGGCCAGCGTCTTGATGCCCGAGTCGGTCTTCGCGATGAAGACCGACTGGAACTTGGTGTCCTCTTCGCGCTGCGCGATCGGGATGATCTTTCCGCCCGAGCGCAGTTGCGCCTGCACGTGCGTGAACCCGCCCAGCCACGCCAGGTCGACCTTGCGGTTGACCAGCGCCTCGACGGCCGCCGGGTAGTCGCTCACCGGCGTGAACTCGACCTTCATCCCCAGCGTCTTCTCGAGGTAGGCCGTGATCGGCCCGAACTTGCGGATCTGCTCGGTGGCGGCCTCCTCGGGGATGGTCGTCACGCGCAGCACCTGCTGGGCGTGAGAGAGCGGGCCGAAGGCGACGACGGCGCACGTGAGGAGGGCCTTGAGCGTGCGCGACGCGGAGAAGCTGATCATCGGGATCTCCTGCAGGACGGGGGCATGAAGGGGGGCGCGGGCCGACACCGGCCCGCGCGGCCCATTCTCGCGCGGCCCGGCTGCTAGAGTCGGCGCCCAGGCGATTCCCCGCGCGGCCCCGCGGCCGCGCCGAACCCTTGGTGGACAGCATCCGGACTCCCCGCTTCCTGCAGCAGCATCGCATCGACGGCACCGATCTCGCGCGCGAGGCGGCGGCCGGGCTGCTCGCGCCGGCCGCACGGGTGTCGCCGAAGTTCTTCTACGACGCGCTCGGCTCGCGGCTGTTCGACGCCATCACCGAGCTCGACGAGTACTACCCGACGCGTAGCGAGGCGGCGGTCTTCGGCGCGCACGGGGCCGCGATCGCCGGCGCTGCGCTGGCGGCCAGCGGGCCGGCGCCGGTGCTGGTCGACCTCGGCGCCGGCAACTGCGAGAAGGCGGCGCGGCTGTTCGCTGCGCTCGCGCCGAGGCGCTACGTCGCGGTCGACATCTCGGTGGACTTCCTGCGGCAGTCGCTGCAGTGCCTGCAGCGCGAGCACCCGACGGTCGAGATGGTCGGCATCGGGCTCGACTTCTCGGCGCGGCTCGAGCTGCCGGCGGGCGTCGTCGACGGCCCGGCGGTGGTTTTCTATCCCGGCTCGAGCATCGGCAACTTCGCGCCCGACGACGCGCTGCGGCTGCTGCGCGACGCGCGCCGCGCCGCGCGCGGTGGAGCGCTGGTGATCGGCGTCGACCTCGTCAAGCCGGTCGCGGTGCTCGAAGCGGCGTACGACGACCGGCTCGGCGTCACCGCAGCGTTCAACCTCAACCTGCTGCGGCACCTCAACCGGCTGCTCGGCGCGGACTTCGATGTCCGGCTCTGGCGGCACCTGGCCTTCTTCGACGCGGCGGCATCGCGCATCGAGATGCACCTCGAGGCGCGCACCGCGCAGACCGTGCGCTGGCCGGGCGCCGAGCGAACGTTCGCTGCCGGCGAGCGCATCCACACGGAGAATTCCTACAAGTGGGCGCCCACCGACTTCGCGACGATGCTGCGCGACGCCGGCTTCGCCGACGTGCGCCACTGGAGCGACGCCCGCGGCTGGTTTGCCGTCTTCGTCGCCGCGGCCGCCGACTGAGCCCCGCCGGCGGCGGGCCGGCCGATCAGGGCGCGCAGCTCCGAAAGCCGGCTGCGATGTCGTTGCGGTCGGCGCCGAAGAAGTTGCGATAGCGCGGATGGCGCATGCGCGGCTGCGTCAGGTGCGAGGCGCCGCGCAGCACCGGTCGGCCGTCGAACCACGGCGCCGAGTAGTCCCGGTAGGGGTGCGGCTCGAATCCCGGGAACGGCGCGAACGGGCTGGCCGTCCATTCCCAGACGTCGCCCCAGCGGAAGGACTGCGGCTGCGTGAGCGCGGCACGCTCCCACTCGGCCTCGGTCGGCAGCCGCCGCCCCGCCCAGCGGCACCAGGCGGCGGCCTCGTGCCGCGTGAGGTGGCTCGCCGCCTCGCGGAGATCGAGTGAACGCCAGCGGCCATCGCGCCACGCCTGCCAGCCGCCGGCCGCGCGCAGGTAGCGCGGCCCCTGCGCGCCGGTCGCGGCGAGCCAGCGCCGCCCGGCATCGTCCCACCAGCGGGCATCGGCATAGCCGCCGGCTTCGACGAAGGGCAGGAACTCGGCCCAGCGAACGGCCTGCGCATCGATCGAGGTCACGGGCAGCGCGGCCTCGAGCGCGCCGCACTCGTTGTCGAAGGCGAAGCCGTCGCCGTCGTGGCCGAGCCGCCAGCGCCCGGCCGGGAGCTCGATCGGCGGCGGCGGGTCGGGCAGCGGCAACGGCGCCCAGCGCGCGTCGGGCGTCTCGATGCCGAGCGCGCGCGCCATGTACAGCGCGGCCTCGTGGTGCATGTCCTCGTGCATCAGCGCGAGGCGGAAGAAGTACAGACGGTCGTCGGCGCCGGGCGCGTGGTCGTCGGTGTCGGCGAGCAGCGCGAGGGTCTCGTCGAGCTGCGCCTCGAGATCGACCCGCGTCGCCGCGGCATCGGGCAGCGGCAGCGACCAGCGCACCGGGTGCGCCACGCGGCTCGAGTCGTAGAAGGCGTCGGCGTTGGCGCGCCGGGGCGCGCGCCGCGGGCCGACGGGATCGGCGTAGCGCCCCCGGTGACGTGCCGCGAAGCGCGCGATCCAGAACTCCTGGAACCAGCCGATGTGCCCCAGTTCCCACAGCGGTGGGTTGAGCGTGGGCTCGCGCGGCACCTCGAGCGCTGGAAGCGCCGCCTCGCAGGTGGCGAAGGTGCCCAGCGTATCGGCGCGGCTGGCGCGAAGCGCGGCGGCCAGCGCGGCGGCGTCGCCGCGCCTCGCGGCGTCGGCGCCGGTTAGGCTCGCGTTGTGCATCGAAAACCGTCCCTGGTCATCGTCACGCCGGCACTGGCCGATGCCAACAACGGCAACTGGCAGACCGCGCGGCGTTGGTCGCGCTTTCTCGCCGCAGCTTACCGCGTCCGCCTCGTCGCGCGCTGGGCGACCGGCGACGAGCCGGCCGACGCGATGATCGCGCTGCACGCGCGGCGCTCGGCGGCGTCGATCGCGGCGTGGGCGGCGCAGTCGCCGCGACGGCCGCTGCTGCTGGTGCTGACGGGTACCGACCTGTACCGCGACATCGCGCACGATGCCGACGCGCGGCGCTCGCTCGCCCTCGCCGACCGGCTGGTGGTACTCAACGAGCTCGGCGCCGGGGGGCTGGCCGACGCCGAGCGTGCGCGCTGCGACATCGTGCTGCAGTCCTGCGCGGCGCGCCAGCCGCTGGGAAAGACGGCGCGCCACCTGCGCGTGCTGATGGTCGGCCACCTGCGCGACGAGAAGGATCCGTGCACCTTCTTCCGCGCCGTTCGCCGGCTGGCGCGGCGTGCCGACCTGCGCTTCGACCACGTCGGCGCCGCGCTCGACGCGGCGCTTGGCGCCGAGGCGGCGGCGCTGGCCACCGAAGTGCCGTCGTACCGCTGGCTCGGCGCGCGGCCGCATGCCGAGACGCGGCGCCGCATCCAGGCCGCGCACCTGCTGGTGCACCCGAGCCGGATGGAAGGCGGCGCACACGTCGTCATCGAGGCGATGCGCAGCGGCACGCCCGTGCTCGCCTCGCGCATCGACGGCAACCTCGGGCTGCTGGGCGGCGACTACGCCGGCGTCTTCGAGCCCGGCGACGATGCGGCGCTCGCCACCCTCGTCGAGCGTGCGCGCGACGATGCCGATATGCTGCCGCTGCTGCGGCGCCAGTGCGGCGCGCGCGCGCCGCTGTTCGCCCCCGAGGCCGAGGCGGCGACGCTGCGCCGCATCGTTGCCGCCCTGCTCGAATCCGCCGGAGACCGCCGATGAACGCCCCCGAAAAGCGCGCCGAGCCGCGCCTGACCTCGCTGTCCCATGGCGGCGGCTGTGGCTGCAAGATCGCCCCCGGCGTGCTGTCCGAGATCCTGCAGGGCACGGCTGCGATGCCGATGCCGCCCGAGCTGCTGGTGGGCATCGAGACCGCCGACGATGCCGCGGTCTACAAGCTCAACGACGAGCAGGCGCTGGTCGCGACGACCGACTTCTTCATGCCCATCGTCGACGACCCGTTCGACTTCGGGCGGATCGCGGCGACGAACGCGATCAGCGACGTCTATGCGATGGGCGGGCGGCCGATCCTGGCGCTGGCGCTGGTCGGGATGCCGATCAACGTGCTGTCGACCGCGACCATCGGCCGCATCCTCGAGGGCGGCGCGTCGGTGTGCCGCGCCGCCGGCATCCCGATCGCCGGCGGGCACACGATCGACTCGGTCGAGGCCATCTACGGCCTGGTCGCGCTCGGGCTCGTGCACCCGGCGCGCGTCAAGCGCAATGCCGACGCGCGCGCCGGCGACGTGCTGGTGCTCGGCAAGCCGCTGGGCGTCGGCGTGATGAGCGCGGCGCTGAAGAAGGGCGAGCTCGATGGCGAGGGCTATGCGCGGATGATCGACACGACGACCCGGCTCAACACGCCGGGCCCCGACCTCGCCGAGCTGCCGGGGGTGCATGCGGTCACCGACGTCACCGGTTTCGGACTGGCCGGGCATGCGCTCGAGATCGCGCGCGGCGCGCGCTGCGAGGTCGTCGTCGACTGGCGTGCGGTGCCGCTGCTGCCCGGTGTGCGGGCGCTGGCCGCGCAGGGCTTCGTCACCGGCGCGTCCGGGCGCAACTGGGCCGGTTACGGCGCCGACGTGGTGCTGCCGGACGCCTTCGCGCCCGAGGACCGAGCACTGCTCACCGATCCGCAGACCAGCGGCGGGCTGCTCGTCTCCTGCGACGCCGGGGCGGTCGACCAGGTGCTTGCGGTCTTCCGGCGCCACGGCTTCGCGCAGGCGGCGGTGGTCGGCCGCATCGGCGCGGCGCGCGGATCGCCGCGTCTGAGCGTCCAGTCCTGAGCACCGTCGCCGGCTGGCGCGGCGCGCGCGCCCGCGCCGCGACCGACGCCGGGACGCGGAACGTCGCAATCGTGTCGATCGGTAACAGCCGCTGACGCAACGCGTCGGTCCCGGCGCGGCCACGTGTGCCGTGGTTCACGTAGCAGGGCGATCGAGGGCTGGCACGCTTGCTGCGCCAGCCGACCACAGGCGCGACATCCTGACGCGCCCTGTCACTCCGGAGGCCGCCGCCATGCGTTGCACCGACCCGTCCCCCCGTCGCCGGCGCCTGCGCGCAGCGCGTGCTCCCGGTGCGACCCGCGCCGCGGGCCTGCTGCGGGTCGCGCCGGCCGCGCCGCGCCTGCCGAGCGCGGCCGGCCTGAATGCCTGGGCCGGGCGCGCGGGAGCCGCTCTGCGCGAGGAATTGTGAGCGCCCACTTGCTTCCCGAGGGTCGCGCTCCTGTGCGACCGCTCGGTCCGCCCCCGGCGGTGCGGCCCATCACCCGCACCGGTCCGCTGCTCTCGTCGCGGCCGTCGACATCGCCCGCGCGCGCTGAGTGCGTCGTGGCGCGGCCCGGCCCGGCCGGGCGACCGGCGCCCGCGAAGGGCTTGGCGCCGACGCGACAATCCGGCCCGATGTCCCAGCGTCCGATCCGCATCGCGGTGGCCCGCCGCCCTGCGGCTCATCGCCTGTTCGCGCCCGTTTTCGCCGCGTTGGCTGCCGCGGCGGCGGCGCAGACGGGAGTCGAACCGCCGCCCGCCGGGCCTGGTGCCGCGGCGGCAGCCGGGGCGGCGTCGGCGCCCGAGGCAGGATCGACGGCCGCGCAGCCGCGCAGCCCGCGCGACACGCCCGCGCCATCTCCGTCGCCTCCCGTGCCCCCCGCGCCCCCCGCCAGTGGCACCACGCAGCGCATCGAGATCGTCGGCGGTCGAACGGGCGACATCGACGAGCGCCGCTCGTCGACCGCGGCCAAGATCGTCTTCGGCCGCGAGGAGATCGACCGGTACGGCGACGCCACGCTGGGCGAGGTGCTGCGCCGGCTTCCGGGTGTCGATGCGGCGGGCGGGTCCGGTCGCGGCGGCCCGCCGCGGCTGCGCGGGCTGGGCGGCGGCTTCACGCAGATCCTGATCGACGGCGAGCGCATCGGGCCGGGGTTTCCGATCGAGTCGCTGTCGCCCGAACTGGTCGAGCGCATCGAGATCCTGCGCGCCCCGACCGCCGAGACCGGCGCGCGTGCGATCGCCGGCACGATCAACATCGTCACGCGGGAGGGCCGGCCGCGGCGCATCAACGACCCGTCGCTCGCGCTGACCGTCGAGTCGGGGACGGCGTCGCCGCGCCTCAACTGGACCTTCAACGAGCGCGACGGGGCGTGGACCACCAATCTCAATTCGTCGCTGTTCGTCAACCGCAGCGAGACGCGCGCGAGCGCCGACACGCGCGTCGACGAGATCGACGGCGACGGCGTGCGCCCCACCAGTGACCGCAGCGAGTCGACCGTGGGCAGCGAGCGCCGCGGCGGCTTCAACCTCGGCTCGCGCATCGAGTGGCGCGGCGGCGATGGGGTGTCACGGCTGACGCTGACACCGTCGGCGGTGTTTGCCGACCGGCGCGGCGACGCCGAGACGACGCAGGTCGAGCGCGTGGCCCCGATGCCTGGGGCCGCGCCGCCGTTCGACCTCGCGCGGTCGACGTCGGCCTCGCAGTTCGGCAGCCTGCGGCTGGGCACCCGGTGGCAGCAGCCGATCGGTGGCTCGCGGCTCGAGCTCGGAGCCAGCGTCAACGGCTGGCGCAGCCAGTCGTCGGCCCGGCGCGAGGAGTTCGCCGGCGGGATGCTGCTCGACGAGCCCTTCGTCGAGCAGCGGCGCAACCGCGAGCGCGCCGCCGCGCTCCGGGGAAAGCTGTCGTCGCTGCTCGGAGGCGAGGCGGAGCCCGGACGCGAACACGGCGTCGTCGCCGGGGTCGAGCTCGAGACGACGCGGCGTGACGAGCAGCGCCAGTTCAGCGGCCGCGGCGTGGCCAGTGACGACGAGGGGGCCGATCTGCTCGAGGCGGCGCGGCGCCTGCGTCTGGCCGCCTACCTGCAGGACGACTGGAGCCCGTCGCCGAACTGGTCGCTGCAGGCCGGGCTGCGCTGGGAGGGGCTCGAGACGCAGGGCGATCCGGGCGACGGGACCTCGGCGGTCAACCGCAGCAGCGTGTGGTCGCCGCTCGTGCACCTGCTGTGGCGGCCCGAGCCGAAGTCGCGCGACCAGGTGCGCCTGAGCCTGACGCGCAGCTACCGGTCGCCGGCGCTCGGCGAGCTGATCGCCGCGCCGCTGGTCAACAGCCGCTTCCCCGCCGACCAGGGCACGAACGAGCCGCTGGCCCCCGACCGCGTCGGCAACCCGGCGCTGCGCCCCGAGCTGGCGAGCGGGATCGACCTCGCGGTCGAACACTACCCGGCCGGCGGCGGGGTGCTGGGCGCGAACCTCTTCGCGCGCCGCATCGACGACGTGATCCGCACCGAGACCACGCTGCAGACGGTGCCCTGGAGCGCCTTCGAGCGCTGGGTCGCGCAGCCGCTCAACATCGGGCGCGCGACGACGCTCGGGCTCGAGCTGGATGCGCGCGGGCGGCTGAGCGACTGGGTCGCCGACGCGCCGCGGCTCGACCTGCGCGCCAGCCTGAGCCTGTACCGGTCGAGCGTGGACGGCGTTCCGGGCCCCGACAACCGGCTCGACCGGCAGGCGCCGGCGATCGCCAACCTGGGGCTGGACCAGCGGCTGACGGCATGGCCGCTGCTCGTCGGCGGCAGCCTGAGCTGGGTGCCGGGCTATCGCACCCGGCTGTCGGCGACCGAGGCGGTGCGTACGCCGACGCGCACCGTCGTCGACGCCTACGCGCTGTGGACCATCGACGCGACGATGGCGCTGCGGTTGACGCTGGGCAACCTGCTGCCGAGCGACGGCACGAGCGAGCGCGACGTGGTGGCGCCGGCGGTCGACGGCACCGTGACCGCCGAGAGCGTGCGCGCGACGTCGGAATCGTCGACCAGCGTCCAGCTGCGGCTGGAGATGAAGCTCTAGCAGCGGCTCAGAACGCGCGCACGGCGTCGATCGCCTGCTCGATGCGCTCGACGGCGTGGATCTCCAGGCCCTCGATCGGCTTCCTCGGCGCATTGGCCTTCGGCACCACGGCGACCGCGAAGCCGAGCTTGGCCGCTTCCTTCAGGCGCTCCTGGCCGCGCGGCGCCGGTCGCACCTCGCCGGCCAGGCCGACTTCGCCGAAGGCGACGAAGCCGCGCGGCAGCGGGCGGCCGCGCAGGCTGCTCGTAATCGCGAGCAGCACCGCGAGGTCGGCTGCCGGCTCGCCGATGCGCACGCCGCCGACTGCGTTGACGAAGACGTCCTGGTCGAGGCAGGCGATGCCGGCGTGGCGGTGCAGCACCGCCAGCAGCATCGCGAGCCGGTCGCGGTCGAGGCCGACCGACAGTCGCCGCGGCGCCGGCCCGCCGCTGTCGACGAGCGCCTGCAGCTCGACGAGCAGCGGTCGCGTGCCCTCGAGCGTGACCATCACGCACGAGCCGGGGACCGGCTCGCCGTGCGTCGACAGGAAGATCGCGCTCGGGTTGGCGACGCCCTTGAGCCCGCGCTCGGTCATCGCGAAGACGCCGATCTCGTTGACGGCCCCGTAGCGGTTCTTGATCGCGCGCACGAGGCGGAAGCTCGAGTGCGTGTCGCCCTCGAAGTACAGCACCGTGTCGACGATGTGCTCGAGCACGCGCGGCCCGGCGAGCGCGCCTTCCTTCGTGACGTGGCCGACCAGCACCATCGCGCAGCCCGAGGTCTTCGCCGTGCGCGTGAGCTGCGCGGCGCATTCGCGCACCTGCGCCACCGAGCCGGGCGCCGAGGTGAGCTGGTCGGAGTAGAGCGTCTGGATCGAGTCGATGACGCAGAACGCAGGCTTCTCGGCCTCGATCGCCGCGAGGATCTTCTCGAGCTGGATCTCGGCCAGCACGCGCACCCGGGTGCCGGCGAGTCCCAGCCGGCGCGCGCGCAGCGCGACCTGCGCGCCGCTCTCCT
>JALORQ010000168.1 GCA_025458805.1 Rubrivivax sp.
TGGAGGTGATCCGGCTCGCCGGCTACACCGAGGACGAGAAGCTCAACATCGCGCGCCGCTACCTGCTGCCCAAGCAGGAGAAGAACAACGGCGTGAAGGAAGGCGAGCTCGAGGTCACCGAAGCGGCGCTGCGCGGCATCGTGCGTTACTACACGCGCGAGGCGGGCGTGCGTTCGCTCGAGCGCGAGATCAGCAAGATCTGCCGCAAGACGGTCAAGGGCATCCAGCTCAAGTCGTACGTCGGCAAGGTCGTCGTCACCGAGGAGAACCTCAACGAGTTTCTCGGCGTGCGCAAGTTCGACTTCGGCCGCGCCGAGAAGACCAACCAGGTCGGCCAGGTGGTCGGCCTGGCGTGGACCGAGGTCGGCGGCGACCTGCTCACCATCGAGGCGGCGGTGATGCCCGGCAAGGGCGGGATCATCCGCACCGGCTCGCTGGGCGACGTGATGAAGGAATCGGTCGAGGCGGCACGCACCGTGGTGCGGGCGCGCGCACGTCGGCTCGGCATCAAGGACGAGCTCTTCGAGAAGCGCGACATCCACATCCACGTGCCCGACGGTGCGACGCCCAAGGACGGGCCGAGTGCCGGCATTGCGATGACCACCGCGTTCGTCAGCGCGCTCACCGGCATCCCGGTGCGTGCCGACGTCGCGATGACTGGCGAGATCACGCTGCGCGGCGAGGTCACGGCGATCGGCGGGCTCAAGGAGAAGCTCCTCGCCGCGCATCGCGGCGGCGTACGGACGGTCCTCATTCCGGAGGAGAACGTCAAGGACCTCCAGGAGATCCCCGAGAACGCCAAGAACAACCTCGAGATCGTGCCGGTCAAGTGGATCGACCAGGTGCTCGAGGTCGCTCTCGAGCGCGTGCCGCAGGCGCTGCCCGACGACGAGTCGCCGGCGGCGACGGAGCCCGCCGCAGCACCGAAGCCCGATGTGGCAGCCCCCGCAGCGGCAGACGGGTTGCCGCATTGAACGAGGGCGTCGTGTTGCGGCGACGCACACGCTTGCACTAGAATGGCGGGCTTCCGGACGCTTTGGGCTTTCGGAGCAACGCGGGAATAGCTCAGTTGGTAGAGCGCAACCTTGCCAAGGTTGAGGTCGCGAGTTCGAGACTCGTTTCCCGCTCCAGACACCTGCAGGCCGAGCCTGCCCGGCGAGACAAGGGAAGCTTCGGCTTCCCTTTCTTGTCGGAACGTACCGCCGGGCGCGATAGCAAAGCGGTTATGCAACGGATTGCAAATCCGTCTAGGCCGGTTCGACTCCGGCTCGCGCCTCCACCGACCCGTCGCGACCTGACCGCTCCAGTCACTTGGCGCGGACGGTTGCGCTGATCAGGCGCCGTCCGGATCCTGCCCGGTGTCCGTGAGCCCGAGGCCGACGCCACGGATGCGATCGCCGTCCATCGCGCGCACGACGAAGGTCGCCGTGCCCAGCCGGACGCTGTCGCCGGGCACCGGAGGTCGCCGGAGCTCGTCGGCGAGCCAGACCTCGACCGTCCTGTGCGGGCGGGGCGGTGCCGGCAGGCCGTAGAAGTCGCACAGGCCCCCGACCGGCGCACTCGGATCGACCGCGAAGTCGCGGAACACGGCGCGCTGGCTCTGCTCGTCTCCCGGCTCGGGCAGCGCCACGCCGAGACGGCGCGCCGCCCAGCCGATCGTCGAGCCCTGCGCGAGCAGCGACACCAGCACGACGACGAACGCGATGTTGAACAGCAGCGACGCCTGCGGCACGCCTGCGAGCAGCGGGAACAGCGCCAGCACGATCGGCACCGCTCCGCGCAGGCCGACCCAGCTGATGAACAGCGTCTCGCGCACGCTGAACCTGAAGGGCCACAGGCAGACCGCCACGGCGAGAGGCCGCGCGATCAGCATCAGCACGGCGGCGATCGCGATGCCCGGCCCCAGGACGTCGAGCATGGTCGTGGGTGTCACCAGCAGGCCGAGGATCAGGAACATCGCCGCCTGCGCCATCCACGCGTAGCCGTCCATCGCCGGCAACGCCGGCGCCACGGTGTCCGCCGCGCGGTTGGCGAGCACCAGCCCGACGAGGTAGACCGCCAGGAATCCCGATCCGCCCAGCCACCCGGTCGCGCCGAAGACGGCCAGGCCCGCCGAGCCGACCAGCAGTGCGATCAGGCCGCCGCCGGCATCGCGCCGCGCCACCCGCGGCAGCAGCAGCGCCAGCGCGAAGCCGCCGGCCAGCCCCATCAAGGTTCCCCATCCGAACTGCTGGACGAACCCGAGCACGAGCGTTCCCGCCATCGAACCGCCATCGCCGGCCAGAACGATCGCGATGAACGCCAGCGTCAGGTAGACGGCCATCGGATCGTTGACCCCGGACTCGATCTCGAGCGTCGCGGCCACGCGTTCGTTGAGCGTCACGCCCGACCGTGTCAGCAGCGCGAAGACCGCCGCGGCGTCGGTCGAGCCGACGATCGCGCCGAGCAGCATCGCCGTGCCCCAGTCGAGGTCGAGGAACAGCACTGCAGCGAGAGCTGTGACGGCCGCGCTCACGACCACCCCTGCGGTGGCAAGCAGCGCGGCGGGCTTGAGGCCGGTGCGGAAGGTGGCCAGCGCGGTCCTCAAGCCGCCGTCGAGAAGGATGATCGCCAGCGCCACGTTGCCGACCCAGAAGCTGAGGCGGTGGTCGTCGAAGCGCCATCCGACGACCCCGTCCTCGCCGGCCAGGATGCCGACGAGCAGGAAGACGAGCAGCGACGACAGTCCGATGCGCGCCGAGACCAGGCCGGCCAGCACGCCCACGAAGACGAGCAGGCCCGCGGCCAGCAGCGGCAGGTTGACGAAATCCATCGCACGAGTATCGGGGCTGCCTGCTGCGCCATGACTGGCACGGGACACTGACCGAGGAGGAGGCCGGGCGACCGCATGCTTCGGTCGGGCGGTCGGGGCGGACGGCACGGTGCCGCCATCGACCGTTCCGGCTCGAGACCGGCGTGCTATGCTGCAGTGCAGCATGCGCTGTGTCCCGTGCATGTCCGCCGTGTCACCTTGGCCGCACCCATGCTCGCACCCCGCAAGACGATCGAGCTCGCGCTTCAAGGCGGCGGTTCGCACGGCGCCCTCACCTGGGGTGTCCTCGACCGTCTGCTCGAGGAACCCGACCTGCACATCGAGGGCGTCAGCGGCACGAGCGCCGGCGCGATGAATGCGGTCGTCCTGGCCGACGGCCTCGAGTCCGGCGGGCGGCAGGAGGCACGCGCCGCGCTGGCGCGCTTCTGGAAGGCGGTCAGCAACGCCGCGCTCGCGAGCCCGATCCAGCGCAGCCTGTGGGATCGGCTGAGCGGCAACTGGAGCCTCGCCAACGCGCCGGGCTACGTGCTGATGGATCACCTGACGCGCGTGTTCTCGCCCTACGAGCTCAACCCGCTCAACCTGAACCCGCTGCGCGACCTGGTGGCCGAAACCGTCGATTTCGACCGCGTCAACCGCTGCACCGCGGTGGACCTGTTCGTCACCGCGACCAACGTGCGCAGCGGCCGGCCGCGCATCTTCCGCCGTGGCGGGATCACGGTCGATGCCGTGATGGCGTCGGCCTGCCTGCCGCTCGTGTTCCAGGCCGTCGAGATCGACGGCGAGGCCTACTGGGACGGCGGCTTCACCGGCAACCCCGCGCTCTTTCCGCTCGTCGACGAGTGCGGCGCGCGCGACCTCGTGCTGGTGCAGATCAACCCGTTCCACCGGCCCGAGCTGCCGCGCACCGCGCGCCAGATCATCGAGCGCCTCAACGAGATCACCTTCAATGCCGCGCTGCTGAAGGAACTGCGCGGCATCCTGCTGCTGCGCGACCGCATCGAGGCCGAGGGCATCGAGGACGAACGCTGGCGCGACATGCGCCTGCACCGCATCCACGGCGACGAGGACCTCGTCGCGCTCGAACCGTCGAGCAAGCTCAACGCCGAGTGGGCCTACCTGTGCCACCTGCGCGATCTGGGCCACGCGCGCACCGACCAGTGGCTGCGCCAGCACAAGGCCGACCTCGGCGTGCGCTCGACCTTCGACCTCGACTGGCTGCTCGAGGACAGCGTCAAGCCGGCCGGCGCGATCGCCTCGCGCGCACGCCGGCGCGCCGGGGAGGGCGGCGCGTGACCGGCCTCCTGGGCGTGCTGCTCGCCCTCGGCGGGCTGATCTGGCTCGCCTACCGCGGCGTCAGCGTCCTGCTGCTCGGGCCGCTGATGGCGCTCGTCGCCGCGGTCTTCGCCGCCGGCACGCCGCTGATGGCCAGCTACACGCAGGTCTTCATGCCGGCCGCGGGCGGGTTCGTCGTGCAGTTCTTCCCGCTGTTCCTGCTCGGCGCGATCTTCGGCAAGCTGATGGACGACAGCGGCGCCGCCGAGGCCATCGCGCAGGGCATCGTGCGCCGGCTCGGCGGGGAGCGCGCGATCCTCGCCGTCGTGCTCGCCTGCGCGGTGCTCACCTACGGCGGCGTCTCGCTGTTCGTCGTCGCGTTCGCGGTCTACCCGATCGCGGTCGCGCTCTTCCGCCAGGCCGACATCCCGAAGCGCCTGATCCCGGCGACGATCGCGCTCGGCGCGTTCACGTTCACGATGACGGCGCTGCCCGGCACCCCGGCGATCCAGAACGCGATCCCGATGCCGTTCTTCGGCACGACGCCGTTCGCCGCGCCCGGGCTCGGGATCGTCGCCGCGGCGGTCATGTTCGGGCTCGGCCAGGCGTGGCTCGTGCGCCAGGCCGGGCGGGCGAAGGCCGCCGGCGAGGGCTACGGCGCGCACGACGACCGCCCGGCCGCGTTCGGCAAGGTCGAGCGTGAACACAGTGCCGGCGCCGGATTCGACGCCGGTCTGATCGCCCCCGAGGCGCCGCCGCGCGGGCTGCCGCCGTTCGCGCTCGCGCTGGCGCCGATCGTCGTCGTGATCGTCCTCAACTACCTGCTCAGCGCGCAGGTGATCCCGGCCCTCGACACCTCGTTCCTCGCCGAGCCGCGCTTCGGCGCGACGACGATCGACAGCGTGCTCGGCGTGTGGGCGATCATCGGCTCGCTGACGGTGGCCGGCCTGCTGCTCGTCGCGCTGTGCTGGCGCCGCTTCGCCGACCTCAAGCGCACGCTCGACGACGGCGCCAACGCCTCGGTGATGCCGATCTTCAACACCGCGAGCTTGGTCGGATTCGGCGCGGTCGTCGCGGCGCTGCCGGCGTTCGACCTGCTGGTCGGGTTCGTCGAGGGGCTGGGCGGCGGCAACCCGCTGGTCTCGCTCGCGCTGTCGGTCAATCTGCTGGCCGGCATCACCGGCTCGGCCTCGGGTGGGATGAGCATCGCGCTGCAGGCCCTTGGCGCCCAGTACGTCGAGGCGGCACAGGTCGCCGGCATCGCCCCCGAGGTGCTGCACCGCGTGACGACGGTGGCCACCGGCGGCCTCGACAGCCTGCCGCACAACGGCGCGGTGGTCACGCTGCTCGGCATCTGCGGGCTCACGCACCGCGAGGCCTACAAGGACATCTTCATGGTCGCGGTCGCGTTCCCGCTCGCGGCGCTGGCGCTGGTCGTCGTGCTGGCGTCGACGGTCGGGTCGTTCTAGCGCGCCGGGCCGGCGCGCGGGCGCTCCTGGTGCGCGGCGCCTCGCCGCCACGCCGTAAGCTACGCCCGATGCGACTGCTGCTCGTCGAGGACGATCCGATGATCGGCGAGGCCGTGCGCGACGGCCTGAAGCTCGACGGCTACACGGTCGACTGGGTGCGCGACGGCGTCGCCGCCGACACCGCGCTTGCCACGGGCGACTTCGCCGGTGTGCTGCTGGACCTCGGTCTGCCGAGGCGCGACGGCCTGCAGTTGCTGAAGGCGCTGCGCGCGCGACGCTGCACGCTGCCGGTGCTCGTGATCACCGCGCGCGACGCGGTGGCCGACCGCGTCGTCGGCCTCGACGCCGGCGCCGACGACTACCTCGTCAAGCCCTTCGACCTCGATGAACTCGCCGCCCGCGTGCGCGCGCTGCTGCGCCGCGCCGCGGGTCGGCCGCAACCGGTCGTCGAGCACGGCCCGGTGAGGATCGACCCGGCGACGCGCGAAGTCACCGTGCACGGGCGGCCGGTGGCGCTGTCGGGCAAGGAGTACGCGCTGCTCGTCGCGCTGACCGAGCGCCCGGGCATCGTGCTTTCGCGCAGCCAGCTCGAGGACCGTCTCTACGGTTGGGGCGAGGAGGTCGGCTCGAACGCGGTCGAGGTGCACGTGCACCACCTGCGGCGCAAGGTCGGCGACGACGTGATCCGCACCGTGCGCGGCATGGGCTACACGATCCCGCTGGACGGCAGCGCGTGAAGTCGCTGCGCGCGCGTCTGATCGCGGCGCTGGTCGGGGCGCTGCTTGCCGTCGGCCTCATCGCCAGCGCGGCGACCTACCTGTCGGCACGCGCCGAGGTCGGCGCGCTGCTCGACGAACAGCTGCGCCAGGTCGCGCTGTCGCTGCGCGACGTCGCGCGGCTCGACCTGCGCGCGCTCGGCCGCGTCGCCGAGCCGGGGCAGCAGGTCGTCGTGCAGGTCTGGGACCCGACCGGCGGCGCGATCTACGCCTCGGACGCGACGCCGCCGCTGCCGCTGACGCGCACGCCGGGCTTCACGACGCTCGACCACGACGGCCGCCGCTGGCGCATGTTCACCGCGCTCGCCGGGCTGCGCACGATCCAGGTCGCGCAGCCGACCGCGCTGCGCACGCAGCTCGCGGCCGAGGCGGCGCTGCGC
>JALORQ010000033.1 GCA_025458805.1 Rubrivivax sp.
GGCTGCCCCCGCCGACCTGTCTTCTCTGCTGCGGCCCGAGCTGCGGCAGGGCCATCGCCAGCGCCGTGAAGTCGTTGACGACGACCAGCGTCTCCAGGCCGAGCGAGCGCCGCAGGTCTTCGATCGAGAACCGCCAGCGATAGTTGGTCATCCGGACTTCGTCGCCTTCCACCGGGTTGGCCATGGCGATCGCCGCGTGCTCGATGCACGTCGCGGCTCCGGCCGGCAGCCCGATCAGGTAGGCGCGGACGGCGCTCTCGGCGTCGTCGTGGTCTGCGCAACGCAGCGCCGCGGCGTGATCGATCTGTCCGGGGCGGGTCTCCAGCGCAAAGCGTGCCCAGGTGCCCCCGATGTCGCCGAGCAGCCGCGGCGAGTCGTGGGTCGCTGCGGTCAGCATCGTGCGCTCCGGTGGGGCATCAGGTCGAGCGCGAGCGACGCGCCGGTCAGCGCGGGCGTCGGCGCAGTGATCAGCCAGGTCGGAATCGGCTGCAGGTAGCCGGCAAATCGGCCCTTGGCTTCGAACCGCTGGCGAAACAGCGCCTCGTCGAAGGCGGGTCCGAGACGCGGCACGATGCCGCCGCCGACGAAGACGCCAGCGCGTGCGCCCAGCGTCAGGGCCAGGTTGCCCGCCACGCTGCCGAGCCACGCGGTGAACAGCGTGACCGCCCGTGCGGCGTCCGCATCGCCGCTGTGCGCCCGCGCGGTGACGGCGGCCGGCTCGATCGGCTCCGCGGGGCGTCCGGCCAGGGCGCGCACGGCGTCATGCAGATTGACCAACCCCGCGCCGCTCAGCACCCGCTCGGCCGACACATGGCCGAGACGCCGACGCAGCCAGGCCAGGACCTCGGCCTCCTCGTCGTCGCCGGCTGCCAGCGTGACGTGCCCGCCTTCGCCGCTGATGGGCTGCCAGCCGCCGCCGGCCACCGGAACGAGCCCCGAGACGCCGAGGCCGGTGCCCGGGCCGAGTAGCGCGAGCGTCCCGGCGGCCACGCCGTCCGCGTCGGCGGACCGCCCCAGGGGCCGCCGGTCGCCGGCGCCCAGCGCCGGCAGGCTCATCGCCAGAGCGGTGAAGTCGTTGATCACGAGACAGCGCTCGACGCCGAGCGCGGCCTGGAGTTCGCGGATCGAAAACGACCAGGGGTGGTTGGTCATCGCGACGCGATCGCCCGTCACCGAGGTCGCGACGCCGATGCCGGCCCAGCGCGGCGCCGGCGCGCCGGTGTCGCGCAGATAGGCCAGCGCCGACTCCGCGACCGACGATGCACGGTCGCAGGGCTGGACGCGCACGGCCTCGGGCGACGTGTCGGGCGCACGCTGCAATCCCCAGCGGACGTGCGTGCCACCGATGTCGCCGAGCAGTCTCGGAAACCCCGCCAACGGGTCAGCCAGGGGCGTGCTCACGATGAAGCAAAACTCCAGGCGGTGGCCGCGTAGTGAAACAACATCTGCACTCTAGCAAACCCTGCGCCGCCGAGACAAGCAGGCGGCATCTCTCGAGTCCCAGCGACCAGGAGACGCCGCGGTGTTGGGGAAGCAGGTCATCCGGCACATGTTGCGCCCTTGCGACCCTAGGGAAAGCCCGAAACTGATCATGTAGTTTTGCTACTAAAGTCCCGCCGATCCGTGTGTGATGGCGGCCGTGCCCGTGCCATCGGGCCGTGCCATCGCCGCGGCATTCGCACCGGGTGCCAGCAAGCAAAGGTCGGACCAAAGTGCTGTCGGTTGTCGGGTCGGGGGCGAGAAGGCTGTGGCGTGGACTCCGGCGGCTGCCGGTAATCGGGGTGGCGGGTGCGCTCGCGCTGGGGGGCGCCACGGCCGCCGCGGCGCGGGACGATGCCCGCACGTGGGCCGACGAGGTGCTGTACTTCGTGCTGGTCGATCGCTTCGCCGACGGCGATCCGTCCAACAACCGGGGCGCCGACCGCCGCAACCCCGGGGGCTGGCACGGCGGTGACCTGAGGGGTCTGACGCAGCAGCTCGGCGAGCTCCAGGACCTCGGCGTCACCGCGATCTGGATCAATCCGCTGCAACTGCAGCAGCTGCGTGGCATGCCCGCAGGTGCGCCGGGAGCGCCGTCCTTCACGCACGAGGGATTCCATGGCTACTGGATGCACGACTTCGAGCAGATGGAGCCGCGCTTCGGCACCGAGGCGGATCTGAAGGCGCTGGTCGACGAGGCGCGTCGCCGCGGCATCAAGGTGCTGCTCGACATCGTCGTCAACCACGCCGGCTACAGCTCCAGCTACACGCCGCGGCGCACGGCGTCCGGCGAAGCGTGGTTGCGCGTCGGCGAGGGCAACTGCGAGGTCGACCCGATCACTTGCGCCGTCGGCGGGCTGCCGGACTTCAAGACCGAGATCGCCGAGGTGCGTGACCACGTCATCGGCGCCAACATCGCGCTCGCCCGGCGCACCGGCGTCGACGGCTTCCGCATCGACACCTACAAGCACGTGTCGAGCGACGTCTGGGCCGAGCACCGCAAGCGCACCCGCGCAGAGCTCGGCCAGGGCTTCTTCCTGCTGGCCGAGTACTGGGGCGGCACCGCACAGAGCCTGGACGGCTTCTTCGCGCGCGACGAGGTCGACGCCGGTTTCGACTTCAGCTTCAAGGGCAGCTGCGAGGCCTGGGTGCAGGGCCGCGGCCGGACCGTCGCCTATGCAGCGTACCTGCGCAACCGCCACCAGGTGCGGCCCGGCTACGTGCTGGCGCACTACCTGTCGAGCCACGACGAGCCGATGATGCTGGGCAACCTGCAGGGCGACCGCGGCCGGTTCCGGCTGTGCGCCGCGCTGCAGATGACCTCGCTGGGGATGCCGGTGATCTATTACGGCGAGGAGGTCGCGCGCGGCGGCCACGAGTGGCCGTTCAACCGCAACGCCATGCCGTGGGGCGATCGCGACATCCTGCCTGGCAAGGGCGTCGCGCGCGACGAGTCGTTGCGCGACTTCTACAAGCAGCTCATCCGCATCCGCAAGGAGCATCCGGCACTGCGCCGCGGCGACTACGCGATGCTCACCGCGCCGGCCGACAGCGTGCTCGCCTTCGCGCGCCGCGCCGGACCCGAGGGCGGCGCGCCCGGCGACCAGGTCATCGTGCTGGCCAACCGCGAGGACAAGTCCGTGACGGCCGGCGTCGCGCTGCCCGAGGGCTGGCCGGCGCGGGCCGTCGTCGACCGGCTGAGCGGGCAGACGGCCACCCCGTCCGCTGGCCGCCTCGAGTTCGAGATGGCGCCGAAGTCGGTGCGCATCGTCGTGCCGGCGAACCCCTGAGCGCGACCACGATGGCCTCCATCACGCTCGACCACATCGGCAAGTCGTACACGGCCGGCGTCACCGTCATCCGCGACCTCAGCTTCGAGATCAAGGACGGCGAGTTCATGGTCTTCGTCGGGCCGTCCGGCTGCGGCAAGAGCACGGTGCTTCGCATGATCGCCGGGCTGGAGACCGTCACCAGCGGCACGCTGAAGATCGGCGACCGCGTGGTCAACGACGTGCACCCGAAGGATCGCGACATCGCGATGGTGTTCCAGAGCTACGCGCTGTACCCGCACATGACGGTGTACGACAACATCGCCTTCGGCCTGCAGATCCGCAAGATCCCCGAGGCCGAGATCAAGAAGCGCGTCCAGGAGGCGGCCGACACGCTCGGCCTCAACGCCTACCTCGACCGCAAGCCCAAGGCGCTGTCGGGCGGCCAGCGCCAGCGCGTCGCGCTCGGCCGTGCGATCGTGCGCAACCCCAGCGTGTTCCTGTTCGACGAGCCGCTGTCCAACCTCGATGCCGAGTTGCGCGTGCACATGCGCGCCGAGCTGTCCAAGCTGCAGCGCCGGCTGAAGACCACCACCGTCTACGTCACGCACGATCAGGTGGAGGCGATGACGATGGGTCACCGCATCGCCGTGCTCCGTCCCTGCGGGACCGATCCGAACGTCACCAACCTGACGCAGATCGGCACGCCGATGGAGATCTACGACACGCCCGCCAACCTGTTCACCGCCGGGTTCATGGGCACGCCGAAGATGAACCTGCTGAAGGCCAAGATCACGGACGACGGTCACGATGTCGTCTTCTACGGCGTCCGCATGCCCGTCTCCCCGGCATTCGGCGCGGCGGCGCAGCGCCACAAGGGGCGCGACGTCATCCTCGGCATTCGCCCCGAGCACATCGGCGCCGCGCACGAGGTCGACTGGAAGAGCGACTGCAGCATCAGCGGAACCATCGAGATCCTCGAGCCCCTCGGGCACGAGGTCATCGTCCACTTCCAGGTGCAGGGCGAGACCGTGTCGGGTCGGCTGCGCAGCCACGTCGCGCTGCCGAGGCCCGGCGACCCGATCTCGCTGCAGGTCAGGACCGAGGCCATGCACCTGTTCGACCCATCGACCGAGAAGCGGCTCGCCGCCTGACGCACCGCGCGCCGCACCGTGCCTTCATCGACATCGAGAGGACCCACCCGATGATCAAGACCCTGCTCAAGACCGTCGCCACGGCCGGCACCCTGACGCTCGCCGGCTCGGCGTTCGCGCAGGCGACCAACGAACTGGTCGTCTGGCACGCCTACCGGGCCGCCGAGAAGGCCGCGTTCGAGAAGGTGCTCGAGAACTTCGCGAAGACGCCCGCCGCGAAGGGCGTCAGGGTCTCCGCGCTCGCCATCCCCTACGACGCGTACGCCGACAAGATCAGTGCCGCCGTACCGCGCGGCAAGGGGCCGGACCTCTTCATCTACGCGCAGGACCGGCTGGGCGGCTGGATCGAGGCCGGCAAGACGGTCGAGCCGATCGACTTCTTCCTCGACAAGGCCACGCGCGAGCGCCTGCTGCCCGGGATGCTCGACGCGATGACCTACAAGGGCGGGGTCTGGGGGTTGCCGATCAACTACAAGATGCCGACCCTCATCTACAACAAGGACCTGGTCAAGACGCCGCCGAGGACCACCGACGAGATGGTCAAGATCGCGAAGTCGCTCACCAACGCGCAGAGCGGGCGCTACGGGCTGGCGTACTGGTACACCAACTTCTACTTCCACTCGGCGCTGATGAACGCGTTCGGCGGCGCCGTGTTCGACAAGGACGGCAAGCTCACGATCAACAGCCCGGCCACCGTCGCGTCGCTGAACCAGATGATGACCTGGTACCAGAAGGACGGCGTGATGCCGCCCGAGCCCAGCGAGTCGCTGATCGCGTCGATGTTCAACGAAGGCAAGGCGGCGATGGTCATCAACGGCCCGTGGTTCGTCGGCGACATCGACAAGAAGATCAACGTCGGCTTCGCGCCGCTTCCCGTCGTGGACGCGGCCAAGAAGCCGATGCGGCCGTGGATGACCATCGAGGGCGCCTACGTCGCCGCGAGCTCCAACAAGAAGGAGATCGCCTACGAGTTGGCGCGCTATCTGACCAGCGAGGAGGCCGGCCTGGTGCTGGCGCTGGAAGGGCGTCAGTTGCACACCAACAAGGCGATCTACGCCAATCCGAAGGTCGCCGCCGATCCGGTCCTGAAGGCCTATCGCGAGCAGCTCGACAACGCCGAGCCCATGCCGAACCGGCCCGAGATGACGATGGTCTGGTCGCCGGCGACGACCGCGATGAACAAGATCGTCAAGGGCAACGCCACCGTCGAGGCCGCGCTCAAGGAGGCCTCGACCTCGATCCAGGAAGGCATCAGCGCGCTTCGGAAGTCGAAGTGACCGCGCGCTGAAGGCGTCCGACGATGGCCCTTTCCGCCACCTCGCCGATCGCGGCCGCCCCCCGGCCGTCCGCGGGCAGCCGCCTGGCGCGCAGCGCCGCGGTCGGACTCGGCGTGGCGCTGGCGGTCGTGATGCTGCTGGCGGGCTGGCTGCAGGCGGGCGTGGGCCGCGACCTCGACGCCGCCCATCAGCAGCGCGAAGCCGTGCTCGTCGCGAATGCGATCGCCGGCTCGCTCGACGGCGCGACGGAGTCCGCAGCGCTCGGCCAGCGGCTGGCCGTCTGGGCATCCGAACTGCGATCGATCGAGCGGGCGCGCGTGGTCGCCGGGCGCGAGCTCCTGGCATCGACCGACGCACGGGACGAGGCGCCCCGCAACCTGCAGCGCGACGAGAAGGCGCTGTTCGACCTTGCCGCCGCGCTGCGTGCCGCCGCCGAGACGAATGCCGGCGAAGGCGCGGTGCGCAAGAAGACCATCCAGGTCGACGCCCCGCGCGGCGGCGTCGTCACGGTCAGCGTGCCCTACCGCGTCGGCGGCGCGATCGAGGGCATGGTCCAGGTCGACCTGCGGCCGGCCGCGTCGCAGGCACCGGAAGCCGGAGGTTGGCTGCTGCCGCTCGGGCTGGTCGCTGCCGCGTTCGCGATCGGCGTACTGCTGCGCATCGATGCGTCGCGTCGGTTCGACGTCGGGCGTGCACTCGCGCTCGTCGCCCTGGTCGCCGGTGCCGTGACATTCCAGCAGGTGCGTCTGGGGCAGATGGAGGCGCGCATCGACGCCAGCGCCAGCGCGATGTCGACGCTTCAGTCCACGGCCGCCGGCATCGTCCAGCGCATCGGCGCCGCGCTGCCGGCCGGCGACGTCAGCGCCTGGGATACCGACGCCTACGGGCGGCCGCTCGGCCTGCTCGCCGGCGATGGCCGGCTGCTGGCACAGGCCGACGCGGCGCGCGACTCGCACATCGGCTTCCTCGTCGACGGTTTCTGGGTCGTCGACGCGATCGGCGTCCTGGTGCTGCTGTTCTTCGTGCAAGGCTTCGCGGCGCGCACGGCGGCCGCGCTGCGCGAGCACGCCGTGGCCTATGCCTATGTCGCGCCGGCGATGATCGGCATGCTGCTGCTGGTCTTCTTCCCGTTCTTCTACGGCATCGCCCTCGCCTTCACCGACACGACGCTGTTCAACGAGCAGACGCCGTTCCGCGAGCGCTGGATCGGCCTGGGCAACTTCTTCGCGATCCTGGGCGACTTCGACATCGTCAAGACCACCGCCGAGGGCACGGTGGTCAACTACCAGAACTTCTACTGGACGCTGATGATGACGGTGATCTGGACCGTCACCAACGTGACCGTCGGTGTCACCTTCGGCTTCCTGCTCGCGCTCGCGCTCAACACCGAGGGCTTCAAGGGCAAGACGATCTACCGCGTGCTGCTGATCCTGCCGTGGGCGATCCCGAACTACATCACGGCGCTGATCTGGCGCGGCATGTTCCATCCGCAGTTCGGCGTCATCAACCAGTTTCTCCAGATGTTCGGCTTCGAGCCGGTGCGCTGGTTCGATGGCGTCTTCAGCTCGTTCATGACCGGTCTCATCACGAACGGCTGGCTGAGCTTCCCGTTCATGATGGTCGTGATCCTCGGCGCGCTGCAGTCGATCCCGAAGGACATGTACGAGGCCGCCGAGGTCGAGGGGGCCAGCCGCTGGCAGCAGCTGAGGAGCATCACGCTGCCGCTGCTGCGTCCGACGCTGGTGCCGGCCATCGTGTTGTCGGTGGTGTGGACCTTCAACATGTTCAACATCATCTTCCTGGTGAGCGGCGGCGAGCCCGGCGGCGCCAACGAGATCCTGATCACCAAGGCCTACAAGCTGGCGTTCGAGCAGTACCAGTACGCGTATGCGGCCGCGTACTCGACGGTGATCTTCGTGATCCTGCTGGTCTACGGCTACTTCCAGACCCGCATCACCCGCGCGACGGAGTCGTACTGATGACGCTGGGCCGACCGAGCAACCCGCTGTGGCTGCACGCCGCGCTGATCGGGTTCACGCTGCTCACCATCTACCCGGTGCTGTGGGTGCTGGCGCTCGCGTTCTCGGGCCAGCAGAGCGTGGGCATCGTCGACCTGCCCAAGGACCCGGCCTTCGCCGACCAGCTGCGCGCCGTGGTGCCCTGGCCGGCGCAGGTGTCGCTGCGCAACTTCGTCGAGGTGATGACCGAGCAGCCCTTCGGCCGCTGGCTGCTCAACAGCGTGATCGTCTCGCTGCTCACGACGGCGCTCGGCGTCTTCCTCGCCTGCACCGCGGCCTATGCGTTCAGCCGCTTCCGCTTCCCGGGGCGCGACGGCGGGATGCTGGCCTTCCTCGTGAGCCAGATGTTCCCCGGCACGCTGATGCTGATCCCGCTGTTCATCATCATCGTCAAGTGGCTCGGCCTGGGCAACACGTTCTGGGGCCTGATCATCGTCTACGCGACCACCGCGATCCCGTTCTGCGTGTGGATGCTCAAGGGCTACTTCGACACGATCCCGGTCGACATCGAGGAGAGCGCCCGCATCGACGGCGCGAGCCCTCAGACGATCTTCTTCCGCATCATCCTGCCGCTGGCCAAGCCGGCGATCGCGATCACCGCGCTGTTCAGCTTCATGACGGCGTGGAACGAGTTCATCCTCGCCTCGGTGTTCATGGAGAGCGAGACCAACTACACCGCGCCGGTCGGGCTGCGATTCTTCGTCGGGGGCTTCAGCTCCCAGTGGGGATTCTTCGCCGCCGGCTCGGTGATCGTGTCGCTGCCGGTGGTGATCCTGTTCATGTACCTGCAGAAGTACCTCGTCTCCGGCCTCACGGCCGGCAGCGTGAAGTAGCGCGTTTCCCCCGTCGTCCCTGTAGAGGAGCCCGAAGATGAAGAGACAGACCCCCGTGCGAGCCGTCGCGCTCGCGAGCCTGCTGGCGCTGGCCTCGGCCGCGTCGGCGCAGACCGTGACCTTCAGCGACCCCCGCGGCGACGACAAGGGCCCGGGCAACTACACCTACCCGACCGACGGCGTCTACAAGGCCGGGTCGTTCGACCTGACCAAGCTGACCGTCACGCAGAGCAACACCGACGTCAACTTCCAGGTCGAGGTGGCGTCGAATCTCGAGGACCCGTGGGGCATGGGCGTCGGCTTCGCGGTGCAGATGATCTTCGTCTTCATCGACACCGGTCCGGGCGGGCACACCGAGACCCCGCCCGGCCTGAACGTCAAGTTCGCGCCCGGCAACGAGTGGGACAAGGTCGTGGTGCTGTCGCCGCAGAAGAAGGCGCGCGTGACGGCCGAGGCGGAGTCGAAGGCGCCGAAGTTCGCGAAGGACATCGTCGTGCCCAACCTGACGCGCGGCCGCGGCCGCGTGATCTCGGGCGCCGTGCCGTCGACCGAGCTGCGCGCCGCGCAGGGCGACGTCGAGAAGTGGCGCTACCAGGTCGTCGTGCAGTCCAACGAGGGCTTCCCGGCGGCGACCGACTTCCTGACCCGCAAGGTCAACGAGTACGAGGGCCAGCACCGCTGGGGCGGCGGCAACGACGGCGACTGCGACCCGCACGTGCTCGACGTGATCGACGGCCCCGACGCGAAGCAGGCCGAGATGCTGGCCTACAAGTGCGGCGCCGACGGCAAGTCCGAGCAGATGGCGACGCTGAAGATGGTGAAGCCCTGACCCCGACCAGACCCCACCGAGGAGGCAATCCATGAGAACGCGACCCACACTCCGTCCGGTCGCCGCGGCCAGCGCGCTCGCGCTGGGCCTCGGCCTTGCCGGGCCGGCCGCCGCGGTCAACATCGACTTCAGCGGCTCGAACATCTACATGAAGTTCCTCGACGGCGACCAGATCCTGTCGAGCCCTTCCAGCGGCGACACCGAGTCGGGCGCCGACCAGGGCCAGTGGACCGAGTTCGAGCTGCGCATGAAGGTGCAGATCTCGAAGCAGGTCGAGGCCGGCATCCGGCTGCAGAGCCGCAGCCCGGCCGGCTACTGGACGAGCTTCGGCTTCGCCAACAACGAGGGCTTCGGCGGCCCGAACGACCAGATCTACCCGCAGCAGAGCAAATTCATCAAGCTGCGCGGCGCCTACGTGCTGCTGACACCGGGCTACAACTGGCTCGACCAGGCACTCATCGGCTCGAGCGACTGGGGCATGTTCGATCCGTTCACGATCGGCCAGGTGCGCTACATCGACCGCGACAACTACAACGGCCTGTACTTCAAGGGCGGTCTGCCTTTCGAGGGCACGAGCTGGGAGGTCGCGCGGCTGTCGCTGCCGAACTACCTGCAGTCCAACTACGGCCAGGGCCCGACCTGCTGCGAGACCGACGCCAGCCAGTACAACGAGGCGGTCTGGATCGCGCAGCTCAAGGCGCAGCTGGGCGGCGCGCGCTTCGCGGCCAGCTACCAGTGGTTCGACGACAACAAGCGCGTCGACCCCGACGGCAACCCGAACAACGGCGCGGACCTCGAGACCTTCTCGGAGAACCGGGTGTTCATGCTCAAGGGCGAGGGCAACGTCCTCGACATCGTCGACCTGAAGGGCGCGTTCTACCGATCGACCTACGAGGCGCCGCTGTTCGACCAGCCGTGGATCAACAGCCCGAAGTCGTCGATCGACGACAACGCCTTCAAGATCGACGTCGGCTTCAACTCGCTGCCGGTGCCCGGGCTGACCTTCAACTACCAGTACTTCGATATCGGCGCCGGCTTCTACAGCAACACGGCGTCGCGCCGCGAGACCGACGTGCTGCTGACCGAGGGCAGCGAATCGGCCTGGTACAGCTGGGGCAAGTCGATCTGGCTCGGCGGCGCCGCGCGCGACTACCAGCAGAGCCCGTCCTCGCCCAAGTGCCGCACCGGCGGCTCGGGCGGCCGATGCAGCACCGACAGCGGGCTGGCCGCCGGTGCCAACGGCCTGGTCGACAACGACTTCATGGACTTCGACGAGGCGCCGGCCGAGTCGGTCGTGGGCTGGAAGGGTCACACCTTCCTCGTCAACTGGGAGGTCGCGCAGATCCCGCTGGGCTTCGAGTACACGCGCGTCGACTACAACTACAACTGGCAGAACTACTCGCCGACCGGGCCGCTGTCGAACTGGTTTGCGCTCAACAACGACCGCAGCACCGACATCATCGTCGCGAAGGCGGGCTACGTGCTGCCGTTCGCCGGCGGCATCGAGCTGGGCTTCAAGTACAAGCGCGTCGACGACACCAACGGTGGCAACACCAGCAACGCCACCGACGACCGGGACACGCTCGACGACGGCTGGACGATCAGTGCCGGCAACCAGCTCTTCGGCGACCTCTACGGGCGCATCTCGTACGGCAGCTACTCGCGCGAGATCACGACGCCGGGCACGGTCTTCGACAACGAGAAGAGCATCACCAGCCTGCTGTTCGCCTACAACCTGGCCGGCTTCGAGACGGGGATTCTGGCGCAGTGGGTGCGCGGCGACGGCGATCCGGGCGAGACCGGCCAGCGCCTGGACATCAGCCAGTACCGCATGAAGGCCTTCGTCAAGGCGATCTTCTGACGCCGCGGCGGGCCGGCACGGCGCCGGCCCGCGACCTGCCGGTCGCGAGGGCCCTCCCCCATGCGGGGCAGGGCCCTTTGCCTTACTCTCCACGGCACGCCCGCATCGCGGATGTGCCGGCCCATCGACGCCTTGCCCATGAACCTCCGCCTTCTCGTCGCCGTCCTGCTGTGGCCCGCCGTGGTGCTGGCGCAGCCGTCGCCTCTGCTCACGATCGCGGACCCCGAAGGCGACGACCGCGGCGATGGCGCGCTCGTCTACCCGCGCGACAGCTTCGCCGTCGAGGGCGATCTGGACCTGCGGCGCCTCGACGTGTTCGCCGAGCGCGACGGCCTGCGCTTCGAAGCCACCTTCCGCAACCCGGTGCGCAACCCGTCGGAAGTGATGTCGGGAACGCTCGGCGCCGAGTCGCTCGCCGCCTTCGCGCGCCACGGCTTCTACGCCTTCAACCTCGACATCTACCTCGACCTCGATCGACAGCCCGGCTCGGGCAACACGATCGGGCTGCCCGGGCGCGGCGTGCGCTTCGACCCGGCGCACGGCTGGGAGCGGGTGCTGGTCGTGACGCCGCGCCCCGAGCTGATGCGGCGCCAGCTGCGCGAGGCGCTGGCCGCGGCCGTGCCGCCGGGCGCCACCGTCGACGTCGACGCGACGATCGATGCCACCGTCTTCTTCGCCGAGGATGTGCGCGTGCGCGGGCGCACGCTGGTGTTCTCGGTGCCGCGGCAAGTGCTCGATGCCGCGGCGCTCGGCAATGCCTCGGTCAGCGCCGTCGTGACGCAGGCGCGGCTGACCGTCGACGCCGATGTCGGCCAGTACTTCAGCAAGGATCCGAGCAGCCGCGCGATCGACCGCCTGCCGCTCGGCGTCGCGCAGCCCGAGGCCGGCCGGCCGCGCGATGCGCCCGGCTATCGAGGCGAAAAGCCGCCGGTCACCGCGGTCGTCGACATGCTGGCGCCGGACACCCGCCAGCAGGAGCTGCAGCTGCGTTCCGGCGTGCTCACCGGCCTGAACCGCGACAACCGCTACGGTGCTGTCGTGCCGGCGGCGCCTGTCGCCGCTGCGCCCGCGGCCGCGCCGGCGCCGTCGGAGAGCTGGTTCTCGCGTGCCCTCGGCTCGGTCACCGGTCTCTTTGCGGCCACCCCGCCGCCGGCTCCTCCGCCGGCCGCCGCCCCCCCGACGGCGGCCACGCTGCAGTCGCTGATGGCGCCCCCGGCACCGGCAGCCGCCGGGGCGGCTGCGGCGCCGGCCCCGGCTGCTGCCCCGACGCCGCGCGCGGCGGTTGCACCGCCGGCGCCCGTCGGGGTGCCTCCGGCTGCTGCGGCGGCGCCGGCTGCCGCGGCCGCCACGTCCGTGGTGCCGGCTGCCGCCGTCGCCGCGGGAACGGCGGCGCCGGCGCCGGCGCGCCCGCCGGCGGCACCGCGAGTGCGCGACGCCGCCTTCTTCGAAGAGCAGGAGTACCGGCTGCGCACGCTGCGCCGCCTGCGCGACAGCGGCCTCATCACCGAGGAGGAATTCCAGCAGAAGCGCAAGGAGGTGATGGAGGCCCTCTGAGTCGGGCCACCTGCGACGCGCGGGCCGGTCACTGCACGGTGAAGACGCGCACCGACTGCGCGGGAAGGTCGACGCGTACCCGTCCGTCGCCCGATGCCGTCAGGTCCGCGCCGCCATCCGGGTGGCGGCTGAGCAACGGGGCCCGTGCGGGCAGACCGTCGATCTCCACTCCCGCGACTGCCGTGTCGTAGTTGATCACCACCAGCGTGCGCGAGGCGCCGGCGCGTCGGACGACCGCGAGCACGAGGTTGTCGCTGCGCACCTGCTCGACTCGTCCGGCCGAAAGTGCCGGGATGCCGTTGCGCAGCGCGAGCATGGCCTTGTAGAAGGCCAGCAGCGACTCGGGGTCGGCCTGCTGCGACGCCACGTTGAAGGTCGTCACGTTGCCCGACAGCACGCGGTAGGGTGTGCCCGAGGTGAAGCCCCCGGTGCGCGGGTCGGCGCTCCAGCTCATCGGTGTGCGCAGTCCGGGATCGCCGCCGATCGGGCCGCGCGCCATCCCGATCTCCTCGCCGTAGTAGATGAAGGGCGTCCCGGGACCCAGCAGATAGGTCGCGGCGGCGACGCGATAGCGCCCGAGGTCGCCGGCCAGCTGGTTGAAGACGCGGTCGCCCGCGAAGCTGTCGTGATTGGCGAGCATCGTCGCCATTCCCTGCGGGGCGCCTCGGAAGTGCTC
This sequence comes from Rubrivivax sp., assembly GCA_025458805.1. Taxonomy (GTDB): domain Bacteria; phylum Pseudomonadota; class Gammaproteobacteria; order Burkholderiales; family Burkholderiaceae_C; genus Rubrivivax. The sequence continues at coordinate 13,451 of JALORQ010000033.1, forward strand.
GGCGACCGCGAAGACCCCGGCCGGATCGCCCCGGGCCGCCTGCAGGATGCGGGTGTGCAGCCCGAACGCGAAGGCGCTGCCGCAGGCCGCGGTGTAGTCGAACGGCCGGTTCGGGCCCTCGCAGACGAGATGGCGGCGCTCGTAGTCGTCGATCGTCAGGCGCGCGCCGCGCAGCAGCGGCAGCGTCTCGGGCTGGTCGGTCCACGCCTGGGGGCCGTTCTCGACCAGGTGACCGACGGCGTCGAAGCGGAACCCGTCGACGCCGCGGTTGAGCCAGAAGCGCAGGTTGTCGTGATGCCAGTCGACGACGGCCGGCTGGCGCAGGTCGAAGTCGGGCATCTGGTCCCAGAACGCGGCGAAGTACCAGCCGCCGCCCGGTGCGGCGTTGCGCCGCCAGGGGTCGCCGCCGTAGATGTTCCAGCCACCGGGATTGGACGGCTGCCACAGGTACCAGCCGCGCCACGGGTTGTCGGCCGCGGCGCGCGCGTTGACGAACAGCGGGTGCTCGGCCGCGCTGTGGTTGATCACGTAGTCGACGATCACGCCGATCCCGCGCGCGTGGGCCTCGCGCAGCAGCGCATCGAAGTCGGCGAGCGAGCCGTAGTCGGGCTCGATGGCGCGATAGTCGGTCACCGCATAGCCGTGGTCGCCGTCCTGGCTCGGCCCGACCGGCATCAGCCACAGCCCGCGCACGCCGAGGTCGTGCAGGTAGTCCAGCCGCTCGGTCAGGCCCCGAAGGTCGCCGATCCCGTCGCCGTCGCTGTCACGGTAGCTGCGGACGAAGACCTGCATGAACGCGCCGTGCTCCCAGCCCTCGGGCAGCGGGCTGCCCGTGTCGGCGGACGCGACGCGCGAGACGTCGACCGCGGGCAGAGGCGTGTCGGGGGGTATCGGGTCCCCTGCGTCGACCAACGGCCCCGCCGACCCGCCGCCGCAGCCGGCAAAGAGTGCGAGCAGGGCGACCGCCGGCCATGCGCGGAGCCGGGAGCGGCAGGGTCGTGGGCGGGACGGTCTGCGCGGTGTCATGGCGAGCAAGTCGAGTTGGTGTCGTACCCGGCAAATCGGCGGAGCTGATGAATGTAGTTCAGCTACAAGCTAGGCGCAATGTGACGCGCCTGACGGCTCCCTTTTGGGGAAGTGCGCCCCCTCGGGCAGGGTTAGCCCTGAATGCGTGCTGTAGCTTTCTTTCATTACCATGCTCGGGCTGCGGTCAAGGCGGCGCGCGGGCGTCGGCATGCACCGGGCAGTGGAGTGAAGCAGATGGAGCGCATCGCAGGCGGCGGACTTTGGAAGAGGGCCGTCGCGGCCTTGGCGTGGCTGGTGCTGGCTCTGCTGGCTGGTTGCGGGGGCGGCAACAGCAACATCAGCAACGCCCCCGACCCCCTCGCCCAGGCCAACGACAGCAACATCAGTCGCGTGCTGTCGGCCGTTCCCGCCGAGGGCGGGGGCGGTGGCGGGCCGAGCACCGTTCGGTTGCATTACCACCGCGACGACGGCAACTACGACGGCTGGACCGTTTACGTCTACAACGCCCCCGGCGAGGCGCTCGGCAGCTGGCCCGGGCGTGCACCCACCGGCGAGGACAGCTTCGGCAAGTACTGGGACATCCCAGTCGCCGCGCCGAACTTCAACTTCATCATCGTCAAGGGCGGCGGCTCCGAGCGCGAGCCGTCGAACTGGTCGGGGCAGAGCGGAAGCGACGCGCAGCAGTTCTGGGCCGTCGCAGGCGGCACCTCGATCTACAAGCTCTCGGGCGACGCGACCAACTACACGAGCAATCCGCTCGGCGCGCCGACGCCCGACATCGACACCGTGCGGGTCCACTACCAGCGGCTCGACGGGCAGTACCAGAACTGGGGCGTCCACATCTGGGCGACCAGCGGGCTGGACGTGTCGCGACTGCCTGCACCCACGCAACCGCGCATCGATGTCTGGACCGATGCCCTGGCCTTCTCGGAGTTCGATGGCTACGCCGAACTCGCCGACGAGGTCGTCTTCGACATCCCGGTGCTCAACCCGCAGGGCGACGCCAACCGCACGTCCCTCGAGTTCATCATCCACGGCAAGCCGCCGGGCGGCGACCCGAACGACAAGGACGGCCGCAACGACAACATCCGTGTCACGTACGCGGCGCTGTCGATTGCCGGCAAGGTCGGCGAGATCTGGCTCGTGCAGGGCGACCCGACCGTCTATACCTCGAAGCCCGACCTGCGCAAGGCCTCGACGCGCGATGCACGTGCGTACTGGCTGAGTCGCACCCTGATCCAGATGCCCAAGGGCGGCGTGTCCGGCACCTGGAAGCTGTATCACTCGGCCAGCGGCCAGATCAAGGCCGAGAAGGACGCGCCGGTCCAGGGCGCCGAGGGTTCGATCACGCTCGACGTCTACGGCGGCACGGTGCCGCCCGCGGTTGCCGACAGGTTCCGCTTCGTCGAGCCCGGGGTCGTGCTCCAGGTGCGTGCGGCCGACCGTCCGCGGATCGCGGAGCTGCTGCGCAGCCAACTCGTGCTGGTGCAAGAGAATGCCGCGGGCGAGGTCCAGAACGCGACCACCGCGCAGCTGCCCGGCGTGCTCGACGACCTGTATGCGGCCGCCGGGGGTGTCGACGACCTTGGCGTGACCCTCTCCGGAGGGAGCACGCGCTTCAAGGTGTGGGCGCCCACGGCGCAGAAGGTCTCGGTCGCGCTCTACGACGAATCGACCGGAAACGCCTCGGCGCTGTGGCCGGCCGAGTTCGATCCCGCCACCGGCACCTGGTCGGTGAGCGCGTCGGGCGACCTGAGCGGCAAGTACTACCGGTACGTCGTCGAGGTCTTCGCGCGCGGCGTCGGCCTCGTGCGCAACCTCGTCACCGATCCCTACTCGGTGAGCCTCGCGGCCGACTCCAAGCGCAGCTGGATCGGCGACCTGTCGTCGCCGGCCCTCAAGCCCGCGGGCTGGGACGACACCCCGCTGCCGGGCAAGGTGCGCGCCCAGACCGACATGGTCATCTACGAGCTGCACGTGCGCGACTTCTCGGCCAACGACTTCAGCGTGTCGTCGCGCAACCGCGGCAAGTACATGGCCTTCACCGAGGCGGGCTCCAACGGCATGCGCCACCTCCAGGCCCTGTCCGACGCCGGCCTCACCGACGTGCACCTGCTGCCCGCCTTCGACCTGGCGACCGTGCCCGAGGCCGGCTGCGCCGCGCTCGCGCCCGGGGGCGCGCCCGATGGCACCGAGCAGCAGGCGCTGGTCACGCAGTACAAGGACAGCGACTGCTTCAACTGGGGCTACGACCCGTTCCACTTCAACGCGCCCGAAGGGAGCTACGCGTCGTCGGCGCACGACGGCGCGCGCCGGGTGCTCGAGTTCCGCGCGATGGTGCAGTCCCTGCACCGGGCCGGGCTGCGCGTCGGCATGGACGTGGTCTACAACCACACGACGGCCAGCGGCCAGAACGACCGGTCCGTGCTCGACCGCATCGTCCCCGGCTACTACCACCGCCTGAACAAGGACGGCGAGGTCGAGCGCAGCACCTGCTGCGACAACACGGCGACCGAGCACCTGATGATGGGCAAGCTGATGGTCGATTCGGCCGTCCTCTGGGCCACGCAGTACAGGATCGACTCGTTCCGGTTCGACCTGATGGGGCATCAGCCGCGTGCGGTGATGGAGGAACTGCAGGCGCGTGTCGATGCCGCGACCGGCCGTCGCGTCAACCTGATCGGCGAGGGCTGGAACTTCGGCGAGGTCGCCAACAACGCCCGCTTCCGCCAGGCCAGCCAGCTCGAGCTCAACGGCAGCGGCATCGGCACCTTCAGCGACCGCGCGCGCGACTACGTCCGCGGGGGAAGTCCGTTCGACGGCGGCGAGTGGCTCGTCAAGAACCAGGGCTACGTCAACGGCCTGTTCTACGACGACAACGGCAGCGGCGCCGGCAAGTCGCGCAACGACCTGATGTGGGCCGCCGATGTCATCAAGGTCGGCCTCGCCGGATCGATCCGCAGCTACGTCATCCGCACTCACTGGGACGCGACGCTGCGCCTGGAGGAGCTCAACTACAACGGGCAGCCCGCGGGCTACGTGACGAGCCCTGGCGAGGTCGTCAACTACGTCGAGAACCACGACAACCAGACGCTGTTCGACATCAACGCCTACCGGCTGCCGGTGACGACCAGCCGCGAGGATCGTGCGCGCGCGCAGATCTTGGCCGCCGCGATCAACAGCTTCAGCCAGGGCGTGGCCTACTTCCATGCCGGCATCGACACGCTGCGCAGCAAGTCGATGGACCGCGACAGCTACAACTCGGGCGACTGGTTCAATCGCATCGACTGGACCTACCAGGACAACTACTTCGGCACCGGCCTGCCGGTGGCCGAGAAGAACCAGGACAACTGGTCGATCATCGCGCCGCTGTTGCGCAACGCGGACATCAAGCCCACGGCCGACGAGATCGCCTGGACGCGCGACGCCTTCCGCGACCTGCTCGCGATCCGTGCCAGCTCGACGCTGTTCCGGTTGCGCACCGGCGACGAGATCAAGCAGCGGCTCACCTTCCACAACACGGGCTCCGGTCAGGTGCCGACCGTGCTGGCGGGGCACCTGAACGGCACGGGCTACGCCGGTGCCGGCTTCCGGGAGGTGCTGTATCTGGTCAACGTGGACAAGGTGCCGCAGACGCTGACCATCGATGCGCTGAAGGGCCGGCCGTTCCGCCTGCACCCGGTGCACGCCGCGGCCGGTGCCGCCGACAAGCGCCCGTCGAGCGAGGCGGTCTACGTGCGTGCCACCGGCGCGTTCACGATCCCGCCGCGTACGGCGATGGTCTGGGTCGTCGACTGACGGCAGGGCGGGCGGCGAGTGGCCCGGGCCGCGCCGTCGGCGGCCCGATCAGGCCGCCAGCAGCTCGCTGAACAGCCGGCTGCCCGGCGCGCGCGGTCGCCACGCGCCGACGCGGCGCGCGATCTCGGCGATGTGCTCGGGCGTCGTCCCGCAGCAGCCGCCGGCGATGTTGAGGAAGCCGGCGCGCGCGAAGTCCTCGAGCAGCGCGCCGGTGACCTCGGGCGTCTCGTCGAAGCCGGTCTCGCTCATCGGGTTGGGCAGCCCGGCGTTCGGGTAGCAGCTGACGAACGTCTCGTCGGCGATCTTCGCCAGTTCCTCGATGTACGGGCGCATCAGCGCCGCGCCGAGCGCGCAGTTGAGCCCGACCGCGAGCGGCCGGGCATGGCGCACCGAGTGCCAGAACGCGGCTACCGTCTGGCCCGAGAGGATGCGGCCCGAGGCGTCGGTGACGGTGCCGGAGACGATCACCGGCAGGCGCTCGCCGCGCTCCTCCATCAGCTCGTCGAGCGCGAAGATCGCCGCCTTGGCGTTCAGCGTGTCGAAGATCGTCTCGACCAGGAAGAGGTCGCAGCCGCCGTCGAGCAGCGCCTCGGCCTGTTCGCGGTAGGCGTCGCGCAGCTCGTCGAAGCCGACGTTGCGCGCGCCCGGGTCGTTGACGTCGGGGCTGATGCTCGCGGTCTTCGGCGTGGGGCCGAGCGCGCCGGCGACGAAGCGCGGCCGGTCGGGCGTCGCCGCGGCGTCGCAGGCGTCACGTGCCAGCCGCGCCGCCGCGAGGTTCATCTCCCGAGCCAGGTGCGCGAGGCCGTAGTCCTCCTGCGCGATCGCATTCGCGCCGAAGGTGTTGGTCTCGACGATGTCGGCGCCGGCGCGCAGGTAGGCGTCGTGGATCGCGCGCACGATGTCCGGACGCGTCAGCACGAGCAGGTCGTTGTTGCCGCGCAGGTCCTTCGGGTGCGCGGCGAAACGCGCGCCGCGGAAGTCGGATTCGCCCAGGCGGTGGCGCTGGATCATCGTGCCCATCGCGCCGTCGATCACGACGATGCGTTGACGCAGAATCGCGGGCAAGTCGGCGCCGCGCGTGTAGCGGCCGGAGGAGCGGGCGGTCATCGCCCGATTGTAGGAAGCCGGCGCGACCGACCACCATGAAGCACCTGACGCCCCGCCAAGCCTGGCAGCTCCTGCAGGCGAACCCCCTGACGCTGTTCGTCGACGTGCGCATGGAGATCGAGTACCTGTACGTCGGCCATCCGCCCGACGTGGTCCACATCAGCTGGTACGAGTACCCCGAGCTGGTGCCGCGCCGCGAGGCCTTCGTCGAGCAGGTGCGGCAGGAGGCCGGCGGCGACGATCGCCCCATCCTGCTGATCTGCCGATCGGGCCGGCGATCGCTCGAGGCCGGGCTGGCGCTCGAGTCGGCCGGCTTCACCGACGTCACGAACGTGCTGCACGGATTCGAGGGTGACCTCGACGAGCGCTTCCGCCGCAGCAGCGTCAACGGCTGGCGCTTCGACGGCCTGCCGTGGGAGCAGCTGTAGCGCCCGCCGGCGCGACCTTCACGCCAGTTCGGCCGGCACGGTCTCGGTGAACAGGGAATCGCGGAAGTCGAGGGCGCGCGGGCCCTCGTCGTGCATCGCCCACAGTGCCAGCGCTGCGGCCGACATCGGCTTGGCGAAGCGGTATCCCTGGAGCTGGTCGCAGCCCAGTCCGGCCAGGATGCGCGCCTGCGCCTCGGTCTCGACGCCCTCCGCGACGACCTTCATCTGCAGCAGCCGCGCGAGCTGCACGACGAACTCGACGACCGAGCGCGCCTCTTCGCTGGTCTCGAGCTCGACGACGAAGGCGCGGTCGATCTTCAGCTCCTCGACCGGCAGCCGGCGCATCTCGCGCAGCCGGCCCAGCGCCGACTGCCCGTTGCCGAAGTCGTCGATCGAGATGTGCACGCCGATCGCCGCCAGCTTGGCCAGCAGTGCCATCGCGCCGTCGGGGTCTTCCATCACCGCCGACTCGGTGATCTCGCAGGTCAGCAGCCGCGGCGAGAAGCCGCCGCGGCCGATGGCCGCGGCGATGCGGTCCGGCAGGTCGGCCTGGCGCAGTTGGTGCACCGAGATGTTGATCGCGACGCGCATGCGCAGGCCCTGGTCGCGCCAGGCGCCGATCTGCCGGCAGGCCTCGTCGATGACCCAGTTGCCGACGGCGCCGATCAGCCCGTAGCGTTCCGCGATCGGGATG
>JALORQ010000169.1 GCA_025458805.1 Rubrivivax sp.
GGCGAGCAGGATGGCCTCGTCGACGTCGTGCGTGATCATGAACACCGTCTGGTGCGTCTCGGCGCAGATCTTCAGCAGCTCGTCCTGGATCGTGCCGCGAGTGAGCGCGTCGAGCGCGCCGAACGGCTCGTCGAGCAGCAGCATCTTGGGCTGGATCGCAAACGCGCGCGCGATGCCCACGCGCTGCTTCATGCCGCCCGACAGCTGCGCCGGCTTCTTGTCGATCGCCGCGCTCAGCCCGACCATCGCGACGTACTTCTCGACCTGCGCGTCGACCTGCGCGGCGGTCCATTCGGGCCACCTGCTGCGCACCGCGAACGCGATGTTGCGGCGTACCGTGAGCCACGGCATCAGCGCGTGGCCCTGGAACACGACGCCGCGGTCGAGGCTAGGCCCAGCCACCTCGCGGTTGTCCATGATCACGGTGCCGGCGCTGGCCGTCTCGAGGCCGGCGAGCACGTTGAGGATGGTCGTCTTGCCGCAGCCCGAGTGGCCGATGATGCAGACGAACTCGCCCTTCGCGATGCCGAAGTTGATGCCGTCGAACACCGGCTCGGCGGCGCCGGGGTAGGTCTTGGCCAGCCCCTGCACCTGCAGGAACGGGCGCGTCGAGGTCTCATTCGGCATAGGTCACCGCCTTCTGCAGCCGGGCGAACATCGCGTCGAGCGCCATGCCGACGACGCCGATCATCAGGATCGCGAAGATGACGTTGGTCAGCGCCAGGTTGTTCCACTCGTTCCAGACGAAGTAGCCGATCCCGGTGCCGCCGACCAGCATCTCGGCGGCGACGATCACCAGCCAGGCGATGCCCATGCTGATGCGCATGCCGGTGAGGATGGTCGGGGCCGCGGCCGGCAGGATCACCTCGAACGCCTTGCGCAATGGCCGTACCTCGAGCGTCTTGGCGACGTTGAGCCACTCGCGGCGCACGCCGGCCACGCCGAATGCGGTGTTGATCAGCATCGGCCACACCGAGCAGATGAAGATCACGAACACGCCCGAGATCGAAGAGTCCTTGATCGTGTAGAGGGCCAGCGGCATCCAGGCCAGCGGCGAGATCGGCTTGAGAACCTGGATGAACGGGTCGAGCGCGCGGTACAGCAGAGGGCTCATGCCGATCGCGAAGCCCAGCGGAATCGCGACCAGCGCCGCGATCGCGAAGCCCGCGGCGACACGCCCGAGCGAATGCGCCAGCTGCAGCCCGATGCCCTTGTCGTTCGGGCCGTTGTCGTAGAACGGCTGCGAGAGCTGCTCGACGATCGTCGCGCCGAGCTGCGCCGGCGTCGGGAAGCCGCTGCTCTGCGTCTGCGTCCCGGCGGCCAGCGCCGACACGTCCTTGCCCATCAGCTTGGCGTACTCGATCTGCTCGGGCGTCAGCGCCACGGCCGCGCCGGCGATCACGGTCGGCTTCGTGGCCAGGTGCCAGGCACCGATCAGCAGCACCAGCAGCAGCAGCGACAGCAGCGCCGCCTTCGCGGTCTGCACTCGCGTCGGGTTCGTCATCGCTCCCGCCCCGTCAGGCCGCCATGCGGTGGATCGGGAAGCTCTTCAGGTAGTCGGCCGGCTTCGCCGGATCGAACTCCTTGCCCATCACGCTGAACTTGCGGTAGGCGCCGTCGGGCACCGGCTGGCCGAGCTCCTTCATGTACTTCTTCGCGTCGGTGAGCAGGAACACCTGCTCGGCGATCTGGCGGTAGTTGACGTCGCCCTTGACGTAGCCCCAGCGCTGCATCTGGGTCATCATCCAGACGGCCATGCTCTGCCACGGCACCGGGTCGAAGTCGGCACGCTCGGGGACGTTCTTGACGCTGCCCAGGCCGTCGGCGAAGCGGCCGGTGAGCACCTGCGCGATCACCGCCTCGGGCTGGTTGAGGTACTGGGTCGGGCTGATCACCTTGGCGATCAGTTCGCGGTTCTTCGCCTCGCGCGCCATCGCGGCCGCGGTCAGCACGGCGCGGAACAGCGCGGCGTAGGTGGCCGGGTTCTGCTGGATGAACGCCTGGCTCAGCCCGAACGCGCAGCAGGGATGGCCGTCCCAGATCTCGCGCGACAGGATGTGGATGAAGCCGACCTCGTCGAATACCGCGCGCTGGTTGAACGGATCGGGGCCGAGGAAGCCGTCGATGTTGCCGGCGCGCAGGTTGGCCACCATCTCGGGCGGCGGCGTGACGCGGATCTGCACGTCGGTGTCGGGGTTCAGACCGTGCTCCGCCAGGTAGTAGCGCAGCAGGAAGTTGTGCATGCTGTAGTCGAACGGCACCGCGAACCGGAACCCCTTCCAGGTCTTCGGATCGCGGCGGTCCTTGTGCTTGACGTGCAGCGTGATGGCCTGGCCGTTGGTGTTCTGGATCGTCGCCACGCGCATCGGCGTCTGCGTCGACCCGAGGCCCATCGAGATGGCCAGCGGCATCGGGCTCAGGAAGTGCGTGGCGTCGTACTCGTTGTTGAGGATCTTGTCGCGGATCAGCGCCCAGCCGGCCGTCTTCATCAGCTGCACGTTCAGGCCCTGCTGGCGGTAGAAGCCCAGCGGGTCGGCCATGATCAGCGGGCTCGCGCAGGTGATCGCGATGAAGCCGACCTTCAGGTCCTTCTTCTCGGGCGCCTTCTTCTCCTGCGCCATCGCCTGCAGCGACGCGACCGGCAGCACGCTGGCGATCGCGGCCATCGCGGTGCGGCGACCGACGGCCTTCAGGAAGGCGCGGCGGATCGGCTCGTGCGGGAACAGCGCCTTGACCAGCGAGGCCTCGATGAACTCGCGGCCGAGATGCTCCTCGCTCGTGGCCCGCTGCGCCAGGGCCTGGCCGTGTTCCTGGGGCGCGTGGTCCTCGCCGCAGGCGCAGCGCAGCATCAGCGGTCGGTCGGCGTCGTAGGGATCGTAGGCGGCGGGTCGGTTGTCGCTCATGGCTGTTCCTGGACAATCGTTGGACACATCGTAGGGAGCAAGACTCGTGCTCACCATCGCGTCCGCGACGATTCGCCTGTCGTGCAGGGCCGACGCGGTGTAGGGCCAGCCCTACATCGACGGCCGGCGACCCGCGACTCAGACCGCGTGCAGGTCCTGCCGCACCGCGTACAGCGCCAGCTCGACGTCGTTGCGCGCCCCGGTCTTCTCGAGGATGCGCGCGCGGTAGGTGCTCACCGTGTTCGGCGACAGCGCGAGCTGCTCGGCGATCTCGCCGACGCTGCGCCCCGCGGCCAGCAGGCGGAAGACCTGGTACTCGCGGTGCGACAGCGACTCGTGCGCGGGCCGCTGCGCACCGGCACCGAGCGCGGTGGCGAGCTGCTCGGCGATGGCCGGGGTGATGAACAGGCCGCCGGCGGCGACCTTGCGGATCGCCTCGATCATCTGCTCGGAGTCGGCGCTCTTGTTGAGGTAGCCGGCCGCGCCGAGCTTCAGGCTGCGCACCGCGTACTGTCGGTCCGGATAGGTGCTGAGCATCAGCACCGGCAGCTTCGGGAACTCGTCCTTCAGCGCCTTGAGCACGTCGAGTCCGTCGCGGCGCGGCATCGCGATGTCGAGCAGGACGACGTGGGGCAGCGCCCCCTCGGCGGATGCGCGCCGCACCCAGGCTAGCGTCTCCGGACCGTCTGCGGCCTCGCCGGCCAGGTCGATGTCGGTGGCGTCGGCGAGGATCTGCTTGATGCCCTGGCGCACGATCACGTGGTCGTCGCAGATCAGCACGCGGATCATGCGTCGGCCTCCTCGATGGGCATCGCCAGCCGCACGCGCGTGCCCTGCCCGGGGCTGCCGTCGATCGTGAGCCGCCCCCCGAAATGACGCGCGCGTTCGCGCATCCCCATCACGCCGTAGCTGCGCGGGTGGTTGAGCGCGTCAGCCGGGGCGCCGACGCCGTCGTCGCGCACCTCGATGTAGAGCGCCGGTGCAGGCGGCGGGTCGACGTCGATGCGCACCCAGACCCGCCGCGCGCGCGCATGGCGCGCCACATTGCTCAGGATTTCCTGGAAGATGCGGAACACCGCGGTCGCCTGCCCGCCCTGCGGCGCCACCGCACCGGCCGGCACGACGACCTGGATGTCGGCGTCGAGTTCGGCGCTGCCCGCGAAGTCCTGCGCCTGCCACTCCAGCGCGGCCCACAGGCCCTGGTGGTCGAGGATGCTCGGCCGCAGGTCGGTGATGATGCGGCCGACGTTGTCGACGGCCGTGTCGATCAGCCGACCCATGCCGTCGCACTTGGCGCGCAGCGCCGGGCGGTCGTCGACGCGCTTGGCCAGCCAGCCGACGTCCATCTTCAGCGCGACCAGCAGCGAGCCGAGCTCGTCGTGGATCTCGCGTGCGATGCGCGTGCGCTCGTCCTCGCGCACGGTCTCCGAGTACGCCGCCAGCTCGCGCAGCTGGCCCAGCGCGGCGGAGAGCTCGGCGGTGCGCTCGGCAACGCGACGCTCGAGTTCGTCTCGCGCCTGCCGCAGCAGCTCCTCGGCGCGCTTGCGCTCGGTGATGTCGACGAAGGTGACCACCGCGCCGATGACGCGACCGCCCTGCTCGACAGGATAGGACGAGTACTCCGCGGGAAACGGCGAGCCGTCGGCGCGCCACAGGACCTCGCTGTCGATGCGGCACGGCAGCCCGCGCCGGAAGGCATTGAAGATCGGGCAGTCCGACTCCGGATACGGCGTACCGTCGGGGTGACGGTGGTGGATCAGCTCGTGCATGTTCCGGCCGAGCACCTCTTCGGTGCGCCAACCGAGCATCCGTGCACCAGCACGGTTGATGAAGGTGCAGCGGCCGCCGACGTCGATGCCGAACATGCCGTCGCCGGTGGACTCGAGCAGCAGCGCGAGCCGCTCGTGCCAGCCCTCGGCCTGCGCGGCCGCTGCGCAGGGCATCGTGCCGGTAGCAGGCGCCGGGGCGGACGAGGTGCACATGCGTCGGGGGACTCCGTGGGCACGAGACCGGGTCGCAAGCCTCGTACCAGCGCGGTCGCGGCCGGCCCGCGCGCCGCTGCACCCGGCCACCGGAGGCGCATCGCAGCGGACGGCGGCCGCGCCATGGCGGCCCCGCCCTTGCCGATCCGGGCGCTGAGATCGGGATCCCGGCCTCCGAGTGGTCGTCACGCGGGTTTGCCCTGCGTCAACGCCGTGGAACGGCAGCGGCGCATCCTGTCGGCTGGTGCGGCCGGCCGGATGCCCGCCGGCGACCCTGCGTGGAGGGCTCGTGTCTCGGATGACCTGCGACGTCGCGCCGGGCCGACCGGTGCCGGCACGGCGATGACGGACATCGTCGTCCTGGGCGGCGGCACCGGTGGCACGGTCGTCGCCAACCGGCTGGCGCGCCGCCTCGGCGGCGCCGCGTCGATCACCGTCGTCGACCCGGACCCCGACCATCTGTATCAGCCGGGGCTGCTGCTGCTGCCGTTCGGGGGGTACCGGCCCGAGCAGCTGGTGCGGCCGCGACGCCGCCAGCTGCGCGCGGGCATCGCGGTCGTGCCCGCCGCCGTCGACCGCGTCGACACCGCCACCGACACGGTGCACCTGGAAGGCGGCGTCACGCTCCGCTACGACGTGCTCGTCGTCGCGACCGGCTGCCGCCTGCTGCCCGAGCAGACGGAGGGCCTGACCGGCCCGGGCTGGCGCGAGACGGCACACGACTTCTACTGCCTCGACGGCGCGACGGCGCTCGCGGCGCGGCTGGCCGACTGGCCCGGCGGCCACCTGGTGATCGCCATCGCCGACATGCCGATCAAGTGCCCGGTCGCGCCGCTCGAGTTCGCCTTCCTGGCCGACTGGTTCTTCCAGCGGCGCGGCATCCGGGACCGCGTGCGCATCACCTACGTCACGCCGCTGGACGATGCCTTCACGAAGGCGTCGTGCAACGCCGCGCTGCGCCACCTGCTGGCCGACAAGGGCATCGAGGTGGTCACCGAGTTCACCACCGGCCGCGTCGACGGCGCGCGCCGCGTGCTCGCGAGCTGGGACGAGCGCGAGGTGGGCTACGACCTGCTCGTGGCGGTGCCGCTGCACGGCGGCGCCGAGTACGTGACGCGCAGCGCCGGCCTCGGCGACGAGCTGGGCTTCGTGCCCACCGACCCGCACACGCTGCAGGCGCGCTGCAAGGCCAACGTGTTCGCGCTCGGCGACGCCACCGACCTGCGCGCGAGCAAGGCGGGATCGGTGGCGCACTTCGAGGCCGAGGTGCTCGAGGACAACATCGCGCGCTTCGTCGCCGGCCAGCCGCTGCTGCCGGGATTCGACGGCCACTCGAACTGCTTCATCGAGACCGGGTTCGGCAAGGCGCTGCTGATCGACTTCAACGACGAGGTCGAGCCGTTGCCCGGCGCCTTCCCGCTCCCGGTCGTCGGGCCGCTCAGCCTGCTCGCCGAGTCGCGCCTCAACCACCTCGGCAAGCTCGCCTTCCGCTGGATGTACTGGCACCTGCTGCTGCCGGGCCACGCCATCCCCTTCGTGCCGCCGCGCATGAGCCTGCGCGGCAAGCGCCTCCCGGCCCCCGCGGCTCCCTGACCACGACCGCCATGCCCACCGTCACCGTCCTCGACCGCGCGATCGACCTCGACGCCGAAGGCTTCATGACCCGCCCCGACCAGTGGGACGAGGCGCTGGCCGCCGAGATCGCGCGCCAGTGCGGCGTCGGTGAACTGACCCCCGAGCACTGGCAGGTGGTGCGCTTCATGCGCGAGCGCTACCTGAGCACCGGCGCGGCACCCAGCATCCGCACGCTCGGCGCCGCCTCGGG
>JALORQ010000170.1 GCA_025458805.1 Rubrivivax sp.
ACGGCGAAGAGGTCCTCTTCGCGCATCACCAGCAGTTCGTCGCCGTCGACCTTGACGGTCTGGCCGCTGTACTTGCCGAACAGCACGCGGTCGCCGACCTTGATGTTCAGGGCGACGAAGTCACCCTTGTCGTTGCGCTTGCCGGGGCCGACGGCCAGCACCTCGCCCTGGTCGGGCTTCTCGGCGGCGTTGTCGGGGATCACGATGCCCGAGGCGGTCTTGGTTTCGTTCTCGAGGCGCTTGACGATGACGCGATCGTGCAACGGACGAAGCTTCATGGGATCTCCTGGGTTGATGACGGTTGGCACCGGGATGGCGGGCCGCCGCGGGCGGTGGCATCCACCCGGCAGGCAGACCGGCCCGGCCGGTCGGCTCGAAGGCCGAGCGTCCGGGCGGTGTCGACCCGTTAGCACTCGACTCCGGTGAGTGCTAGCAAGCGAATTATAGGGGCGCCCGGCCTGTCTTCAAGTGGCCCTGCAGGGGGCCGGAGGTTTTGCATCGCGCCGCGGCGGGCCTGACGGAGGTCATGCGGGATGCAGCCCGGTTGCGCCCGGCGCGGTCGCTTTGCGCAGGCGCAAACCGGCGCCGGCGCGACCTGCCTAATGTGCCGCGCATCGGCGCACCGGGCGGTGCGCCGGCCGCGCAGGCGCGCAGGGGCTCGAGCCCGAGGAGGTGCCATGTATCGACGTATCCTGGTCCCGGTGGACGGCAGCGAGCTGTCCGACAAGGCCATCCACTCCAGCATCGACCTGGCGCGCCAGCTCGGCGCCGCCATCACCGGCTTCGTCGCCGAACCGCTGCCCGGCGTCCCGTCGGGACCGCGGGCGCGCGTCGAGTTCGACCGCGAGATGCGCGAGCACGACGCGATGACCGAGGTGCATGCGCGACGCGTGCTCGACCGCTTCGAGCACGAGGCGCGCGAGGCCGGCGTCCCCTTCGAGGGCCACTACGAGCAGGTCGATCGCGTCGACCGCGGCATCATCCAGGCTGCAGAGTCCCAGGGCTGCGACCTGATCCTGATGGTGACGCACGGCCGCGGGGCGTTCGGCGAGTTCCTGTTCGGGTCGCAGACCAAGGCCGTGCTGGCGGGGAGTCGTCTGCCGCTCCTCGTGCTTCACTGACGGCTGGCTGGCATTCCGTGCAAGCCTCGTCTTCGCGGCACGGGGTGGCCGCGTTCCGCCGGTGGAAGGAGCATGCCCATGGGTCCCGCCAAACCCGCCTCCGCGCTGTCCGGCCAGGCAGCGGGTGACCTGCCCCTGCCTGCGCAGCCGATCAGCGAAGAGGTCCTTCTCGAGAAGTACGCGAAGGACGGTGAGCGCAGCGCCGACGACGTGCGGCGCCGAACCGCGCGTGCGCTCGCCGAGGCCGAGGCGCCCGAGCGCCGGGCCGACTGGGCCGCGCGTTTCGAGCGGGCGCTGGCCGATGGATTCATTCCGGCCGGGCGCATCCAGTCGGCGGCCGGCACGCAGCTCGCGGCGACGCTGATCAACTGCTTCGTTCAGCCTGTGGGCGACTCGATCGCGCACGACGACGAAGGCCACCCGGGCATCTACTCTGCGCTCGCCGAGGCGGCCGAGACGATGCGCCGCGGCGGTGGCGTCGGCTACGACTTCTCGCGCATCCGGCCGCGCGGCGCCTGGGTCGCGTCGACGCGGAGCAGCGCGTCCGGCCCGGTGAGCTACCTGCGCGTCTTCGACCGCTCCTGCGAGACGGTCGAGTCGGCCGGCTCACGGCGCGGCGCGCAGATGGGGGTGCTGCGCTGCGACCACCCGGACATCGAGGACTTCGTCCACGCCAAGGACGCCGGCGACCTGCGCAACTTCAATCTCTCGGTCGGCGTCACCGACGCCTTCATGGAGGCCGTGCAGGCCGACGGCGAGTTCGAGCTCGTGCACCGCGCCGAGCCGGGGCCGTCGCTGAAGGCCGCCGGCGCCTGGCAGCGCCGCGATGCGCAGGGCCACGCGGTGTGGGTCTACCGGCGGGTGCGCGCCCGCGACCTGTGGGACCAGATCATGCGGTCGACCTACGACCACGCCGAGCCCGGCGTGCTCTTCCTCGACGCCATCAACCGCGACAACAACCTCGCCTACTGCGAGACGATCACCGCCACCAACCCCTGCGCCGAGCAGCCGCTGCCGCCCTACGGTTGCTGCTGCCTGGGCTCGATCGACCTGACACGCTTCGTGCGCCGGCCCTTCGAGCCCCAGGCCTCGTTCGACGAGGAGGCGTTCGCCGCCCTCGTGCCGGTGGCGGTGCGCATGCTCGACAACGTGCTCGAGGTCACCCCCTGGCCGCTCGATCGGCAGCGCGAAGAGGCCATGGGCAAGCGACGCATCGGCCTCGGCTTCACCGGGCTCGGCGATGCGCTGGTGATGCTCGGCCAGCGCTACGACGGCGCCGCGGCGCGCACCACGGCCCGCCGCATCGCCGAGGTCATGCGCGACGCCGCGTACGGCGCGTCGGTCGAGCTGGCGCGCGAGCGCGGGGCCTTCCCGCTCTTCAACGCCGACCTGTTCCTCTCGGGCGGCACCTTCGCGTCGCGGCTGCCGGCGCCGCTGCGCGATCGCATCCGCCGCCACGGGCTGCGCAACTCGCACCTGCTGTCGATCGCGCCGACGGGCACGATCAGCCTCGCCTTCGCCGACAACGCCAGCAACGGCATCGAGCCGGCGTTCAGCTGGACCTACACGCGGCGCAAGCGCCAGGCCGACGGCAGCTTCCGCGAGGTGGCGGTCGAGGATCATGCCTGGCGCCTGTACCGCCACCTGAAGGGCGAGCACGCGCCGCTGGGCGAGGCCTTCGTCACCGCGCTCGAGCTGAGCGCCGAGGCGCACGCCGCGATGGTCGGCGCGGTCGCGCCCTTCGTCGACACCTCGATCAGCAAGACCGTCAACGTGCCCGCGGACTATCCGTTCGACGACTTCCGGCACCTGTACACGCGGGCTTGGGAACTGGGGCTCAAGGGGCTGGCGACCTACCGGCCCAACGCGGTGATCGGCGCGGTGCTGCAGGCCCAGCCGGCGCCGCTGCAGCTTCCGGCGGCCGGCGGGGACGGCGAGGCATCGGATGCCCACGCGGTCAACCGCCGTCTGCGGCTGGACCGCCCGCCGCTGCCGGTGCTGGCGTCGCTGCGCTGGCCGGGCCGGCCCGAGCTGCCCGCCGGCAATCCGGCCTGGACCTACATGGTGCAGCACCCGCACGGCGACTTCGCGCTCTTCGTCGGCGAGCTCGAGGACGCGCCGGGCCGTCGCGCGCGGCCCTTCGAGGTCTGGGTCAACGGCGCCGAGCAGCCGCGCGGCCTGGGTGCGCTGGCCAAGACGCTGTCGATGGACCTGCGCGCCAGCGACGCCGGCTGGCTGCAGGCCAAGCTCGACGCGCTGGCCACGGTGGCCGAGGAGCACCCGTTCGAGATGCCGTTCCCGCCGCACGGCGAGCGGCGGCCGTTCCCGGGGGTCGTGGCCGCCACGGCGGCGCTGATCCGGCACCGCTGCGAGCAGCTCGGCGCGCTGCCGCGGCTCGGTCAGATCGAGCCGACGCCCGTGCTCGATGCCCTCTTCAGCCGCGACGAGCCGCATACCGGCACCGACGGCACCCTGGCCTGGGCCGTCGACATCGACAACCCGGCCACCGGCGAGGCCTTCACGCTGACGCTCAAGGAGATCACCCTGCCGGGTCCCGACGGCGCCACGGCGACGCGCCCGTGCGCGATGGCGCTGGCCGGCCGCTACCCGCGCGCACTCGACGGGCTCGCGCGCGTGCTGTCGCTGGACATGCGCGTCGTCGACCCGGCCTGGATCGGCATGAAGCTGCGCAAGCTGCTCAACTACGCCGAGCCGCTCGGCCACTTCATGGCCTTCGTGCCGGGGCTGCCGCACGGCCAGCGCCGCCAGCAGACCTGGCCGTCGACGGTGGCCTACATGGCGCGGCTGGTGATCCACCGCTACGCGATGCTCGGGCTGCTCGACGAGCGCGGCTACCCGTTGCGCGAGATGGGGGTGCTCGAAACGCCGCGCCGCCCCGGTGCGCTGCCGCTGCAGGCGGGGCGCCCGTGCCCCGAGTGCGGCAACCCGAGCGTGATCCACAAGGACGGGTGCGACTTCTGCACCGCCTGCGGTTACGTCGGGGCCTGCGGCTGAGGCGGCACGAACGTACGCGCGCGTGCGCTGTGGGTGATCTCTATGCAGGCATCGTGCACCTGCCCCGCACCCGGAAGGTCGGGCTGCAGCAGCGCGTAGGCGATGGTCGGGAATCCGCCCTCCTCGGACAGCGTGAACACCCCTGCCCAGTCGTTGATTGGCGGCGGTCCCGGGTGCGGGCATTGTCGCGATCGGCCGCGCGTGTGGCCGTCCGGGCGCGCACAATCCTGCGAGCGTGCCCAACGCCCCTGGCGTGGGGTGGGACGCACCGGCAGGACGACGGCGATCAGGGCGCACGCAGTGGCTGCCTCCGTCGGCGGAGGCATCGCGATGTGCTTGCATGCCGTTCCGCCGTCCGTCGCGCCAGCGCCGCGACGCTTGCCGTCCCCTCGTTCAACCCAAGGAAGAGCCCTCCAGATGACATCCGATCGTCGCTTCGCGTTCACACTCTGCGCCCTCGCGGCGGCTGCCACTCTCGCCGGCCCGGCGCTGGCCCAGTCCGGCCCCAGTGGCGCCGTCGCCGTGGCCACCGAGCCCGGCCGGGCCGCCGCGGGCGACATCGTCACCGTGTCGGCCAAGGTCACGGCCGTCGACAAGGCCGGCCGCGCCGTCACGCTCGTCGGCCCGAAGGGCAACAGCTTCCGTGTCGTCGCCGGGCCCGAGGTGCGCAACTTCGACCAGATCAAGGTCGGCGACGAACTGGTCGTCACGCACGCCGAGGCGCTGACGCTCGAGCTGATGAAGGGCGGATCGGGCATCCGCGAACGCGTCGAGAGCCAGGATGCCGCGCGCGCTGCGCCTGGCCAGGCGCCTGGCGCGGTGGCCGCGCGGAAGGTCACCGTGGTCGCGGACGTGGTCGCCGTCAATCCCCGTGCCCAGACCGTGACGCTGCGCGGCCCCGAGCACACGGCCGAACTCCGCGTCCCCGACCCGAAGCAGCTCGAGCAGGTCAAGGTCGGTGACCAGGTGCAGGCGACCTACACCGAGGCGATCGCGATCTCGATGCAGCCGGCGCCGAAGCGCTGAAGGCACTTCCGGTGCGTGGGTTGCGGTGGTCCCGCGCCGCCGCGCCGGCCCTCGCGCGGGATCTGCGAGACGTCGGAAGGACCCGAGCGATGAACCGATCGCGGAGCTTGCCGGCATCGTGTCGGCCGACGAGACGGTCGACGTCGGCACGCCGGTGGTCGCGGCGATCGGCGCCGACGCGGAGTCGTCGCGTTTACCATGCCGGCCGGCATTAAGAGCAGAGGATCCACGCACCATGCCATCAAGTCTTCGCCATCGCATCACGGCCCCTCTGGCCCGGTGCTCCATGCTGATCGCCGCGGCGGGGCTGGCCCTGGCCGCACAGGCCCAGCCCGCAGGTATCGACCCCGAGGCGCAACGGCTGCTCAAGGCCTCGACCGACTTCCTCGCGAGCCAGAAGCAGTTCAGCGTCGAGACGCGCAACACGCTCGAGATCGTGCTGAAGTCCGGCCAGAAGGTCGAGTTCAACCATCAGGCACGGATGTCGGTGCAGCGGCCGAACAAGCTGCGCGCCGATCGCACCGGCGACCTCGTCGACCAGGTGTTCGTCTACGACGGCAAGTCGCTGACGCTCTACAACCCGGCGAGCAAGGCCTACGCGCAGGTGCCCGCCCCGGACACGGTGGAGGGCATGCTGGACTTCGCGCGCACCCGGCTCGACATCGTCGCACCGGCCGGCGACCTGGTCTACGCGAATGCCTACGACATCCTGATGGACGGCGTCACCGAAGGCTTCGTCGTCGGCAAGGCGGTGATCGAGGGCGTTCGCTGCGACCACCTCGCGTTCCGCGCCCCGCATGTCGACCTGCAGATCTGGGTCCAGGAGGGTGCGCAGCCGGTGCCGCGCCGCATGGTGATCACGACGCGCGACCTGCCGAACGCGCCGCAGTTCGCGGTCACGATGACGAAGTGGAACCTGAAGCCGACCTTCGGCGCCAAGACCTTCTCCTTCGTGCCGCCGGCCGGTGGCACGAAGGTCGAGTTCCTGATGCGCTGAGATCGAGGAGACCGGAATGGCACGGACCCGCAGTCGCAGGATCGTCAAGACGCTCGTGGTCGCCGCCGCGCTGCCGTGGCTCTACCTCGGCGACGCCCCGCCCGATGCCGCATCGGGTCCGGCCCTGGTGCGGCAGGCCCACGCGGTCGTCGGGGCTCCGCTGACGCCGGTGTCGGCGGCCGGCGTGGCGCGGCGCACGACGCGGCGCGTCGTCGCCGCCGAGAGCGCGGAGGCCGCGGCCACGGCGCAGCAGCAGGCGGCCACCGCGCAACAGCAGCAGGCCACGGCCCAGCAGCAGGCCGCCACCGCGCAACAGCAGGCGGCGACGGCGCAGCAGCAGGCCGCCGCGGCGCGCCCGGCCGGTGCGCCGCCGGCCGGCACGGTGGTCGGTGCGCTGCCCGCCGGGTGCAAGCCGGAGACGAAGGGCGGCGTCGAATTCCAGAACTGCGGTGGCGTCTACTACCGTGCGGCCTTCCAGGGCAACAACCTGGTCTACGTGGTGCAGTGACCGCCGTCGAGGCGGCTGCGTACGAAGGGAGAACACGAT
>JALORQ010000034.1 GCA_025458805.1 Rubrivivax sp.
CTCGAGTTCGATCGCGTCGTCGGCCGCGACGAAGCCGCTGATGCGGTCGGCGTTGGTGGTGGCGTTGGGCGCGGTGTCGAAGCGGAAGCGGTCGAGCCCGGCGCCGCCGCTGAGCGTGTCCACGCCGCTGCCGCCGGCCAGCGTGTCGTTGCCGCTGCCGCCGACCAGGCTGTCGCTGCCGCCGCCTCCGACGAGCTTGTTGGCCGCGCCGTTGCCGGTGAGTGTGTTGGCCAGGCCGTTGCCGGTGCCGTTGATCGCGGCGCTGCCGGTGAGCGTGAGGTTCTCGAGGTTGGCGCCGAGGGTCAGCGTGACCGAGGCCAGCACGGCGTCGATCTCGGTGGCGACGGTGGAGGTCTCGCTGATCACGTCGCTGGCGCTGTCGACGACGTAGGTGTCGTTGCCGGTGCCGCCGGCCAGGCTGTCGTTGCCGCTGCCGCCGTCGAGGCGGTCGTTGCCGGCGCCGCCGGTGAGGCTGTCGTTGCCGGCGCTGCCGCCCATCGAGTCGTTGCCGTTGCCGCCCGAGAGCTTGTCGTTGCCGCCGTTGCCGGTCAGCGTGTCGTTGCCGTCGCCACCGCTCAGCGAGTTGGCCGCGCCGTTGCCGGTGATCGTGTTGGCCAGCGCATTGCCGGTGCCGTTGATCGCGGCGCTGCCGGTGAGCACGAGCTTTTCGACCTCGGCGTCCAGCGTGTGCGTGACCGAGGCGCTGACCGTGTCGCTGCCGCCGCCGGCGGCCTCGACGACGTCGTCGCCGGCGTTGTCGACGACGTAGCTGTCGTTGCCCGCCCCACCCGTCATCGTGTCGGCACCTGCGCCGCCGTTCAGCACGTTGGCCGCACCGTTGCCGGTGAGGCGGTTGGCCAGCCCGTTGCCGGTGCCGTTAATCGCCGCGCTGCCGCCGAGGACCAGGTTCTCGACCTGGGCGGCGAGCGACGCGAGCGTGACGGTGGTGGTCACGGTGTCGGTGCCGCCGCCCGAGGCCTCGACGACGATGTCGCCGGTCGCGTCGACGGCGTAGCTGTCGTTGCCGGCGCCACCGACCAGGCTGTCGTTGCCGCTGCCGCCGACGAGGCTGTCGTTGCCGTCGCCGCCGCGCAGCGTGTCGTTGCCGGCCTCGCCGCGCAGCGTGTCGTTGCCGCCCAGGCCGTCGATCGCGTTGATGCCGCTGCTTCCCGTCAGGCTGTCGGCGAAGTCGCTCGAGCCGATCAGGTCCTCGATGTCGCGCAGCGTGTCGGTGTCGCCGTAGCCGTCGTCGCTGGCCAGGCCGCTGGTCAGGTTGGCCGTCACCGCGCCCAGCGAATAGGTGTAGTCGGCGACGTCGGTGCCGCCGTTGCCGTCCATCGTGTCGTCGCCCTGGCGGCCTTCGAAGACCTCGTAGCTGCCGCTGCTGCTGCCGGTCAGCGTGTCGGCGTAGATCGAGCCGCGGACGCCTTCGATGTCGATCAGCGTGTCGGTGTCGCCATAGCCGTCCTCGGCCGTGCCGTTGCCCGTCCCGCCGAGCGTGACGTCGACGGCGGCGAGCGCATTCTGGTAGCTCGCGCGGTCGAAGCCCTGCCCGCCGTCGATCGTGTCGTCGCCGGCATTGCCGTCGAACGACTCGAGTCCGTCGCGCTCGCCGGTGCCGTTGGCCGCGAGGCCGCCGACCAGACGGTCGTCGTACACCGAACCGCGCACGGCCTCGATGCCGATCAGCGTGTCGACCCCGCCCTCGCCGTCGTCGAACGCGAAGCCCGCCGCGAGGTCGACGTGGACGGCGGCGGACGCGCCTTCGTAGCGCGCCTGGTCCAGCCCGCCGCGGCCGTCGATCGTGTCGTTGCCCGCGCGGCCGTCGAAGGCCTCGATGATGACGTCGTCGTCGCTGCCGAGCAGCGTGTCGCCGAAGGTGCTGCCGCGCACCTGGCTGATGTTCTGGAAGACGTCGCTGCCGCCGCCGCCGCTGGCGGTGCCAGCGGCCAGGTCGACGGTCACCGCCGACGGCGCCGAGAGGTAGACGATGCGGTTGGCGTTGCTCAGGTGCAGCGTGTCGGTGATCGTGCCGCCGTCGATGGTGTCGTTGCCGGCGCCGCCCTCGAAGCTTTCGAAGAACAGCGCGACGCTGCCGGTCACGCTGTCGGCATGCCCCGACAGGATGAAGAAGCTGATGTCGCTGATGGTGTCGATGCCGCCCAGGCCGTCCTGCACGGTGCCGGTCTGGCTGTTCAGCACGACGCCCGCGGTGGATCCGGACCAGGTGGCCGAGTTGCCGTCGAGGTAGTTGACGCGGTCGAGCACCTCGCCGCCTTCGAGCGTGTCGCTGCCGCCGTCGCCGACCAGCGTGTCGGCGCCGGCGAGCCCGCGGATCAGGTCGTTGCCGCCGCGGCCCTCGATGCTGTTGTTGCCTGCGCTTCCGAGCAGCGTGTCGTTCGCGTTGCCGCCGCGCGTGTTCTCGATGTCGATCAGCGTGTCGGTGCCGACGAGCGCACCGCTGGCGGTGCCGAGCGCCAGGTCGACCGTCACGCTCTGGTCGGTGCCGCCGGGCTGGAAGTCGTAGCTCGCGCGGTCGCTGCCCAGCCCGCCGTCGATCGTGTCGTTGCCGCCGTTGCCGCGGAAGAAGTTGCCGTTCATGTCGCCGGTGAGGCGATCGTTGCCGGCCCAGGCGATGACGCCGCCGATGCTGATCAGCTGGTCCACCTCGGCACCGCGCGTCGCGGTGCCGGCGAGCAGGTCGACGTCGAGGGCGGCGCTGCTCTCGGTGTAGATCACCAGGTCGAAGCCGACGCCGCCGTCGATCGTGTCGTTGCCCGCATCGCCGCGCAGCAGGTCGGGGTTGTCGCTGCCGGTGATCGAATCGTCGTACAGCGAGCCGTTGACGCCCTCGAGGTTGAACAGCGTGTCGTTGCCGCCGCCGCCCGTCGCGAAGCCGGCCTTCAGGTCGACCACCACCGCCGAAGGCGAGTCGACGTAGCTCACGACGTCGAAGGTGGCCGACAGGACGTTGCCCTGGCCGTCGATGCGGTCGTCGCCGGCGCCGCCGTTGAAGAAGTCGTCGCTGTCGCCGCCGAGCAGGGTGTCGTGGCCGTCGCCGCCGAACAGGTTGTCGATGCCGGTGCCGCCGGCGATCGAATCGTTGCCGGCATCGCCGAAGAGCTGGTTGCGAAAACCGCCGACGTCGGTGATCGTGTCGTCGCCCGCACCGCCGCGCAGCGTGTCGATGGAGCCCTGGCCGACCAGCGTGTCGTTGCCGCCTGCGCCCTCGAGCGAGCTGCCGAAGCTGGCCGCAGCGGTCAGGCTGTCGGCCCCGCTGCCGCCGCGCACGGCCTCGATGCCGCTGAAGCTGTCGTTGCCGGCCGCACCGGTGGCCGTGCCGTTGCCCAGATGCACCTGCACCGCACCGGCGGCGCCGTCGAAGACCAGCGTGTCGAAGCCCGACCCGCCGGCGACGGTGTCGTTTCCGGCACCGCCTTCGAAGAACTCCGACCCGTCGCCCCCGGTCAGGCTGTCGGCGAAGGAAGAGCCGATGACGCCTTCCACGCCCTGGATCGTGTCGTTGCCCTGCCCGCTGGCCGTGCCGTTGGCCAGGTTGACCGTCACCACGCCGCCACCGGCGTACGACACGACGTCGATGCCGGCACCGCCCTGCAGGTCGTCGTTGCCGAGACCGCCCTGCAGCGTCTCGTTGCCGTTGCCGCCGATCAGCGTGTCGCCATGCGCCGAACCGACGACGATCTCGATGCCGCCGACGAGGTCGGTGCCCGCGGCGCCGCCCGTGGTGGCCGCACCCAGGTTGACGACCACGCCGGCCGCGGCGGCCGCATAGCTGAGCAGGTCGGTGCCGCCGCCGCCGTCGATGACCTCGGCGCCGGCGCCGCCGACGAGCGTGTCGTTGCCGTCGCCGCCTTCGAGCCGGTCGGTGCCGCCGCCGCCGCTGATCGAGTCGTCGCCGCCCTCGCCGTGCAGCGTCTCGTCGCCCACGCCACCGGCCAGCGTGTCGCCCAGCGCGGAGCCGAAGACGATCTCGATCCCTTCGAGGGTGTCGGTGTCGCCGCCGACGGTCGCACGCTCGATCGACAGGTCGACCGACACGCCGGTCGCGGCGTCGTCGTAGACCGCGGCGTCGATGCCGGCCCCGCCGTCGATCGAGTCGCTGCCGCCCAGACCGAGGAAGTACTCCACGGCGGCACTGCTGCCGCCGCGCAGCACGTCGTCGAAGGTCGAGCCGATCACCCCCTCGATGCCGGCCAGCGTGTCGGTGCCGTCCGCCCCGACGGCCGAGCCGTCGCCCAGATCGACCGTCACCGGCCCGGCCGCATCCGCGTAGACCGCCACGTCGGTGCCGCCGCGGCCGTCGACGAGGTCGTCGCCGAGCCCGCCGGCGAAGTATTCGGTGCCGTCGTCGGGGCCGGTGGTGCGGTTGGTGCCGTAGAGCGTGTCGGCGTGATCGGAGCCGACGACCCAGGACCACGAGCCCTGCAGCACGTCGTTGCCGGCACCACCGCTCGCGACCGCGGCCGCCAGGTCGACCGTGACCGCGGCCGCCGCGCCGGCGTAGCTCAGCGTGTCGAGCTCGACGGACGCGCCGGCATCCAGCGTGTCGTCGCCGGCCCCGCCGATGACGGTGTCCTGGCCATCGCCGCCGCCGACGACGTCGGCCTCGCTGCCGCCCTCGAGCCAGTCGTTGCCGGCGCCGCCGTCGAGGGTGTCCTGCCCGCCGTCGCCGGTCACGTGGTCGTCGCCTGCGTCACCCCTGAGCAGGAAATCGTCGCCCGCGCCGCCGCGGAGGGTGTCGTTGCCGCCCTGCCCCGAGAGCTGGTCGCCGCCCTGCGATCCCTGCACGCTGTCGGCGAACTCGGTGCCGTTGAACCCGATCTGCTCGACGTCGATCAGCGTGTCGGTGCCACCGAGGCCGTCGTCGATCGTGACCGTGCCGGCGACGCCAGCCGCCGAGGCGTCCCAGGTCACGCCGCCGGTGATCACCCCTCCCGGCCAGGCCCCGGCCTCGTCGAAGCGGAAGCTCGCGAAGTCGATGCCGGCGCCGCCGTCCATCGTGTCGCTGCCCGAGTCGCCGCGCAGGTTGTCGTCGCCGTTGCCGCCCACGAGGCTGTCGTCGCCGGCATTCCCGCGCAGCAGGTCGTTGCCCTCGCCGCCGTCCAGCGAGTCGGCACCGTCCCCGGCCAGCACCGCGCCGCTGCTGCCGAGCGCGCCGTACAGCTGGTCGTCGCCGTCGCCGCCTTCGATCGAGTCCGCGCCCTCGCCACCGGTGACGATGTCGATGCCGTCGCCTGCGACGACGATGTCGTCGCCCTGCTCGCCGTCGAGCCGGTTGCTGGTTCCATCGCCGGTCAGGGTGTCGGCCCCCTCGCTGCCGATCAGGTTCTCGATGCCGACCAGCGTGTCGGTGACGCCGTCGTGCGTGGCCTCGCCGGTGAGCAGGCTCGCGGCGACGGGCCCGAGGCCGCTCCAGCGGAAGGCCGCGGTGTCGATGCCGTCGCCGCCGTCGATCACGTCGGCGCCGGCTCCGCCGTAAAGCGTGTCGTTGCCGAGGCGCCCTTCGAGCGAGTCGCTGCCGGCAATGCCCCACAGCTCGTTGCCGATGCCGTCGCCGATCAGCGTGTCGTTGCCGCCTCCGCCGTGGATCTCCTCGAAGCCGGAGATCTGGTCGCTGCCGGCCGCGCCGCTCGTGGTGCCGTCGGCCAGGTTGGCGACGACGTCTCCCTGGATCGACCAGAAGCCGAGCTGGTCGCCGCCGCCATCGCCGCCGACCAGCGTGTCGTTGCCGGTGCCGCCGTCGATGCGGTCGGGCCCGAGGCTGCCGCGGATCGAGTCGGCGCCGCCGCCGCCGAACAGGTAGTCGCCGCGCGTGCCGCCGAGCATCGTGTCGGCGTGTGCCGTGCCGTTCACGCCGGGCACGCCGAACAGCACGTCGAGCTTGCCGTCGACGGTCGCCAAACCACCGGCCAGGTGAAGCAGCAGGCCGCCATCGAAGGCTATGGCACCGTAGTCGAGCAGGTCCCGCGCATAGCCGAGGTCGTTGCCGCCGGCATCGATGATGTCGCTGCCCCGGCTGGCGAGGATCAGGTCGAGACCGCTGCCGCCGTAGACGAAGTCGTTGCCGGCGCCGCCGTCCAGCGTGTCGTCGCCGTCGCCGCCGTGCAGCGTGTCGTTGCCCTCGCCGCCCTCGAGGGCATCGGCATCGGCACCGCCCTCGATCGAGTCGTTGCCGAGGCCGCCGAACAGCCGGTCGTCGCCGTCGCCGCCGATCAGCGTGTCGGCCCCGCCGAGGCCTTGGAGCGTGTCGTTGCCGGCTTCGCCGCGCAGCGAGTCGGCGCCCGGGCCGCCCGATTCGTCGTCGTCGCCTGGACCACCGTCGGTGCCCTCGGCAGGCAAGCGGCGTGCGAGCAGCGCAGTCGACAGGCTCAGCTCGAAGGACGGATCGGCGAGGTCCTGAAGAGTCGACTCGTCCGCGGACGACGGGTTGGGGGCACGCATGACGCTCCTCCGGCGGAAGTTGTTCTGGCTGCGTGCGGGGGTATATCAGCCCACGCGGCAGGGTCAATCACGCGATCACGGGTTGACGCACAGGCCCCGACATGCAAGCGGAGGTCAACCCCCCGCGATCAGTGCCTTGACGCGCGGCAGGCACACGCGCGCGAGGTCGTAGCGCTCGACCGCGGTACGCCGCGCCGCGTCGCGCACGGCGCCGAGCGCGCTGCGCGTCTCGAGCACCTCGCAGACGCGGTCGACCCAGCCCGGCACGTCGAAGAAGTCGACGAGGAAGCCGTTGACGCCATGCTCGATTACCTCTTCGACCGGCGGCGTGCGGCTGCCGACGACCAGGCAGCCGGCGGCGAGCGACTCGATGCAGCTCCAGCTCAGCACGAAAGGGTAGGTCAGGTAGACGTGGCAGGCCGAGACCTGGATCAGCCGCAGGTAGTCGGCATAGGCGAGCCGGCCGAGGAAGTGCACGCGGTCCATCGGCAGGTCGGCGCCGACCTCGGCCAGCATCACCTGGCGCCAGGTGCCGCCCTGCCGCGGCTTGCTGCCGTAGCTGACGTCGTCGCTGCCGACGATGAGCACGCGCGCGCGCGGCCGCCGCCGCAGGATCCCCGGCAGCGCACGCATGAAGACGTGGAAGCCGCGGTACGGCTCGAGGTTGCGGTTGACGAAGGTGATGACCTCGTCGCCCGCGGCCAGCCGCACGCCGGCGCGCTGCAGTTGCACGAAGGCGAGCGGGTCGGGGCGCACGAGGTCGGTGTCGATGCCGTCGAAGACGACGTCGAAGCGCGGGCGGTGCAGCGCGGGCAGCTGGCTGTGCTGCCAGTGGGTCGGCGAGTAGCCGCCGTCGCAGTCGTCGAGCGCGTGCAGGTGGATGCCGTTCTTGAGCCGCAGCCGCGCGCGCGCCAGCAGCGAGTCGTGCGCGAACTCGGGGTCGAACGCGAAGTCGCTGCCCTCGGTGCGGTAGAAGAACTCGGCGAAGACCAGCATGCGCGCGGCCGGAAACACGTCGCGCACGAACAGCGCCTCGCCCCAGCCCGGGTGCACGACCACGGTGTCGGGCACGAAGCCCTCGTCGCGCAGCCCCGCCATCGCCTGCATGCAGGCCAGCCCGCGCACGACCTTGACCTCGTGCTCCTGGGCCAGCGTCTGCGCCGCCTGCTTCGGCGGCTCGACCGTGTAGCGCACACCGCGCACGCCCGGGACGTCGCGCAGCGTGATGCCGAGCGCCACGACCTCGTGGCCGTCGCGCGCCAGCGCCACGGCGACATGGCCGAACTGCCCAGGGAAGTTCTGGTGGATGAACAGGAAGCGTCGGGTCATCTCAGGGCAGCGCGGCGGCGACCCCGGCAGCCGACGGCACCGCCGCCGAGTCGGGCCGGAACTCGGGCACCGCACCGTGCAGCCAGGCGCGCACGGCAGCGGCATCGGGGGTCGGGTGCGCCACGAGCCATGCCTCGAGCGCGGGCCCGAGGCCCGGCGCGGCGGCATCGAGCCGCGCCAGACGCAGCGCGGTCACCGGGGTCGGCAGGGTCGTGTCGGCGTCGGCGAGCAGCTCCTCGTACAGCTTCTCGCCCGGCCGCAGCCCCGAGAAGACGATCGGGACGTCCTCGGGCGTCTGGCCGGCGAGACGGATCAGCTCGCGCGCGAGGTCGACGATCCTCACCGGCTCGCCCATGTCGAGCACCAGCACCTGTCCGCTGTCGCCGATCGCCGCGGCCTGCAGCACCAGGCGCGCGGCCTCGGGGATGGTCATGAAGTAGCGGATCATCTCGGGGTGGGTCACGGTGACCGGCCCGCCGCGCGCGATCTGCTCCTTGAAGCGCGGAATCACGCTGCCGCTGGAGCCGAGCACGTTGCCGAAGCGCACCGCGATGAAGCGCGTCCCCGGGCACTCGGCGACCAGCGAAGACAGCACGCGCTCGGCCGCCCGCTTGGTCGCCCCCATCACGCTGGTCGGGTTGACCGCCTTGTCGGTGCTGATCAGCACGAAGCGCTCGGCGCCGGCATCCGCCGCGGCACGCGCGGCCAGCCAAGTGCCCAGCGTGTTGTTGCGCAGCGCGGCGGCGGCATTGGCCGGGTCCTCCATCAGCGGCACGTGCTTGTACGCCGCGGCGTGGAAGACCACCTGCGGCCGCTCGGCGGCGAAGGCCGCCGCCAGCTGCGACGCGTCCCGCACGTCGCCGATGCGCGGCACCACGGCCAGCCCCGGAAAGGCCTCGGCCAGCGCCTGCTCGACCGTGTACAGGTTGAATTCGCTCAGCTCGTAGAGCACCAGACGCGCCGGCCGGTAGCGCGCGACCTGGCGGCACAGCTCGCTGCCGATGCTGCCCCCGGCGCCGGTGATCAGCACGACCTTGCCGGACAGCGTCTCGGAGATGCCCGGCTCGTCGAGCTGCACCGGCTCGCGGCCGAGCAGGTCCTCGGGCTCGATCTCGCGCAGCCGCTCGATGCGGCCGCGACCCTCGCGCAGCTCGTCGGCGCTCGGCACCGTGACGACCGGCAGACCGGTCGATCCGGCGAGCGCGAGAGCGCGCCGGCGCTGCGGCGGCGTCGCCGACGGCATCGCGACGACGACATGCGTCGCCGGGCCGAGCAGCTCGCGGCGCTGGACGTCGTCGAGCGTGCCGAGCACCGGCACGTCGGCGATGCGCGCCCCCCGCTTGGCCGCGTCGTCGTCGAAGAGCCCGAGCACGATCCAGCCCTGGCGATGGATGCCGGCCACCAGCATGCGCGCGGCCTCGCCGGCCCCCAGCACAACGGCGCGCCGCACGGTGCCGTCGCGGCCGGCGATGCGCGAGCGCGCGTGCTCGTACAGCATGCGGTAGGCGATGCGCACCAGCACCACACCCATCAGCGTGACCACCGGGTGCAGCGCGAGCACCGAGCGCGGGATCTTGACCAGGCCCAGCGCGATGACGACCACGGCCGCGGTGACGCCGGCCGCGACGCAGGCCAGCGTGAGCCGCCGCACCTCGCCGAAGCCCGAGAAGCGCCAGATGCTCTGCGGCACGCGCAGCGCGACGAAGGCCGCCAGGTAGAGCACGATCACGCCGGCCAGCACCGCAGTGTCGTAGTCGGCGCGCGCGCTCCACCAGCGCTCGAAGCCGAGGCGGAACAGGTAGGTCACGTTCCAAGCCGCGGCGATCACCGCGGCATCGATCGCCAGCGACAGCGGCTCGCGGTGCGGGCGCAGCCGCGCGAGCGCGAGCTCGACGCGCTGCCAGACGTCGGGTGCCTTGCTCAAGGCCCGGCCCCCGCGAGCACGCGCAGCGAGCGCAGCAGCACGACGAGGTCCGACGCCAGCGTCGCGCGCTCGGCGTACTCGGCGGCGCGCTGCAGCTTCGCCGGCAGGATGCGCTCGACGTACTCGCGCTCGGGGTCGTCGGCGCGTGCGAGGCGCTCGGCCTCGTCGGCGAACTCGAGCGACGCCGGGTCGGTGATGCCCGGCCGCACGGCGAGCGCGCGTTCGCGCAGCGCCGGCGGATACAGCGCGACGTAGCGCGGCACCTCGGGCCGCGGCCCGACCAGACTCATCGTGCCCTGCAGCACGTCGATGAGCTGCGGCAGCTCGTCGAGCCGGGTGCGGCGCAGCCAGCGCCCGGCGCGGGTGATGCGCGGATCGGCGCCCACCGTCAGCGCGCCGCCACGCGAAGCGGCGTCGGCGACCATGGTGCGGAACTTGTGGATGCGGAACGGCACGCCGTGGCGCCCGACGCGCTCCTGCCGGAAGAACACCGGCCCCGGCGAATCGAGCTTGATCCACAGCGCCACGGCCAGCCCCAGCGGCGCCAGCAGCAGCAGCAGGACCGCGGCGCCGACGAGGTCGAACAGGCGCTTGGCCACGCGCGCGGCCACCGCCTCAGCGAGGCGGCTCGACGCCGGCGAAGACTCGGCACGGAGACCCGTCGAGCCGCTCGGCGAAGCGACGCGCCAGGTTCTGCGTCACGCGCCCGTGCACACGCCGCGCCCCGACCCTGCCGACCACCTCGCCGGCATGGAACTCGTGACGCCCGGGCTGGGCGTTCTCCCATTCCAGAAAGGCCTCGAGCGTCGGCCTGGACTCGAGCACGGCACTCATCGCGGGCGTCCTCCGCGGGGGATCATGCCACGCCGAGCGCGCCGCGCACCGCAGCGATCACGCGCCCGACGTCGGCGTCGCCCATGCGCGTGTAGATCGGCAGGCTGACCAGCCGTTCGTAGGCGCGCTGGCTGGCCGGGAACATCGCCGGGTCGAGCCGGTAGCGGTCGCGCCAGTAGGGGTGCAGGTGCAGCGGGATGTAGTGCACGCTGCAGCCGATGCCGGCGGCGAACAGCCGTTCGATGAAGTCGTCGCGCGCGATGCCGGCGTCGACGGCCAGGCGCACCGTGTAGAGATGCCACGCGTGCAGCTCGCCGGGCGGCGGCGCGGGCGGCACGAGCAGCGGCAGCGTCGCGAAGGCCTCGTCGTAACGGGCCGCGATCGCCGCGCGCCGCTGCTGGAAGGCGTGTGCCTTCTTGAGCTGGTGGATGCCGAGCGCCGCCGCGATGTCGGTCAGGTTGTACTTGAAGCCCGGGGCGACGATCTCGTAGGCCCAGCCGGGCGTCTTGGCGGTGAAGCGGTCGAAGGCGTCGCGGCTGATGCCGTGCAGGCGCATCACGCGGGCGCGCGCGGCGAGCGCCGCATCGCGCGTCACCAGCATGCCGCCCTCGCCGGTCGTGATGGTCTTGTTGGCGTAGAAGCTGAACACGGTCGCGTCGCTCGCCAGCGCGCCGACGAGCTGGCCGCCGCAGGTGGTGGGCAGCGCGTGCGCCGCATCCTCGACCACCTTCAGCCCGTGGCGCGCGGCGATGTCGAGCAGCCGCGGCATGTCGGCGGCCAGCCCCGCGAAGTGCACCGGGATCACCGCCTTCGTGCGCGGCCCGATCGCGGCCTCGACGGCGGCCGGGTCGATGTTCAGCGTCGCCGGGTCGATGTCGACCAGCTTCACGTCGGCGCCGAGGTAGCGCACGACCTCCGCGGTGGCGGTGAACGTGTGCGTCGTCGTGATGACCTCGTCCCCGGGGCCGATGCCGAGCGCCTCGAGCGCGAGGTGCAGGCCGGCGGTGGCGGAGTTCACGGCCACGCAGTGCAGGCCGGGTTCGCCGAGGAAGGCCGCGAAGTCGGCCTCGAAGCGCTTGGCCTTCGGGCCGGTGGTGACCCAGCCCGAGCGCAGCGTGTCGACGACCTCGGCGATCTCGTCGTCGCCGATCTCGGGCTGGGCGAAGGGGAGGAAGGAACGGTCAGTCATCGGTCTTGGCGATCCACGCCAGGCGGTGGGTGCGCAGCAGCGGGACGGCGCCCAGCGGAGCCAGCAGCGCGGGGTGAAGCGCCGCCGCCGCGCGCGCCAGCGGCGGCGCCAGCGTGACCCGGCGGACATCGATGGTCGCGGTGGGGAACAGGCGCCGGATCTCCGCCTCGGGCATGCCCCGGACGTCGGGATTGCGCGGGTTGTCGACGGCGAAGTCGTACCACAGCACCGCGCCGCCCGGCCTCAGCCAACCCCAGATCCGCGCCGCCAGCCTCGAACGGAAATCCGCGTCGAGCAGCGAGCTGAACACGGTGGCGGCCAGCACGAGGTCGAGGCTGCGATCTGCCAACGGCAGCGCGCAGGCATCGCCCTCGTGCACGCGCACCGCGGCCGGCAGCCGCGCGCGCGCCACCGCCGCGCGATCGGGGAGCAGCTCGGCACCCTGCAGCCGCGCCGGCGTCGCGCCGCGCGCGATCAGCTCGAGCAGGTTGTCACCGTGGCCGCAGCCGACCTCGAGCGCGTCCATCTCGGCGAGCGGCCGTCGCGCGTGCGCGGCCAGCAACGCCCTCGTCTCGCGCCAGCGCTCCTGCCAGGCCTGCGCGACCTCGGGCCGTCGCGGGTCGTAGCGGTCGGCCAGCCCGGCGCGGCGCGCATAGCGGCCGGCCATCTCGGCCACGTCGTCACGGGTGTCGCCGGCGCTCATCGGGTCAGCCGGGTCGCCGACGCGCCCGGCGCGCGGCGCTGCAGCAGTCCGTCGAGCAGCGCGCGGCCGAATCCGGTGCCGTAGCCCAGGTGCATGCAGCCGAAGGCCGCGGCGATCGCCAGCCACTGCCGCGGCTCCCGCCAGGGTCGCGCAAGCTGCGCCGCGGCGCCGAATGCCGCGATCCCGTAGCCGGCGAGAACGGACGCGAGTGCCCATGCGGCGCCCGTGGACCAGGGCGCGGCGACGGCCAGCAGCCCCAGCAGCGCGACGAAGCCGAAGGGCACCAGGTGCCGCGGCGACGCAGGCAGGCGGTGCTTGCGGATCACCGCCACCTTCCAGTAGCCGTACTGGAAGAACTGCCGGAACAGCGCGCCCAGCGACGCGCGCGGCACGTACCACGAGCGGATCGACGCGCTCTGCCACACCACCGCGCCGGCGCGCACCAGCCGCAGCGCCAGCTCGTCGTCCTGGTTGCGCACCAGCGACTCGTCGAATCCGCCCACCGCGAGCAGCGTCTCGCGTCGCCAGGCGCCCAGGTACACCGTGTCGACCGGGCCCTCGTGGTCGACGCGTCGCGACGCCGCGCCGCCCGATCCGAAACGGCTCGCGAAGGCGCGCGCGATGGCCTGCTGCAGACCGCCCTCGCCCACCGGCCGCCACGCGCCGCCGACGCACGCGGCGCCGGTGCGATCGAGGGCACGCACGCACTCGGCCACGTAGTCGTCGGCATAGCGCGTGTGAACGTCCATGCGCACGACGACTTCGCCGTCGGCGCGCGCGACCGCGCGGTTGAGACCGGTCGAGACGATGCGTCCGGGGTTGTCGACGACGACGAGCCGCGCATCGGCGAGCGCCCGCGCGTCGAGGACGGCTCGCGTGCCGTCGTCGCTCGCGCCGTCGGCGACCACGACCTGCAGCGTCCAGCCCGCGGGCAGCCGCTGCGCGAGCGCCGAATCGAGGAAGGGCCCGACGTGGCCCGCCTCGTTGCGGCAGGGGGTCACGATGCTGACGCGCATCGGCTCGGTGCCGCCCTGCGGCGAGCACGACAGCAGGTCGCGTGGCGCCTCGGCATCACGCTTCCTTGCGCGCGACGAGGATGTCGTGCTCGATGTGCCAGGCCAGCCTGTGGCGGCGTGCCCAGTCGACGAGGTCGTCGAGCGGCGGGTACGGGCCGTAGGCATGCACCCGGCCGGTGAACAGCCGCAGGTCGTCGACCATCACCACCGCGCACGGCCAGCGCGCGAGGTGCTCGCCGATCGCCGCCAGTTCGAAGACGATGGGGGTGTCGTGCGGCCCCTTGAAGGTCGGCCCGCCCGAGAAGTGCCCGTCCAGCCAGAAGCAGACGTCACCCTGCAGGCGGGGCAGCAGCGTCGGGAACGCCTGCTCGCTCGTCGCGTGGACGATCTCGACGTTCGCGACGTCGGCGAACCGCGCCTGCGCCGCGCGGAACAGCTCGTCCGCGGGTTCGAGGCTGATGACGCGGTGCACTGCCCGCGCCAGGACCGCCGTCGTGTCCCCGCGGTAGGTGCCGGTCTCGACCCAGGTCGCCGCGGGCAGCCCGTTGCGCAGCAGCACCTCGCGCTTGACGAAGGCCGGACTGGGTGCGCCGAAGCGGCGACGGCGCCACTCGGACAGCTCGCGGAGCTCGGAGATCGATCGCCTCAAGCGCTGCCTCTGAGGTAGTGGAGCCAGGGGAAGACGAAACCCGGCGGGTACCATTGTCCCGCGCGGTGGCCGACCCAGAATTCGGGCGCGACGAACAGCCCCTGGCGGCCGGCCGCGGCCAGCGTCCGGCGCGCGAACTGCGCACCCCACCACGAGAACGTGCTCGGCGACAGCACGCCTCCGCTGCACGAGGCCATCACGGCCAGGTCGCCGAGCTCGCCGCGGTCGCAGAAGACGACGTCGCCGCTCTGCCCGAGCACCTCGCGCGCATGCGCCAGGTCGTCGCTGCAGACGAAGAACCGTGGTCGCGCGATCGCGCTCCGGAGGTGCTGCATCGCCCCGAGCACCCACTCGGCGGGCAGCGCCGCGGCGGCTTCGCGGCTCGGGAAGCCGACGTAGTCGCCGCGTCGCATGTGCACGAAGACGGGCACGTCGCCCGTGCCGGCCAGCTGCCCGTCGACGAAGCGGCGGGCATCGGCCAGCAGAGCGGGCTGCAGCGCCAGCGTCGGCGGGATGCAGCGTTCGTAGTCGGCGTGCTGGAAGAACGCCGGCCGCACGAGGACGATCGAACGCAGCAGGCCGGCCCGACGCTCCAGGGTGCAGCGCCCGTCACGGCGCTGCTCGCGCGCGTCGCCGATGAGCCGCAGCGCGGCCATCGCGGCCAGCAGCCGGCGCAGCACCCGCGCCGGCAGCGCGGCCGCGCGGTCGGGCCAGACGAACACGGTGCGCTCGCAGGCGAAGCCCCGGCGCAGCGCGCCCAGCCCGAAGAACACGAGCCGGTGATCCGGGAACAGGCTGCGCAGCACCGCATACTGGAGCAACTGGTTGCCCAGGCGCCCGCTCTCGAAGAAGAGGATCATGCGACCCCCGCGTCGACGCAAGACGGCCGGTCGAAGCGGAACAGCCCGAGCGCGTCGGGCCCGGTCGCGATGCGGTCCCATCCGTCGGCGCTGCCGGGTGCGTGCAGCGCGCCCGACGCATCGAACACGGCGAACTCGGCCAGCACCAGCCCGCAGCCCTCGGCGGCGGCGCGCAGCACGCGCGGATCGAAGATGCGGTGCGCGTTGAACTCGACGCGCGGTCGCCCGACCGGCACCGACAGCCACAGCCGCCCGCCCGGCTCGACGAGCGCGGCCAGCCGCGACAGTGCACGCAGCCAGCCGCGCGGGTCGACCGCGTCTCCGTAGCGGCCCAGGCCGACGTGCTCCAGCGTGTGCAGGCAGCTCACGCAGTCGGCCGTTCCCGGCGCGGCGCCGTCGTCCCCGTCGCCGGTCAGATCCCAGCGCCGGAAGCCGACGTTGGGGATCGAGGCCGCGAGCGGGCGGATGTCGAACACCTCGACGCGGCGCGTGCACGCGAGGTGCGCGACGAAGCCGTCGATGCGCGAGCCGACGTCGACGTGGCGTCGCGGCGCCTGCTCGATGACGCGTCGCGCGACGTGCAGGTCCTGCCAGAAGTACTCGCCGAGCGCGGATGCACCGGCCCCGCGGTCGAGCAGGCACGGGTACGCCACCATCGGCCCGGCGTCGCGCGACGACGCGAAGCGACGCCAGTCGGCGACGTAGCGGGGCAGCGCCGCCAGGGCGCGCGCGGCGTGCCGGGGGTCGACGCCGAACTGCCGCAGGACGAGCGCCACGCGCGAGAGCGTCGATCGCATCACGCCCCCCTGAGGCGCCAGAACGTCAGCGATGCGCGCGCCATGTCGAAGACGTTGCCGCGCGCCTTCGCGTGCAGCAGGTCGAGCACGAAGGACGTGACCGCGAACGAGACCAGCGAGGCCCACACGGCGCCGAGGCCGCCCCGCGACGGGATCCACCAGAGGTTGAGCAGCACGTTGAGCAGCGTGCCGGCCACCAGCGTGAGCGCGGCCCAGGCCTGCAGGTTCTCGACGATCAGGTACGAGCCGCGGGCCACCCCCATGAAGGCGAGGAAGACGCGCCCGGCCATCCACGCCAGCAGCAGCCCGGCCGGTTCGTAGGCGGCACCGAAGAGCGCGGCGACGAGCCAGGGCGCGACGGCCGCCAGCGGCAGGCAGATCGCGACCGCGGCAGCGAAGCTGGCGCGGTAGAACGCCATCAGCTTGCGGTGGTACTCGACCGCCGAGCGCGCGCGCGCGTCGACGAGCAGCGGAAACATCGTGCTGTTCAGCACCAGCGAGAAGAACACCAGCGCCTCGGCGACGCGCAGCGCGACGCTGTAGTGTCCGAGCTCGGTGTCGCCGGCGAGCTAGGCCAGCATCAGCTGGTCGATGCGCGCCTGGACCATCAGCACGACGGCCGAGACGACGATCGGCCACGAGTGGCGCAGCAGCGAGGACGCGCGCGCCGCGCTCGCGCGCCAGCGCGCCCAGCCGCCCTCGCGGCGCGCATAGGTCCAGAGCAGCAGCGCGGCGAGCAGCGCCGATTCCGCCAGCACGGCCCAGAAGAAGGTCTCGAGCGGGGCGTCGCCGAGGATCAGCGCCGCCTTGATCCCCGCGCCCAGCGCCATCGCGGCCGCTTCGGCGACGACCACGTGCCGCGACGCGACTCGGGACTCGAACCAGCAGCGCACGACCGCCGTCGACTGGAAGACGAGCGTCCCGGCCACCACGGCCACCGCGGCGCGGACGGCGGCGTCGTCCGCGCGCACCCAGCCCGCGGCCCCCAGCAGCAGCAGGACCGCAATCACCGAGCCGCCGAGCATCAGCATGGCGACGGTGCCGAGGATCTCGTCGCGCGCGCCCGGATCGCGCACCAGCTCGCGCACCGCGATCGACGGCAGACCGAGCGACGCGAGGCCGCTGAACATCGCCACCAGCGCGAGGACGAAGCTGTAGGTGCCGAACTCGGCCGGACCGAGATGACGCGCAAGCCACACCGCCATCGCGAACCCGAGTGCGGCCTTGAGCACCTTGTCGAGCAGCAGCCACGCGATGTTGTCGAGGGCGCGCGCGAGCAGCGGCCGGTGCGCGACGCGGTCGGCAAGCCACGAGGGCAGAAGCTTCGAGGGCATCGGCGTCGCCCCTCACGCGGGCAGCCGCGCCAGCACCGCGCGGAAGGCCGACTCGTAGGCAAGGTGCGCGTCGAAGCAGGCCAGGCAGCGGGCGCGGAATCCCGCCTCGTCGGCGGCGATGCGGTCGAGCAGTTCGGGCAGCCGCTCGGGCCGGTCGAGGACCTCTCCGACGCCGTGCCGCAGCACGAAGTCGGCCAGCCCGGGCAGCGGCGACACGATGACCGGCACGCCGAGCTTGAGGAAGTGCGAGAGCTTGCCGGAGGCCAGCCCGACGGTCGCGGTGTTGGGTCCCTGGTCGGCGGCGTAGAGCACGAGCCCGGCGCGCGCGCTGGCGAGCAGCCGGTCGATGTCGGCATACGGGATCGGCGCGAGCGAGAAGACGACGCGCCCGGCGGCATCGCGCGCCATCAGGTCGCGGATGTAGGGCTCGTCGGCGAGACGCGGCTGCGCCGAGTGCAGCACGCAGCGCCACCCCTCCCGCAGGTGCTGCGCGGCCTCGACGACGGCCGTGCTCCGGAACGCTTCGCCCAGCGTGCCGGGGCACAGCAGCACCGGCGTCGCCGGGTCCAGCCCGAGCCGCTCGTGCAGGTAGGCCGAGCGTTGCGCACGCGCCGGGCCGAGCGGCGCATTGGGCACGACGACGATGCGCTCCATCGGCACGCCGAGGTCGGACGCGAGCAGCCGGGCGCGCTGCGCGTCGTGCTCGATCGACAGCAGGCTGCGGCGCGCCGCGCTGCGCTCCATGGCCTTGAAGGCGCGCGCCGCCCGCGTGTCCAGCTTCTCGCCGATGTACAGCTCGGTCTGGTAGTTGACGATGACCACGCGCCGCACCCACGACAGAAGCCAGGCCGCGAACAGGCCGCGGATGCCCCCGGCAAAGACCACGCGCTGCGGCCGCCAGAACATCGACAGCACCCATGCCGCGAACAGCAGCGTGACCGCCCAGCGCGGCTCGGGCTCGCTGTCGAAGGTCACCGGCAGCACGTGCATATGCACCCGCGGCGACTCGAAGCGCGGCAGCGCGTAGCGGCGGTTGCGTACGGTGTAGAAGTCGACCTCGTATCCGGCGCCCGCGAAGCAGCGCGTCGCGTTGAGGATGCCGGTCTGGTGGTCGACGGTGCCCATCGGCGCGAAGACCGAGATGCGGCGCCGGGTCATGCGGCGGCCGCGACGACGCAGGCGTACCAGCTGCGGTCGTCGGGCGGGGTGTCGGCGAGCCAGGCGCGCGCTGCGCGGCGCCTGAAGCCGGTGTGCGCGAAGCACAGGTCCAGCTCGGGCAGGAACAGGTAGCGCATCGGGTGGACTTCGTGCACGACCTGCGGCGCACCGCCGCCGTGCGGCGTGATCGTGACGTCGAAGCGCACGTCGACGCGGTTGTCGGCCAGATGCATCGACGGCGTCGTCTCGCGGCGCACCGTGATGCGGTCGTCGCGGACCTCCTTGACGACGTGGCGCGGGCGATCGCTGAGCACCGCCGGGCCGTACCAGAAGTCGAACACGAACACGCCGCCGGGCTGCAGGTGCGCACGCGCCGTGGCCAGCGCCGCGAGCAGGTCGTCGTTGCCGGTCTGGTAGCTCATGACGTGGAAGAGCGAGACCACGGCGTCGAAGGTCCGCCCGAGCCGGATGCGCCGGATGTCGCCCTCGTCGAACGCGAGCCGCGCCTGCAGCGGCGCGGGGAGCGCGGCGCGGCGCGCACGCGCACGCGCGACCATCGCCGCGCTGAGGTCCACGCCGTGCACGTGCAGCCCCGCGCGCGCCAGCTCGGCGGCATGCCCGCCGGTGCCGCAGCCCAGCTCGAGCACCTCGCGCACCCCGTCCGGCAGCAGCCCGCGCACGTGCGCGGCCTCGGCGGCATAGTCCTTGCCGCCGTACAGCAGGTCGTAGTGGGCGGCGTAGAGGTCGAAGGTCGCGGTCATGCCTCGGCCAGCGTCGCGCGCACCGCTTCGGCGACGGCATCGATCTGCGCCTCGCCGAGCGCCAGCCCGCTGGGGACGTAGAACCCGCGCCGCGCCAGACGCTCGGCCGCCGGCAGCCGCTCCCCGGCGAACAGGCCCATGCGCCTGAAGACCGGCTGCTCGTGCATCGGCCAGAAGAAGGGCCTGCAGCCGACGCCGCGGCGCGCCAGCCGCCGCATCGCCTCGTCGGCGTCGAAGGGGACGTCGTCGTCGAGGACCAGCCCGTAGACCCAGTAGATGTTCTCGGCGTCGTCGGTGCGCGGCAGCGGCAGCTGCAGCCCGGGCGTGCCCCGCAGCCGCGCGTCGTAGCGAGCGCCCATCGCGCGCTTGCGACGCACGAACTCGTCGAGCCGCTCGAGCTGCGCGCACCCCAGCGCCGCCTGCAGGTTGCTCATGCGCAGGTTCCAGCCGAGCTCCTCGTGCACGAAGCGGCGCGGCGGCGCGAAGGCCAGGTTGCGCAGCCGCCGCAGGCGCTCGGCGAGCGCATCGTCGTCGGTGAGCAGCATGCCGCCCTCGCCCGTCGTGACGTGCTTGTTCGGATAGAAGCTGAAGGTCGAGATCGCGCCGAAGCTGCCGCAGGGCCGGCCGCGCCACGTCTGCCCGTGCATCTCGGCCGCGTCCTCGATGATCGCGAGGCCATGACGGCCGGCCACCTCGAGCAGGGGTGCCATCTCGCACGGCAGGCCGTAGATGTGCACGACCATGATCGCCCGGGTGCGGGCGGTGACGCGGGCGGCGACCTCGTCGGGCCGCATGTTCCAGGTCAGCGGATCGCTGTCGACGACCACCGGCGTGGCGCCGGCCCGCACGACGGCCGCGGCGCACGAGACGATCGTGAAGCTCGGCAGGATCACCTCGTCGCCGGGCCCGATGCCGAGCGCCGCGACGGCGGCGTCGAGCGCCATCGAGCCGTTGCACACCGCCACCGCGTGGCGGCGGCCCATGCGCGCGGCCATCCCGTGCTCGAAGCGCTCGACGAACGGGCCTTCGCTGCTGATCCAGCCGGTCTCGATGCACTCCGCCAGGTAGCGCTTCTCGTTGCCGTCGAGCAGCGGCTCGTTGACCGGGATCACGCGGCACCACCCCGCAGGCGCACGGCGCCGGGCGCGACGCCCGCGAAGCGGGTCTTGTCCTGCTCGCCGACGTACGGTCCCTGCTTGACCTCGATGATCTCGGTGGGCTCGAGCATCCGGAAGCCGTGTCCGCCGTAGGCCAGCAGGATCACGTCGCCG